>JAKBNS010000063.1 GCA_021830925.1 Pseudomonadota bacterium | reverse complement strand
GGGGGCGCAGTCGGCTTGGGGCGGCCCGGCGCCGACTGCGGGACTACCCCTCAGGACAGCGCCTGGACCTGCAGCTGCAGGTCCAGGCCGACGCGCTGCCACTCCGAGACTTCCTGCTCCAGGCTGTACTGGGTCAACGGCGAAGCGCGCAGCCAGCGTGCGGCGGCCTCGACGCGCGTGCCCGACACACCCTGCGGCCCGCCCAGCAGACGCAGCCCGCCGTCGAGGTCCACGTCGCGCCGGTTGCGCGCCAGCAGCACCGCCAGGCGCAACGCCAGCAGCGCGCGCAGGTCCACCGGCGGGCCGGTCAAGGCTCCCAGCTTCTTCAGCTTTCCGCCGTGGCATAGCAGCATCTCGGCCATCGCCGCCTGCTCGCTGCGCGAGAAGCCCGGCATGTCCGCGTTGCCCACGATGTAGGCGGAATGCTTGTGATAGGCGCTGTGCGAGATCGACAGCCCCACCTCGTGCAGCTGCGCGGCCCAGCGCAGCGCCTGGCGGCGCTCCGGCGTGGCCAGCGGGTCGATCTGCCCGAGCAGGGTCAGCGCCAGTTGCTCCACGCGCGCGGCCTGGCGCGCGTCGACCGCGTAGCGCTGCGTGAACTGCTGCACCGTGAGCTCGCGCATGTCCTGCTGCTGCTCGCGCCCGAGCAGGTCGTACAGCACGCCCAGGCGCAGGCCGGCATCGGTGGCCTCCATGTCCTTCAGGCCCAGTTCCTCGAACACCGCCAGCATGATGGCCAACCCCCCGGCGGCCACCGGCAGCCGGTCGGGCTTGAGTCCGGGCATGCGCAGGGTGCTCAGGTCCTCGGCCTGCACGTAGATCTTGCGCAGGCGCCGCAGCCCGCCGCGCGTGATGCCCAGGCTGGCGCCGGAATCGTTGAGCTGGCTGCCAACCAGGATGTCGGCCAACGCGCGCGCCGTGCCGCTGGATCCCACCGCCGAGGCCCAGCCGGTCTTGCGGAAGTTGCGCGCGATGATCTGGATCTCGCGCCGCGCCGCCAGTTCGGCGGATTTCATGCGCTGCTCGTCGACTCGACCCGCCGGGAAGAACTCGCGGGTCATCGACACGCAGCCGATGTACAGGGATTCCATCGTGCGCGGCTCCAGGCCGGAGCCGATGATGAACTCGGTGGAGCCGCCGCCGATGTCCACCACGAGCCGATGGCCCGCCGATGGCGTCACCGAGTGCGCGGCCCCGATGTACACCAGCCGCGCCTCCTCGCGCCCGGCGATCACCTCGATGGGAAAGCCCAGCGCCTGCTGCGCGCGCTCCAGGAAGGCCGGCGCGTTCTTGGCCACGCGCACCGCGTTGGTGGCTACCGCGCGCACCCGCTCGGGATGGAACTGGCGCAGGCGCTCGCCGAAGCGACGCAGCGTGGCCAGCGCGCGCTGCTGACTTTCCTCGGTGAGGCTCTTGTTCTCGTCCAGGCCCGCGCCCAGGCGCACCGGCTCACGCAGCGAATCCAGCGGATAGATCTGCGCCCCATGCGGGCTTTCGGCGGCCTTGCCCACCAGCATGCGAAAGCTGTTGGATCCAAGATCGACGGCGGCGAGATGCTGGACTTTCAGGGACATGGCGCAAGTGGAACACGGCCGGATGACACGCCCTTGACGATGTCATGTAGATTTCACGGGAATATGGGATCGTAAGCCTTTCCCGATTCTGCCCGAGCGAGTTTCCAGCCGATCCATGGCCAAGCCAGCGCCCTCCCCCCTGATCAACCGAGAAATCGGCATCCTGGCCTTCAACCGCCGCGTGCTGGCGCAGGCGCAGGATCCCGACATTCCGCCGCTGGAGCGCCTGCGCTACCTGTGCATCGTGGCGTCGAACCTGGACGAGTTCTTCGAGACCCGCGTTGCGCAACTGCAGGATCTGCTGGAGCACGAACCGGCGGCGCTGACCCCGGACGGGTTGCCGGTGGCCGAGGCGCTGCGCCTGATCGCCGACGACACGCATGCGCTGGTGGCCGAGAAGTACCGCCTGCTGCAACAGTCCATCTACCCCATGCTGCACGGCGTGGGGGTGCGCTTTCTCACCAGCGGGGAATGGTCGGCGCGCCAGGAACGCTGGGCGCGCTCGTACTTCGAGCGCGAGGTGCTGCCGGTGCTCACGCCCATCGGGCTCGATCCGGCGCACCCCTTCCCCAAGGTGCTCAACAAGAGCCTGAACTTCGCCGTCATGCTCGAGGGCACCGACGCCTTCGGACGCAACGTGGACCTGGGCATCATCCAGGCCCCCCGGGCCCTGCCGCGGGTGCTGGAAATGCCCCATGAGCTCGTGGAGGATGGCAAGCAGCACAGCTTCGTGCTGCTGTCGTCGCTGATGCAGGCCTACGCCGGGCATCTGTTTCCGGGCCTGAAGGTGCTGGGAGTGCACCAGTTCCGCGTCACCCGCAACAGCGAGCTGTTCGTGGACGACGACGAGATCACCAACCTGCGCACGGCCCTGCAGGGCGAACTGCGCGCACGCCATTACGGCGACGCCGTGCGCCTGGAGGTCACCGCCGCGTGCCCGCAGCCGCTGCTCGAGCGCCTGATGCGCGAGAACGGGCTGCACGCGCGCGACTGCTTCCGCGTGGACGGTCCGGTCAACCTGGCGCGCCTGCAGTCGATCATCGACATGCTGCCGCAGTCGCGCCTGACCTATCCGCCGCACCTGCCGGCGGCGCTGCCCGGCTGGCCGGGCGCCGAGCCCGAACTGTTCGAACGCATCCGCGCCGGCGACGTGCTGCTGCACCACCCCTACGACAGCTTCGCCCCGGTGGTGGACCTGGTGCGCACCGCCGCGCGCGATCCCCGGGTGCTGGCCATCAAGCAGACCATCTACCGGGCCGGGCACACCTCCGACCTGATGGAGGCGCTGATCGAGGCCGCGCGCAACGGCAAGGAAGTCACCGTTGTGCTCGAACTGATGGCGCGCCTGGACGAGGAGACCAACATCAACTGGGCCGCGCGCCTGGAGGCCGAGGGCGCGCACGTGGTGTACGGCGTGGTGGGCTTCAAGTGCCACGCCAAGATGCTCATGGTGGTGCGCCGCGAACGCGTCGGGCGGCGCGCGGAGCAGCTGCGGCGCTACGTGCATCTGGGTACCGGCAACTACCACACCCGCACCGCGCGCCTGTACACCGATTTCGGACTCATGACCGCCGACGAGGCCATCTGCGCCGACGTCAATCAGGTGTTCCTGGAAATCACCGGCTCCTCCCAGTTCGCGCCCCTGCGCCGGCTGTGGCAGTCGCCCTTCTCGCTGCTGGACAAGCTCATCCGCTCCATCCGCCACGAAGCGCGCCTGGCGCGCGCCGGCAAGACGGCGCGCATCTGGGCGCGGGTGAACGCGCTGGTCGAGCCCACGGTGATCGGCGAGCTGTACAAGGCCGCGCGCGCCGGCGTGGAGATCCGCCTGCTGGTGCGCGGCCCCTGCATGCTGCGACCTGGCATCGCCGGGCTGTCGGAGAACATCCGGGTGCGCTCGGTGATCGGGCGCTTCCTGGAGCATTCGCGGGTGTTCTACTTCCACAACGACGGCGCCGAGGACGTATGGATCTCCTCGGCCGACTGGATGGAGCGCAACCTGTTCCGGCGCGTCGAGATCGCCGCGCCCATCCTCGACCCCGCCGCCAAGGCGAAGGTCATCGCCGAGGGCCTGCGCGTGCACTGGACCAACCCCGGCAACGCCTGGGACATGGACGGCGCCGGCAACTGGCGCCGCGCCCGCGGCTGGCACACGGGCCGCAGCAGCCACCAGGTGCTGATCGACTCGCGCAACTCCGAGCCGGGCTGAAATCCGCCGCTTATCCGCCGCTCCCCGGAGTCTCCCGAGGCGGCGCCGCACCGCGCGATCGGCCGCGGTGCGATCAGGCGCCGTGCTCGACGGCCGGCTCCTGCGGTGCCACCGGTTGCGCAAGCACCACGCGCTGCGCCGGAAAGCGGGCGCTGAAGGTGCTGCCCTCGCCCAACTGGCTGGAAATGCGCAACTCCGCCTGGTGGCGCAGCAGCGCGTGCTTGACGATGGCCAGGCCCAGTCCGGTCCCGCCCGATTCGCGCGAGCGTCCGCGATCCACGCGGTAGAAGCGCTCGGTCAGGCGCGGGATGTGCTCGGCCGCGATGCCGATACCGTCGTCGGTGACGCTGAACTCGCCCACCGCCTCGCCCAGGCCGGTGTCGAGCACTCGCCAGCGGATCTGGATCAGGCCGCCCTCGGGGGTGTAGCGCACGGCGTTGCTCACCAGGTTGCCGAAGGCGCTGGAGAGTTCGCCGCCGGCGCCGCGCAGCTTGCTCAGGTCGGCCTCGGCCTCGATGCGATGGCGCCCGCCCGACAGCGCGCGCGCGTCGGCGGCCAGGCGCGCCACCATGTTGGGCATGTCCAGCAATTCCTCGGAAGGCTGGTGCGGGTCGCCCTCCAGGTGGGCCAGGGTCAGCAGGTCCTCCACCAGATGGCGCATGCGGTCGCTTTGCTGCTGCATCAGCACCAGCATGCGTTCGCGCTCCTCGGCGGAAAGATCCAGGTTGCGCAGGGTCTCGACGAAGCCCGCGATCACGGTCAGGGGCGTCTTGATCTCGTGCGAGACGTTGGCCACGAAGTCGCGGCGCATCGCCTCGGTGCGTTCGATCTGGGTGACATCGCGCGACAGCAGCAGGCGGTCGCCATCGCCGTAGGGAATCACCTGCACGCTCAGCAGCAACGTGCCCTGGCTGCCGTTGCGGCGCATCAGCAGCGGTTCGGCGAACTGGCGCCCGGCCAGGTAGGCGACGAACTCGGGGTTGCGGATCAGGTGCACCGCATGCTGGCGCATGTCGCGCCGCGGGTCGAGCCCGAAATGCCCCGCAGCGGTGGCGTTGCACCAGTCGATCTGCCCTTGCGCATCGATCAGCATCACGCCGTTGGGCGAGGCCTGCAAGGCCTCGATGAAACGCGCGAGCTTGTTCTCCTCGCGCTGCACACGGTTTTGCCAAAGGCGCAGCTGGCGCGCGCTGCGATAGAACACCTCGCCCCAGGCTCCGATCGAGGCCGGAATGCTGTCGCGCTGGGGAAAGCGCAGCCAGGTCAGCAGCCGGGCGCGGGCAAGCGTGTCGAAGCCGATCACCCCCAGCGCGATCGCGCAGGCCAGCGCCAAGCCGGCCGTGTCGCCCAGCCAATGCGCGGCCAGCGCGCCCGCCAGCGCCATCACGGCCACTATGGCGGCCAGGCGAATGATCAGGGAACGCATGGGAGCAGCCGCGGGCTCAGCCGGCTGTGGTGGCGCCCTGGCGCTGCGTGAACCGGTATCCGGCTCCGCGCACCGTCTCGACCAGCTCCGAGCAATTCGCCGGGGCCAGCGCCTCGCGCAGACGTTTGATGTGCACGTCCACCGTGCGTTCCTCGATGAACACGTGGTCGCCCCACACCTTGTCGAGCAGTGCGCCCCGGCTGTGCACGCGCTCCGGGTGGGTCATCATGAAATGCAGCAGCTTGAACTCGGTGGGCCCCAGGCGCAATTCCTTCTCCGCGCCGTCCGCCGCGGTGTAGGTCACCCGCCGGGTGCCGGGGTCGACGGCAAGCGCCCCGGCGCGCACCGGCTCGTCGGTGAGCTGGGGCGAGCGTCGGCGCAGCACCGCGCGAATGCGCGCCAGCAGTTCCTTGGGCGAGAAGGGCTTGGTGATGTAGTCGTCCGCGCCGGCGTCGAGCCCGGCGATGGTGTCGGTCTCCTCGCTGCGCGCGGTCAGCAGGATCATCGGGATGGCGCGGGTGCGCGCGCCCTGGCGCAGTTCGCGCAGCAGGGCCACGCCGGACATGCCCGGCAGCATCCAGTCCACCAGCATCACGTCCGGCAGCACGTCGCGGATCAGGCGCAGGGCCTCCTCGGCGCTTCCCGCCACGATGGGGCAATGCCCGGCGTGGCGCAGGTTCACCGCGAGAAGTTCCGCGATCGCGGGCTCGTCTTCGACAATCAGGATGTTGCTGGGCATGGATCGGACTCGGGCTGGCGCGCCTCCCTCCCTCGGCGCGCGCGTCGGGGTTCAGAGGGTTCCCGCCACCTCGTTGAAGGCTTCCTTGTTGTGGCGCACGTCGGTGCCGCGCACCACGTAGATGACGAACTCGGCGATGTTCTTGGCGTGATCCCCGATGCGCTCGATGGCCTTGGCGATGAACACCATGTCCAGGCTGGCCGAGATGTTGCGGGGGTCCTCCATGACGTAGGTGATGAGCTTGCGCATGAAGGAGTCGAACTCGGCGTCGATGGCGCTGTCGGCGGTGACGATGTCCACCGCAGCGCGCTCGTCCAGGCGGGCGAAGGCGTCCAGCGCCTTGCGGATCTGCGCCACCGCGAGGTCGGACTCGCGGATGATCTCGTTGAAGGAAATGCTCAGGTTGGCGCCGGCCTCGACCAGGTCGCGCGCCATGCGCGCGATGCGGTCGGCCTCGTCGCCCACGCGCTCGAGGTTGGTGATGGTCTTGGAGATGGCCAGCATCAGGCGCAGGTCGCGCGCGGTGGGCTGACGCTTGGCGATGATCTGCGCCACGTCGGCGTCGATCTCCACCTCGAGCTGGTTCACGCGCTTCTCGGTGAGCATCACCCCGCGCGCCGCCTCGGCGTCGAAGTGGCGCAACGCGTACACCGCCTGCGCGATCTGCGACTCGACCAGGCCGCCCATCTCCAGCACGCGGGTGGTGATGGCGCTGATCTCGGCGTCGAACTGGGTGGAAAGGTGCTTGTCCATGGATGGATCTCCTGGCGCGCGTTCAGCCGAAACGGCCGGTGATGTAGTCCTCGGTCTGCTGCTTGCGCGGCTTGAGGAAGATCTGGTTGGTATCGCCGAACTCGATGAGCTCGCCCAGGTACATATAGGCCGTGTAGTCCGACACGCGCGCGGCCTGCTGCATGTTGTGGGTGACGATGGCCACCGTGTAGTCGGTCTTGAGCTCGGTCACCAGTTCCTCGATCTTGCCGGTGGAGATCGGGTCCAGCGCCGAGGTCGGCTCGTCGAGCAGCAGCACCTCGGGGCGGATGGCGATGGCGCGCGCGATGCACAGGCGCTGCTGCTGCCCGCCCGACAGGCTCAGGCCGCTCTGGTGCAGCTTGTCCTTGACCTCGTCCCACAGCGCGGTCTTGGTCAGCGCCCAGTGCACGCGCTCCTCCATGTCGGCGCGCGGCAGCTTCTCGTACAGCCGGATGCCGAAGGCGATGTTTTCGAATATGGACATCGGGAACGGCGTGGGCTTCTGGAACACCATGCCCACGCGCGCGCGCAGCAGCGATACGTCCTCGGTCTTGGCCAGGATGTTGCGGCCGTCGAACATCACCTCGCCCTCGGCGCGCTGCTCCGGATACAGCTCGAACATGCGGTTGAAAATGCGCAGCAGCGTGGACTTGCCGCAGCCCGAAGGGCCGATGAAGGCGGTGACCTGGCGGTCCGCGATCTCCAGGCTGACGTCCTTGATCGCGTGATACTTGCCGTAATAGAAGTTGACGTTGCGCACCGACACGCGCGTCGTGCTCGGCGCGTTCGGCTCGGTTGCCGGTTGATTCATCGTCGGATCTCGAAAGGCGAGGTTCACAGGCGCTTGCGCAGGAAGATGCGGGTAGCGATGTTGATCACCAGCACCACGGCGATCACCAGGAAGGCGGCCGCGTAGGCCAGCGCATGCGCGGAGGCGAAGGGCTGGTTGATGAAACTCCAGATCACGTAGGTGAGGTAGCCGATGGGCTCGCGCGTGAGCTGACCGTTCCACAGGTAGTTGGACCAGCCAGCGGTGTAGATCAGCGGCGCCGTCTCGCCCACCGAGATGGCCAGCGACAGCAGCACTCCGGTGATCACGCCCGAGCGGGCCGCCGGCAACAGGATCTTGAACACCACCTGGGGTTCCTTGCAGCCCAGCGCGTAGCCGGCCTCACGCAGGCTCGCCGGGTTCTGACGCATGGCCAGTTCGGTGAAGCGCGCGATGTAGGGAACGATCATCAGCGCCAGGGTCAGCGCCCCGGCCAGGGCCGAGAACTGCCAGCCCAGGCCCTCGACCAGGGTGACGTAGCTGAAATAGCCCAGCACGATGGAGGGCACGCCGGTGAGCACGTCGGCCAGGAAGCGCACCGAGCGTCCCCAGGCTCCCTCGCCGTACTCGGCCAGGTAGATGCCGGTGATCACCCCCACCGGCGCGGCGATCAGGATCGCGCCGGCGCTCAGCACCAAGGTGCCCTCGATGGCGTTGAGCAGGCCGCCGCTGATGCCGTTGGTGACCTGGGTGAACACCGTCAGGTTCAGCGCCCTGGCGCCGCGCGACAGCACGGTCCAGAGAATGTCGGCCAGCGGCACGACCACCAGCACGAAGGACAGGGCGCAGAAAATGCCGAACAGCACCGCGTCGATGCGGCGCCTGCGCGATACGCGCAGCACGGACTCAACCGGCGACTGCAACACGTCGCGTGAGGATGCGAGCGAGGACATTGACGATGACCGCGATGATGAGGAGTACAAGGGCAATCTCGGCCAGCGAGCGCACCGCCATGCCGCTGGTGTCCTGCAGGGCGCTGTCGAGCTGCGAGGCGATGAAGGCGGCCATGCTGGTGATCGGGCTGAACAGGGATCCGGGCAGGTAGTTCAGGGCTCCTCCGCTGACCATCAACACCGCCATGGTCTCGCCCAGGGCGCGCCCCAGGGCCAGGATCACGGCGCCGATCAGCGGGGTGCGCACGGCCGGCAGCAGCGCGCGGCGCTGCACCTCGGCCCGCGTGGCGCCCAGCGCGAAGCAGGACTCGCGCAGCTCGCGCGGCACCCGGCGCAGGGCCTCGATGAGGGTGCTGGCGATCACCGGCAGCACCATGAGGGACAGCACCAGGCTGGCCGTGAACAGGCCGAAGCCGCTGCTGGCCGGCGTGGAGAAGAAGGACAGGAAGGGAACCGCCGAGGAGATGGCCGGCGCGAGATACTTGAGGGTCAGCGGTGCCAGCACCTCGAAACCCCACAGACCGTAGACCACGCTGGGCACCATGGCCAGCAGTTCGACGATCTGCGCGAAGGCGCCGCTGAGTCGGTGCGGCGCGTATTCCACCAGGTACAGCGCGACGCCGATGCCCACCGGAACCGCCAGCAGCAGCGCAAGCGCCGAACTGGCCAGCGTGCCGACGATGAACACCCAGATGCCGTAGTGCGCGCCCGGGGGAACCAGCGCGCCGTTCACGTGCACCGGATCGCCGTACAGGTTGCCCAGGCTCCAGGTGTTGGAGAACAGGAAGCCGAAGCCGTTGAAGCGAATCGCCGGCCAGGAATAGGCGGTGAGGAACACGAACAGGGCGATCAGACCCAGCGGGATCAGCGCCGAAGTCGCCTGCAGTCCGCGTTGAAACCATTTCATGCTTGCTTACACCTGGGGCTCGGGTTGCAAACCTGTAGAACAGCTTCGGCACCCGCAAGGGTGCCGAAGCTGCTGCGCACGCGCCGTGGGGCGCGCGCGCCGAGGCTGATTACTGGATCTTCGCGATCTGGGCCTTGCTCAGCTCCTGGATGTGCTTGGGCAGCGCGATGAAGCGCACCGCTTCCAGGTACTTGGAGGCATTGCCGCCGTCGCCTTCCACCGCCCAGCCCAGGAATTCCTTGATCGCCTTGGCCTGCTCGGGGTTGGCCTGCTTGGCGTTGACGATCGCGTATTCGTAGTTGATGATGGGATAGGACTCGGCACCCGGGGCGAACACCAGGCTCAGGCGCTCGTCGGCCGGGGTCTTGGCGATCAGCCCGTCGGCGGCGGCGCTGACGGTCTTGGGGGTCGGCAGCAGGAACTTGCCGGCGCGGTTCTTCAGCATCGCGGTGCCCAGGCCGGCCTTGGCGACCTGCTCATGGAAGCTCACCCCGATGTAGGCGATCGAGTACGGGGTCTGCTGGCAAGCCTGCACCATGCCGGGGTTGCCGTTGGCGCCCACGCCGCCCTGCACCGCCGGCCAGCTGATGGTGGTGCCGTAGCCCACGCTGCCGTTCCACTTGGTGTCGGCGAAGGACAGGTACTGGCTGAAAATGAAGGTGTCGCCGCTGCCGTCGGTGCGGTGGATCGGCACGATGGTGTGGTTGGGCAGCTTCACGCCGGGGTTCAGCGCCTTGATGGCGGCGTCATCCCAGTTCTTGATCGTGCCGCCGTAGATGCCGGCCAGCACCGGACCGTCGAGCTTCAGGTGGTCCTTGTTCAGGCCCGGAACGTTGAAGTTCACGGTCTGCGCCGAGATGGCCAGGGGAATGTTCAGGATGCTGGGGTTCTGCTTGATCTGGCCGTCGCTCATGTAGGCGTCGGAAGCCCCGATCTGGGCCACGCCGGAAATCGCCTGCGCGATGCCGGTGCCGCTGCCGGTGCCCTGGGTGGTGATGCGCACGCCGGGGTGCGCCTTGGTGTAGTCGGGCACCCACAGGTTGAACAGCGGGTACAGCAGCGTGGAGCCGGTCTCCAGCAGGGTGACGTCGGCAGCGTGGGCGGCCATCGGAGCCACGGAAGTGGCGACCACCAGGCCCGCGGTGGCGAGGGCCAGCTTGAGCTGTTGGCGGCGGGTCGTATTGATCGACATGCAAGTTTCTCCTGAGGTCATGCACCAGTCAGAGGCTGGTGTCTGGACGCTCATTGGATACTCGAATTATGACACTTTGGTGAACGACCCAGAAGTGTCGCGCGCCCCGCCGAAACCCTCAGTCCTGCTGCAGCGCATCGCCCAGGCGTTGCGCGCAGGCCTTGCCGAAGCCGGAATCGGGGTGCTCGACCATGATGCGCAACACCGGCTCGGTGCCGCTGGCGCGCACCAGCAGGCGCCCTTGCCCCCCCAGCTCCGAGCGCACCCGGCTGCTGGCCTGTGCCAGTCCGGCGTGGGATTTCCAGTCCAGCCCGTCGCGCATGCGCACGTTCAGCAAGGTCTGCGGCAGCAGTCGCAGGCTGGCCAACTGTTCGGCCAGCGAGCGCCCGCTGCGCACCACCAGTTCGAGCATCTGCAGCGCCGCGACGATGCCGTCGCCGGTGGTGTGGCGGTCCAGCAGCAGCATGTGCCCGGAACCCTCGCCGCCGAGCTTCCAGTCGCGCGCCAGCAATTCCTCCAGCACGTAGCGGTCGCCCACCGCGGCGCGCACGAACTCCATGCCCTGCGCCGCCAGAGCCTGCTCCACCGCGAGGTTGGTCATCAACGTTCCTACCACGCCGGGCGGCCGGCGGTCCATGGCCAGCAGGTACAGCAGTTCGTCGCCGTTGAACAGCCGCCCGCTGGCGTCGACCAGTTGCAGCCGGTCGGCGTCGCCGTCGAGCGCGATGCCGTAGTCGGCGCGCTGTTCGCGCACCGCCGCGATCAGCGCCTGGGGCGCGGTGGCGCCCACGCCCTGGTTGATGTTGAACCCGTCCGGCTGCGCTCCGATGGGCACGACGTCGGCGCCCAGCTCGTGGAACACCGAGGGCGCGATGTGGTAGGCCGCGCCGTGCGCGCAGTCGACCACCAGGCGCAGCCCCTTGAGGGTGCGGTCATTGGGGAAGGTGCTCTTGCAGAACTCGATGTAGCGTCCGGCGGCATCGTCCAGGCGCCGCGCCTTGCCCAACTGCTCGGACGGCACGCAACCCTCGGCGCGCGGCAGCTCCGCCTCCACCTCCAGCTCCCAGCTGTCGGGCAGCTTGCTGCCGCCGGCGGAGAAGAACTTGATGCCGTTGTCCGCGTAGGGATTGTGGGATGCACTGACCACCACCCCCAGGTCCAGGCGCAGCGCGCGCGTCAGATAGGCCACGCCCGGCGTGGGCAGCGGCCCCACCAGCACGACGTCGCAACCGGCGGCGGAGAAGCCGCACTCCAGGGCCGCCTCCAGCATGTAGCCCGAGATGCGCGTGTCCTTGCCGATCAGCACCGTCGGACGCCTCGGCCCCTTCGCGCGCAGCACCCGCCCGGCCGCATGGCCCAGGCGCAGACCGAATTCCGGAACGATCGGCGCCGTGCCCACGCGCCCGCGCACCCCGTCGGTGCCGAAGTATTTCCTGCTGCCCAAGATCGCCGCTCCCGTAAGGACTGTGGATGAACGATGCGCGCGCGCGGACTCAGGCGCGCATCGCCTCGAAGGTACGTACCGCGTCGCGCGTGGCGGCCACGTCGTGCACCCGCACCACGTGCGCGCCGGCGGCCACGCAGGCCAGCGCCGCCCCCAGGCTGGCGGCCACGCGCTCGTGGGGCGCCTGGCTCGAGGTGGCGGCGAGCATGGACTTGCGCGACACCCCCACCAGCACCGCGCAGCCCAGACCGCGCAGGCGCGGCAGATCCCGTGCCAGTCGCAGATTGTGCTCGCGCGTCTTGCCGAAACCGAAGCCCGGGTCGACGCACAGGCGTTCCAGCGCCACGCCGGCATCGCGCAACGCCCGCACGCGCCGGCCGAGGAAGTCCAGCACCTCGGAGCTCACGTCGTCGTAGAGGGGAGCCTGCTGCATGTTCGACGGCTCGCCCTGCATGTGCATCAGGCAGGCACCGGCGGCCGGGCTGTCGGCCAGCGCTTCCAGCGCGCCCGGCGCGCGCAGCGCCCGGATGTCGTTGATCACGTCGACCCCCAGTTCCAGGGCAGCCCGCATGGTGCGCGGATGGTAGGTGTCCACCGACAGCGGCACCCGCCAGCGCACCAGCTCGCGCAGCACCGGCTCCAGGCGGCGCCATTCCTCGTCGTCGTCCACCGGCACGGCGCCCGGGCGGGTCGACTCGGCGCCCAGGTCGAGCATGTCCGCGCCTTCGTCCAGCAGGCGCCGGGCATGGGCCAGCGCGGCATCGGCGCCGGCATGCTGGCCACCGTCGGAGAAGGAATCGGGCGTCAGGTTGACGATGCCCATCAGCAACGTGCGCCGCAGCTCCAATGCGAAACGCCCGGCCTGCCACACCCTCGCGGGGGGAAGGCCGGGCGCGTGGCCCGTCGACACCAGCTCGGTCAAGACCGGACCAGCACCGGATCAGACCGGATTGGCGCTGGGCGCGTCGCTGGGCAGGCCGCCGCTGCTGCGCCCGGCGTTCGGGGGCTGGTTGGTCGGCAGGGTTCCCGGCGGGCGTGGCGGGCGCGGCGGACGTCCGGACATGATGTCCTCGATCTGCTCGGAGTCGATGGTCTCCCACTCCAGCAGCGCCTGCGCCATCGCGTGCATCTTGTCCTGGTTGTCCTCGATGAGCTTGCGGGCCAGCGCGTACTGCTCGTCGATGATGCGGCGGATCTCCGCGTCGACCTTCTGCATGGTCTGCTCCGACACATGCGTGGTCTTGGTGATCGAGCGCCCGACGAACACCTCGCCCTCGTTCTCGGCGTAGACCATCGGCCCCAGCGAGTCCGACATGCCGTAGCGCGTGACCATGTCGCGCGCCAGCTGCGTGGCACGCTCGAAGTCGTTGGACGCGCCGGTGGTCATCTGGTGCATGAACACCTCCTCCGCGATGCGCCCGCCGAACAGCACCGAGATCATGCTCAGGATGCGGTCGCGTCCCATGCTGTAGCGGTCGGCCTCGGGCAGCTGCATGGTCAGGCCCAGCGCACGCCCGCGCGGGATGATCGTGACCTTGTGCACCGGGTCGGTCTGGGGCATCAGGCGCGCCACCAGCGCATGGCCGGCCTCGTGGTAGGCGGTGTTGCGGCGCTCGTCCTCGGGCATGACCATGGAGCGGCGCTCGGCGCCCATCATGATCTTGTCCTTGGCGCGCTCGAAATCCTCCATTTCCACCAGGCGGGCGTTGCGCCGCGCGGCGAACAGCGAAGCCTCGTTGACCAGGTTGGCCAGGTCGGCGCCGGAGAAGCCGGGGGTGCCGCGCGCCAGGATGTCGGCGCGCACGTCCGGGCCCACCGGGGCCTTGCGCATGTGCACCACCAGGATCTGCTCGCGCCCGCGGATGTCGGGCAGTTGCACGTACACCTGGCGGTCGAAGCGTCCCGGGCGCAGCAGCGCGGGGTCGAGGATGTCGGGGCGGTTGGTGGCCGCGATCACGATCACGCCGAGATTGGTGTCGAAGCCGTCCATCTCCACCAGCATCTGGTTGAGGGTCTGCTCGCGCTCGTCGTTGCCGCCGCCCAGGCCGGCGCCGCGATGGCGGCCCACGGCGTCGATCTCGTCGATGAAGATGATGCAGGGGGCGTGCTTCTTGGCCGTCTCGAACATGTCGCGCACCCGCGACGCGCCGACGCCGACGAACATCTCGACGAAGTCGGAGCCGGAAATCGAGAAGAACGGCACCTTGGCCTCGCCGGCCACGCTCTTGGCCAGCAGGGTCTTGCCGGTCCCGGGAGGCCCGACCAGCAACACGCCGCGCGGGATGCGCCCGCCCAGCTTCTGGAATTTCTGCGGATCGCGCAGGAAGTCGACCAGTTCCTTGACCTCTTCCTTGGCCTCGTCGCAGCCGGCGACGTCGGCGAAGGTGATGGTGTTGCTGGACTCGTCGAGCAGCCGCGCCTTGGATTTGCCGAAACTGAAGGCGCCGCCCCGGCCTCCGCCCTGCATCTGACGCATGAAGTACACCCACACGCCGATGAGCAGCAGCATCGGGAACCAGGAAATCAGGATCTGCATCAGGAAGGACTGCTCCTCACGCGGAGCACCCACCACCTGCACGCCGTCCTTCATCAGGTCCCCGGTCATCCACAGGTCGCCGGGAGAGGTCAGGGAATATTTGTTGCCGTCGGTCGTGGTCACGTCGAGCGTGCCGCTCTGGTGCACCACCACCTTTTTCACGCGGCCCTGCTTGGCCTCGTGCATGAACTGGGTGTAGCTCACCGTGTCGGCCGGCGCGCTGCGGTCGAACTGCTTGAACACGGTGAACAGCACCAGGCCGATGACCAGCCAGATTGCGACCTTGGAAAACCATTGATTGTTCAAGACAGACTCCTCAAGCCCCGCGGGGACCGACGTTGCGCATCGTTCCCTTCAATGTGTTGCCGATTCTAGGCGAATCAAGCCCCCACGCCCTGATTCTGCTCAGTCGGCGAGCAGGTCCTTTGCAAATCCGGGAATTCCCGTAGCCTCAGCAGGGTCAAGCACCGGTCCGAAATTGGTATTCTTGTTTTCTATCAAAAACGCGACCATGATAGCCCGGATTATTCATCCCCGTCCGGCTTCGGGTGCATGGCCAGCACGAACACCTCGGCCGAGCGCTCGCGCGAGGCCTTGGGCTTGAGGGTCTTGACGCTGCGAAAGCGCTGCTTGTAGCGCGCCACGATCTGGCTGAAGAAGCCGCTGTGGAAGGTCTTGATCAGCAGCGAGCCCTCCTCGGTCAGCCATTGGCCGGCGAATTCCAGCGCCAAATCCGCCAGGTGTTCGACGCGCGCGGCGTCGGCCGAGGCGATCCCCGAAAGATTCGGTGCCATGTCGGACAGCACCAGGTCGACGCGCCGCCCGGCGAGCAGGCCTTCGATGTGCCGCAGCACCTCGGCCTCCCGGAAATCCCCCTGGATGAACTCCACCCCCTCCACCGGTTCCATGGGAAGCAGGTCGAGGGCGAGGACGCGCCCGCGCAAGGCCCCGCCGGCGTCGCTTCCCAGGCGTCGCGCCAGGTATTGCGACCAGGCGCCGGGGGCGCTGCCGAGTTCGACGATGAACTGCCCGGGGCGCACCAGCCGATGGGCCTCGTCGATCTCCTGCAGCTTGTACACGGCACGCGATCGGTAGTGGTCCTTCTGCGCCTGTTTCACGAAGGGATCGTGCAGGTGCTCGTTGAGCCACTTTTTGCTGAAACGGTTCTTCTTCATGCGCTTGCCGCGGAAATTTGCAGGCCGCTCGCGGGATGCGGCGGCCAGAAGACGGATAATGTGCCCATGAGCGTCCTACTCCTGACCCCTGCCGAGCGCAGCGCGATGCGCGCACTGGCCCACCCCCTCAAGCCCAGCGTACTGATCGGAGACGCCGGCCTGAGCGAGGCCGTGCTGGCCGAGATCGACCGCGCCCTGACGGCCCACGACCTGATCAAGGTGCGCGTGGCCGGCGACGACCGCGACGAACGCGCGCGCATGCTCGAGAGCATCTGCGAGCGCCTCGGTGCCGCGCCGGTGCAGAGCATCGGACGCATCCTGGTGCTGTTCAGGCCCCTGCCGCCGAAGGAGTCGGAAGCGTCCGAGCGCGCCGGCCGGGGCGCCGGGCCGCGCAAGGTCAAGGTGGTGGTGCCCTCGAGCAGCCCGACCCATCGGCCGAAGGTCAAGCGCCTGACCGTGCTGGGCAACCAGCGTGTGACGCCGACGGGAAAGGTCAAGCGCGCCAAGCCGCGACGCTCCAGTGTGAAGAAGGTGCGCCTGGGCTGAGCCCGGGCACTCAGGCGCTCGGGCGCGGCAGATCGCGCCCGAGTTGCGAAGGCAGCAGCCAGGCATAAACCAGCACGCACAGCGCCTGCCCGCCATAGGCGGCGCTGGCGGCCACGTGCCATGCGGAGGCGCCGGGCGCCGCGGCCGCGGCGGCCGCCAGCAAGTTGGGCACGACCACGAATTCGCCCAGCACGTCGAAGAACAGCCCGCCCATGACCAGCAGCAGCGGCGTGTCCATGCCCGAGCTGCGGCTCCTCTCGATCACCAACAGTGCCGCGCCCAGTACCACTCCGGCCAGGGCCATCGCGTGGAACATGCTGCTGGCCACCGCGGCGGCCGCCATCCTGGGCGACACCAGCGCGAAGGCGGTGGGTGCTCCGATCAGGCCCACCGCGGCCAGTCCGCCCAGCCACAGGCCCACCAGGACGATCTGCAGGCGGAGTCGGCGAAGGGGAGACATGGCGGACGGGCTCGCGGACTCAGGCGTAGGAAACCTTGACGATGCTGTAGCTGCGGGTTCCGGCCGGAGCGATGACCTTCACCAGATCGCCCTCCTCCTTGCCGATCAGCGCGCGGGCAATGGGAGAACTCACCGAGATCATGCCCTGCTTCAGGTCGGCCTCGTCGTCGCCGACGATCTGGTAGGAGACCTCGTCGCCGCTGTCCTCGTCGCACAACTCGACGGTGGCGCCGAATACCACGCGCCCGCCGGCGTCGAGCTCGGCGGGATCGATCACCTGCGCCGACGACAGCTTGCCCTCGACCTCGGCGATGCGTCCCTCGATGAATCCCTGGCGGTCCTTGGCCGCCTCGTACTCGGCGTTCTCCGACAGGTCGCCCTGCGCGCGGGCCTCGGCGATGGCCTGGATCACCGCGTGGCGTTCGACCGACTTCAGACGCTGCAACTCGGCGCGCAGTTTCTCCGCGCCGCGGCGGGTCATGGGGGTAGGCATGGGAACGAAGAATCCTCTGGACAATCTGGACAAAAGGGAAAAGCGCCGGAGGCTATCGCGCCCGGCCAAACTTTCAGTGTGCCAAAGCCAGGCTTTGGTGTAAAGCCTGCAAGGGGTAGACCTCCAGGCTGCGCAGGCACTTCATGCCTTCGACCGCCGCCTCGGCACCCGCGATGGTGGTGAAGGTGGCGACCCGCGCGGCCAGCGCGCTGGTGCGAATGGCACGCGAGTCGACGATCGCGTTGCGTCGCTCCTCGACCGTGTTGACCACCAGCGCGATCTCGCCGTTCTTCATCATGTCCACCACGTTCGGACGGCCCTCGGTGACCTTGTTGACCACCTCGACCTGCAGGCCGGCCTGGCTCAGCGCCTGCGCGGTGCCGCGCGTGGCGCTGAGGGCGAAGCCCATCGCGGCCAACTCGCGCGCCACCTCGACCATGCGCGGCTTGTCGCTGTTCTTCACCGACAGGAACACCTTGCCCGAGCCCGGCTCCGGAAGACGGGTGCCGGCACCGATCTGGCTTTTCACGTAGGCCTCGCCGAAACTGCGCCCCACGCCCATGACCTCGCCGGTGGACTTCATCTCCGGCCCGAGGATCGGATCCACGCCGGGGAATTTGACGAAGGGGAACACCGCCTCCTTCACGCTGAAGTAGCCGGGCACCACCTGTTCGGGCACGCGCTGGTCGCCCAGGCTGCGCCCGACCATGCAGCGCGCCGCGATCTTCGCCAGTTGCAGCCCGGTGGCCTTGGACACGAAGGGTACGGTGCGCGAAGCCCGGGGATTGACCTCCAGCACGAAGATGCGATCCTCGTCGCCGTCCTGCTGGATGGCGAACTGCACGTTCATCAACCCGACCACCTTGAGCCCGTGCGCCATCGCGACGGTCTGGCGCTTGAGTTCGGCCACCGTCTCGGCCTTGAGCGAGTACGGCGGCAGCGAGCAGGCGGAATCGCCCGAGTGCACGCCGGCCTGCTCGATGTGTTCCATGACCCCGGCCACGAACACCTGCTCGCCGTCGCACACGGCGTCGACGTCGCACTCGATGGCATCGTTCAGGAAACGGTCGAGCAGCACCGGCGAATCGTTCGACACCTTCACCGCCTCGCGCATGTAGCGCTCCAGGTCGCGCTGCTCGTGCACGATCTCCATCGCGCGCCCGCCCAGCACGTAGCTCGGGCGCACCACCAGCGGATAGCCGATCTCCTCGGCGCGCGCGATCGCCTCGCCTTCCGAGCGGGCCGTGCGGTTGGGCGGCTGCAGCAGGCCCAGCTTCTGGATCAGCTGCTGGAAGCGCTCGCGATCCTCGGCGGCGTCGATCATGTCGGGGCTGGTGCCGATGATCGGCACTCCGGCGTCGCCCAGCGCCAGCGCCAGCTTCAGCGGGGTCTGGCCGCCGTACTGCACGATCACGCCGGCGGGCTTCTCCTTGTCGACGATCTCCAGCACGTCCTCCAGGGTCAGCGGCTCGAAGTACAGGCGGTCGGAGGTGTCGTAGTCGGTCGACACGGTCTCCGGATTGCAGTTGACCATGATGGTCTCGTAGCCGTCCTCGCGCATCGCCAGCGCCGCGTGCACGCAGCAGTAGTCGAACTCGATGCCCTGGCCGATGCGGTTGGGACCGCCGCCCAGCACCATGATCTTCTTGCGCGTGGTCGGCTCGGCCTCGCACTCGTCCTCGTAGGTCGAGTACAGATAGGCGGTCTGGGTTCCGAACTCGGCCGCGCAGGTGTCCACGCGCTTGTACACCGGGCGCACCTTCAGCTCCTGCCGGCGCTTGCGCACGGCCGCCTCGGTGCTATGCATCAGGTAGGCCAGCCGGCGGTCGGAGAAGCCCTTGCGCTTGAGCCAGCGCAGCGTGGCCGCGTCCAGGTCCTCCAGGCGCTGGCGCTCGAGCTGAAGCTCGACGTCGACGATGTCCTTGATCTGCGCCAGGAACCAGGGGTCGATGCGGGTCAGCTGGTGCACGTCCTCCAGCGAGAAGCCCTGCGCGAAGGCGTCGCCCAGATACCAGATGCGCTCGGGGCCGGGCTCGCCGAGCTCGCGCTCGAGGATCTCGCGGTCGGTGGTCTTCTGGTTCAGTCCGTCCACGCCCACCTCGAGGCCGCGCAGCGCCTTCTGGAAACTCTCCTGGAAGCTGCGCCCGATGGCCATGACCTCGCCGACGGACTTCATCTGCGTGGTCAGGCGCGAGTCGGCCTGCGGGAACTTCTCGAAGGCGAAGCGCGGCACCTTGGTGACCACGTAGTCGATGGTGGGCTCGAAGGACGCCGGCGTGGCGCCGCCGGTGATCTCGTTGCGCAGTTCGTCCAGCGTGTAGCCCACGGCCAGCTTGGCCGCCACCTTGGCGATGGGAAAACCGGTGGCCTTGGAGGCCAGCGCGGACGAGCGCGACACGCGGGGATTCATCTCGATCACGATCATGCGCCCGTCGCGCGGGTTGATCGCGAACTGCACGTTCGAGCCCCCGGTGTCGACGCCGATCTCGCGCAGCACCGCGATGCTGGCGTCGCGCATGATCTGGTATTCCTTGTCGGTCAGGGTCTGCGCCGGCGCGACGGTGATGGAGTCGCCCGTGTGCACCCCCATCGGATCCAGGTTCTCGATGGAGCACACGATGATGCAGTTGTCGGCGCGGTCGCGCACGACTTCCATCTCGAATTCCTTCCAGCCGATCAGGGACTCCTCGATCAGCAGTTCGCTGGTCGGCGAGGCCTCCAGGCCGCGCTTGCAGATCGCCTCGAACTCCTCGGGGTTGTAGGCGATCCCTCCGCCGGTGCCACCCAGCGTGAAGCTGGGGCGGATGATGGTCGGGAAGCCGATGGTCTTCTGCACCGCCCAGGCCTCCTCCATCGAGTGCGCCACGCCCGAGCGCGCCGACTCCAGCCCGATCGCGGTCATCGCCTGCTTGAACAGCTGGCGGTCCTCGGCCTTCTCGATGGCCTGCGGGCGCGCGCCGATGAGTTCGCAGCCGTACTTGTCCAGCACGCCGTTGCGGTGCAGGTCCAGCGCGCAGTTCAGCGCCGTCTGCCCACCCATGGTCGGCAGCACCGCGTCCGGGCGCTCGCGCTCGATGATGCGCTCGAGCACCTGCCAGGTGATGGGCTCGATGTAGGTGACGTCGGCCGTCTCCGGGTCGGTCATGATGGTCGCCGGGTTGCTGTTGACCAGCACCACGCGGTAGCCCTCTTCGCGCAGGGCCTTGCAGGCCTGTGCCCCGGAATAGTCGAATTCGCAGGCCTGGCCGATGACGATCGGACCGGCGCCGATGATCAGGATGGTTTGGATGTCTGTGCGCTTGGGCATGGGACGTCGGAGTTCAGGTGTTGGCGGGGTTCGTGCGGACGCGCTGCGCGGCGGGCCTCAGTGCGGCGAGGCCGTGGCCAGGCGCACGCTGAAGGCCATGAAGGCCGTGCCCATGGCGCCGGTCAGCCCGGCGGCGACGCGGCGCCGGCGGCGAAAGGCCTCGGCCAGGCGCGAGCCGGCGAAGATCAGCGTGGACAGGTACAGCGCGCTGAAAAACTGCACGATCGCGCCCAGGATCAGGAAGGACAGCGCCGGATGGGCGTAGCCCGGCTGCACGAACTGGATGAAAAACGAAATGAAGAACAGGATGGCCTTCGGGTTGAGCAGGCTGATCAGCAACGCCTTGGCCAGGGGATGCGCCGCGTCCACCTTCGCCGGCGCGGGCGCCGGCACCTCGGCACGGCGCCAGCCGCGCAGCCCGGCACGCAACATGCCCAGCCCGATCCAGGCCAGGTACGCGGCTCCCGCCAACTTCACCAGCATGAACAGCCAGGCCACCGTCTGCAGCAGCCCGGCCAGACCGGCCGCGGCCAGCACCATCAGCACGGTGTCGCCGATGAAAATGCCGAGCGCGCCGACATAGCCGGTGCGCACCCCGCGCTGCGCCGCCAGTCCGAGCACGTACAGCGAGTTCGGCCCCGGCAGCAGCACGATGAACACCACGCCGAGCACGTACAGCGGGAGGTCTGTGATGCCGAAGGGGTGCATGGGGAGTCTTTCGGGAACGGGCTCGGGCGTTTGCGCAATGGCGACTGCCGGCCTCAGGCGACGGCGCCGCGTTGCATCATGGCCGTGAAACGGTCGAACAGCTCGCCGATGTCGTGCGGGCCGGGACTGGCCTCCGGGTGCCCCTGGAAGCCCATCGCCGGACGATCGGTATAGGCGAAGCCCTGCAGCGTGCCGTCGAACAGCGACACGTGGGTGGCGCGCAGGTTCGCCGGCAGGCTGTCCGGGGCCACCGCGAAACCGTGGTTCTGGCTGGTGATGCTGACCCGTCCGGTATCCAGGTCGCGCACCGGGTGGTTGGCGCCGTGATGGCCGAACTTCATCTTGAAGGTGCGCGCACCCGCGGCCAGCGCCAGGATCTGGTGCCCCAGGCAGATGCCGAACACCGGCACGCCGCGCTGCATCAGTTCGCGCGCGGCGGCGATCGCGTAGTCGCAGGGCTCCGGGTCGCCGGGGCCGTTGGACAGCAGCACACCGTCGGGGCGCATGGCCAGCACCTCGGCGGCGGCGGTCTGCGCCGGCACCACGCTGACCCGGCAGCCGCGCTCGGCGAGCAGGCGCAGGATGTTGTGCTTCACGCCGAAGTCGTAGACCACCACGTGGGGACCGTCGGCCTCGCGTTCCACGTAGCCGCGGCCCAGCTCCCAGGCCGAGCCGGTCCATGCGTAGGCCTCGGCGGTGCTGACCACCTTGGCCAGGTCCATGCCGGCCAGGCTCGGCGTCGAGCGTGCCTTGGCCACGGCACGTTCGCGCAGTTCGGCGCTCACCGCCTCGCCGGCGGGCAGCGCGACGATGCAGCCGTTCTGCGCGCCCTGGGTGCGCAGCAGCCGGGTCAGGCGACGCGTGTCGATGTCGGCGATGGCCACCGTGCCGTGGCGCTGCAGGTACTGCGCCAGGCCTTCGGTACGTCGGAAGTTGGAGTCCTGCAAGGGCAGATCGCGGATCACCAGCCCGGCGGCATGGATGCGCGTGGACTCGGCATCCTCCGGGTTGGCACCGACGTTCCCGATATGCGGGTAGGTCAGCGTGACGATCTGGTGGCTGTAGCTCGGGTCGGTCAGGATTTCCTGGTAGCCGGTGATGGCGGTGTTGAACACCACCTCCCCGGCGCTCTCCCCGGCGGCACCGATCGACACCCCTTCGAAGACCGACCCGTCGGCCAGGGCCAGGATCGCCTTCGCTTGCAACGGCAGCATGGATGTTCTCTCCGCTCGAGCACCGCGCCGGAGTGCTGCTCGCTGACCGTGCGGCGCGTGCCGGCGCAGGCGTGCTGGAACGCCAGGCTGGCAGGGCGGGAGCGGTACGGCGAAAGGCGCCTCGGCGGCGGCGTTATGGGTTGGGCGCCGGCCGCGCAGGCCGCACGCAAATCCTTGATATTGTACCGCGAATGGAGCACCTTCGCCCGGATTGCCGCGGTGCAGCACGTCGGGACGCACCTTGCGGCGGCACTTGGAATCCCCCCCTTCAGCCCCATTTCAGGCGCAGGCCCTACACTTGGGACCGAACGCGCGATTTGGCCGGCGTCGAAGTCGAAAGCCGGACAACCGTAGCGCGACATCTCGTATCGGGAGAACCCTAGATGAACGATCGCTTCCAACCGCAATACCCCTCATACGCCTCGGGGGGATACGCCGTCGAGCGCAACCGCGTGCTGCGCAACACCTACACGCTGCTGGCGATCTCCCTGGTGCCCACGGTGGCGGGAGCCTGGGCCGGCCTGGCCACGGGGCTGGGGCAGTGGATGCTCCTGAACCCCGGCATGGGCATGGTGCTGTTCCTCGCCGGAGCCTTCGGCCTGATGTTCGCGGTGCAGCGCAATCGCGAGTCGGGCCTCGGCGTGGCCTTCCTGCTCGGCTTCACTTTCTTCATGGGGCTGATGCTGTCGCAGATGCTCAGCGTGGTGCTCGGCCTGGCCAACGGCGTGCAGCTGATCAGCATGGCCTTCGGCGGAACCGCCATCATCTTCGCCGCGATGGCCTCGCTGGCCACGGTGGTCAAGCGCGACCTCAGCGGCCTGTCCAAGTTCCTGTTCGTCGGCGTGATCATGCTGATGATCGCCGGCATCGCGAACATCTGGCTGCGCATGCCCGCGCTGATGATCGTCTTCTCCGTGGCCGCGGTGGGCATCTTCTCCGCCTTCATGCTGATCGACGTCCGTCGCGTGCTCGACGGCGGCGAGACCAACTACATCTCGGCCACGCTGGCGATCTACCTCGACCTGTACAACGTGTTCGTGAACCTGCTGGCGCTGCTGAGCATCTTCGGCGGCGGCGGCAGCCGGCGCTGAGGCGCCGACCGCGCGGGGCCCGTCCCCGCGACACCCAAGCCCGGCCCAGGCCGGGCTTTTTTTATCCCCTCCGCCATTATGTCTCTGATGCACAAAGTCGAAAAATCAACGACTTGACGCACAGGCTAACAACGGCCACCGGGGAGAGCGAACAGGTGTCGCCCGGCACGGTCTTGGCAACTGCGACGCGTGAAGGCTATCTACCGGTCTGGCTCATCCAGCGGGTAGCGCTGGCGGGAGTGCAACACGCCCAGCACATCGACACGTTCGCCGACCTTGTAGACAATGATGTAGTTCGGATGGGCTATGAGCTCGCGCGTTCCCGCGATCCTGCCGGGTTTGTACAGGTAGGGATGATCGCCCGTGGTGGCCACCGCGCTCACGATGCAGTCCCGCAGCTTGCGCGCGGCGTCTGGATCGCGCTCGCTGATGTAACGGACAATCGCAAGCAGGTCGGCGCGCGCCTGCTGTGACCAATGGATGAGCAGCGTCAACGCCGCCCGACCGACAGCCTCTGCTCGGCAGCCTGGATGATGGCTTCCGTCTCAGCCACCACCTGATCATGTGGCACGGCTGGTCGTGTGTCGGCCATGCTTTCCAGCACACGATCGCGGAACCAGGCGTCATGCGCCTGGGCTTCGTGCTGGGTACCGAATTCGGACTCGATCGGGGAGAGAACCGTGTTCATGGAAGGTAGGGTAATCCAAAGTCGCCTGCGAAGCCATCTACCTGCCGGGCGCAGGGCCTTGACGATGACGCCGAGCGGCGGGCCCTCATGGTCAAGGAGCCGCGAGCACGCATTCCGGAGTTGGAATGTGCATCAGAGACATAATGGCGTATCCCCTCAACCGCCCACGGGCTCCTCGGGGAGTTCGAACACCGCGATCGACTCCACATGCGAGGTGTGGGGAAACATGTTGACCACGCCCGCGGCCTTCAGGGCGTAACCGCCCTGATGCACCAGCACTCCGGCGTCGCGCGCCAGCGTGGCGGGATTGCAGGACACGTACACGATGCGCCGCGGGGGCACGAAGCCGGGCACGCCGCCGCACACGAGCGCGGGCTCCTGCGCGGCCGGGACGGCAGCGGTCCCGGCGGTCACTTCCTCCGACGCGTCCTCCGGCGCATCATGCGGCGCGTCTTCCGGCGCCAGCTCTGCGGCCCCCGCGCGCCCCATCGCCCGCACCAGCGCCTTGCACAGGGCCAGCGCCCCCTCGCGCGGCGGATCGACCAGCCATTTGTCGAACTCGCCGCAATCGTGCAGGAACGATGCATCGGCCTCGAACAGGTTCGAGACCCGAAAGGCGACCCGCTCGCCCAGACCGCTGGCGCGCGCGTTGTCCATCGCCCGGGCCAGCAGGGATTCGCTACCTTCCACGCCCAGCACGAAACCGGCCCGCGTGGCCAGCGGCAGCGTGAAATTGCCCAGGCCGCAGAACCAGTCGGCCACCCGCTCGCCGGGCGCCACCTGCAGCAGGCGCAACGCGCGCGACACCAGCGCACGGTTGACGCTGTGGTTGACCTGCGTGAAGTCCGTGGGGCGGAACGGCATGCGCAGTCCGAATTCGGGAAGCGTGTAGGCCGGCAGCGCCTGCTGCTCGTCCAGCGGATGCGCGGTCTGCGGGCCGCCCGGCTGCAGCCACCACTGCACCCCGTGTCGCGCCGCGAAATCCCGCAGCAGCTGCAGGTCCCGGGCGTCGAGTTCCTGCAGGTTGCGCAGCACCAGCACGGTGCTGTCGTCCCCCATGGCGAGTTCGATCTGCGGCAGGCGATCGGGACAGGACAGGGATCCGACGAGCGCGCGCAGGGGCAGCAGCAGCGCCGAGACCGAGGGCGGCAGCACCTGGCAGGAGCGCATGTCGGCCACATAGCTGGAGCCGCGTTCGTGGAAGCCCACCAGCACCCCGCCCTTCTTGGGCACCAGGCGAACCGTCAGGCGCGCGCGCCGGCGATAGCCCCAGTCGGGCCCGGCCAGCGGACGCAGCATCAACTCCGGGCGCAGTTGCGCGAGATGCCGCAGGTCGTCCTCCAGCGTGCGCTGCTTGAAGGCCAGCTGCGCGCGCAACTCGATGTGCTGCATGCTGCAGCCGCCGCAGGTGCCGAAATGCTCGCAGCGCGGCTTCACCCGCGTGGAGGCGTCGCCGCGGCGCTGCAGCACCTCCGCCTGTTCCCATTTGGGTTTGCCGCGCAGCACGCGCACCCGCACCTGCTCGCCCGGCAGCGCGTCGTGGATGAACACCACCTTGCCGTCGGCGCGATGAGCGACGCCGCGCGCCTCCAGGTCCAGGGATTCGACCCGCAGCCATTCGAGCTCGGCCTCGGCTGCCGCGGGGTGGGTGCTGCGATTCGCCGCGGAATGGCCGCCGCGTCGGGTACTGCGTCGATTCATGACCACGCCTGCATGTACTCGGCCCAGTGCGGTTCGGATGCGCCCCACTCGCCCACCGTGCGACGCACCAGCTCGACCTCGTCGGCATGTTCCTGCGGGGCGAGCCCGCCGCGCATGAGCTGGAAGCGGCAATACAGCAGGTAGGTGTTGAGCACGTCGGTCTCGCAGTAGCGCCGGATGGCCTCCAGCTCGCCGCGCTGCCAGGCCTCATAGACCTGCGAGCCGTCCATGCCCAGCTTGCCCGGCAGCCCGCACAACTGCGCCAGCGTATCCATGCCGGCGTTGGCACGCGCCTGGTACAGCGCCAGCAGGTCCATCAGGTCGAGATGCCGGCTGTGATAGCGCGAGATGTAGTTGTTCCACTTGTAATCGCGGTCGTCCTCGCCCATGTCCCAGTACTTGGAGGCCTGCACGCCGTGCACCATGGCGCGGTAGTGCAGCACCGGCAGGTCGAATCCGCCGCCGTTCCACGACACCAGCTGCGGCTCGTGGCGGTCGATCAGGCGGAAGAAGCCCTGCACCACGGAGGCCTCCTGGTCCCCGCGATCGACGAAGGAATGCACCTTCAGGCCCTTGCTGGACTCGCGGAAGATGCAGGACACGACCACGACGCGCTGGCACACGATGGGAAGGAAGTCGCTGCCCGTGGCGTCCAGCCTGCGCTGGCGAGCCTGTGCGATGGCCGCGGTGTCGTCCAGCCCGGCATCGGCCAGGCCGGCCGCGCGCACGGCACGTGCGTCGGGAATGGTCTCGATGTCGAACACGACGATCGGTGCGGCCATCGGCTTGCCCTTGAAAATTTCAGAGTACGGAGGATTTGTCCACGCCACCGCCGGACAGGCGGCGCTTGAGCTTGCCCAGCGCCTCCTGCTGGATCTGGCGCACCCGCTCGCGCGTGAGCTGCAGCCGGCGCGCCAGGCTTTCCAGGGTCTCGAGTTCGCGCCCGTGCAGGCCGAAGCGCGCCTCGATGACCTCGCGCTCGCGCTCGGCCAGCGTGCCCAGCCAGCCGTCGAGCAGGCGCTCGAGTTCGTGCACCTGCGCGGTGTCGTCCGGCGACGGCGCCTGCTGGTCGGGAAACTGCTCGATGAAACTCTCGCCACCGGCATTCTCGCGAATCAGGTCCAGCGACACCGGCAGTTCGCCCAGGGTCAGCAGATCCGCGACCTCGTCGGCACTTCGTCCGGTCAGGCTCGAAATGTCCTCCACGCTGGCGCTGCCGTCGGGGCTGGAATCCTCCAGGTGGCGGCGCGCGCGCAACACCTGGTTGAGTTCGCGGATGACGTGCACCGGCAGGCGGATGGTGCGCGCCTGCTGCATGATGGCGCGCTCGACGTTCTGGCGAATCCACCAGCTCGCGTAGGTGGAAAAGCGAAAGCCGCGCTCGGGCTCGAATTTCTCGATGGCGTGCATCAGCCCCAGGTTGCCTTCCTCGATCAGGTCGGCCAGCGCGACACCGCGCCCGCCGTAGCCCTTGGCGATGGACACCACCAGGCGCAGGTTGTGCTCCACCATGGCCTGGCGCGCCTGGAAATCCCCCTGGCGCGCGCGCACCGCGGTGTCGAATTCCTGCTGGGCGCTGAGCAACGGCTTGCCGCGGATGCGGTTCAGGTAGGCCTGCAGCACGCTCTGGCTGGCGCTGTCGCTGTCGGCCTCGAATTCGCGCCCGGTCGCCAGCGCGGGCTGGTCCACGCCATCGCGTGCGTCGCCCTCGGCGGGCGCGACGGCGTCATCCGGGGGCTGCGCCTTGTCCGCTTCGCGCGCGGAGCGCCCGCGCCGCGTGGCATCGGAGCCGGAGGGCTTGCGCGGTCGTGTGGGCATGGACGGGGGCGCGAGGGTCGGAGACGTTCAGCGCGGCGGCAGCACCTGCGTCGGGTCGATCGGCTTGCCCCGCAGGCGAACCTCGAAATGCAGTTCCACGCGCGACGCGTCGGTCGAGCCCATCAGCGCGATGGTCTGGCCGCGCCGGAGCTCCTCGCCTTCGTGCACCAGCAATTTCTGGTTGTGGGCGTAGACCGAGATGTACTCGGCGTTGTGCTTGACGATCACCAGGTTGCCGAAGCCGCGAAGTTCGTTGCCGGCGTAGACCACCTTGCCCGCCGCCGCGGCGCGCACCGGCTCGCCGGCCTTGCCGGCGATGTCCAGGCCCTTGCTGCTGCCGCCGTTGAAACCCTGCACGACGCGTCCTTGCGCCGGCCAGGACCAGCTCAGCCCGCCGGCCACGGCATGCGCCGCCGCCGCGGGAGTGGCCGGACCGCTGGGCGCGGGCGACGGTCGAGGAGTCGCGGCAGCGGCCGGCTCGGGCCGGGCACTGCTGGCCGGAGCCGGGGCCGGCGCGGTCTGGCGCGCGGCGCTGCCGGCCGGAGCCAAGGCCACGGCCTGCGGCGCCGAAGGCGCAGCGGCCGGCGCCGCCACGGCCGCGCCGCTGGCGCCGGCCAGCGGCGCGGCCGTGGACGACACGCGCAGCACTTGGCCGACCTCGATGACGTTGGGGTTGCTCAGCTGGTTCAGGGAGGCCAGCTGCTGCCAGCTCTGCCCGTGGCTGCGTGCGATCGAACGCAGGGTGTCGCCGCGCTGCACGCGGTAGTAACCGGCGGGAACCGCGGCGCTCGCGGTGGCCGCGGGGGTCGAGGCGGCGGACGCGGCGGCCACCGGCTGCATCGCCGAGCCCACCGGGGTGGCGGTACGACTGACCACCGGCGCCGGGTTGAGCTTCACGGTGGAACAACCGGCCAGGACGGCGCAGGAAAGCAGGATGGCAGCGGGAAGCAAACGCATGGTGAAGTGAGGGCAGGAGCCTGTTGCAGGGTCTCGCGGGTTCACAAAACACCCGATTTTAGGGGGACGAAGCGCGCATCCTCGACGCTCCAGCTCTCCACCCTGCCGCCGCCGAGCTTGCGCATGGCGGTCAGGCGCTGCGGTTGGCCCAGGGGTGCCAGCAGCACGCCACCCGGGCGCAGCTGCTCCAGCCAGGCCGGCGGCGCCTGTTCGCCGGCGGCGGCGCTGATCACCGCGTCGTAGGGCGCGCCGGCCGGCGCGCCCAGCATGCCGTCGCCCAGCAACAGGCGCAGATTGGGAAGGCGCAGCGCACGCAGGTTGCGCCGCGCCAGTTCGTGCAGTGCGCGTATGCGCTCGATGCTGTAGACCTCGCCGGCCACCCCGGCCAGCACGGCCGCCTGATAGCCGCAGCCGGTGCCGATCTCCAGCAGGCGGGCCGGACGTTCGCCCAGCGCCTGCAACAGCACGGAAGCCGCGCGCGCCACCACCGAGGGCTTGGAGATGGTCTGGCCGTGGCCGATGGGCAGCGCGTTGTCCAGGTAGGCCTGTGCCGCCAGGCCCGGCTCCAGGAACAGGTGCCTGGGCACGCGAAGCATGGCGTTCAGCACCGCCGGGTCCATGCCGCCCATGGCGCGCAGGCGTTCCACCATCGCGTTGCGCACGGCCTGCGAATCCATGCCCGCGCCGCTGGGCAGCGGAAGCGCCGCGGCGTGGCGCGGCGTTGCCGCCGCCCCGGAGCGCGCGGAGCCCGACATGCCCGGGGTAGGCGCGGCGCTGCCCGAGGCGGGCAGCCGCGCGGGAAAGCTCGCGCGTTTCGGAGGCGTGCCGGTCGCCATGCGGTCGCGTCAGGAGGAGCGCGCGAGATCCGCGAAGCGCTCGCGGCTGGACTCGAGCAGACGATGATGGGTGAGGTCGAGCTGCAAGGGCGTCAACGCGGCGAAGCCCTGTGCGATGGCGTGGAAATCGGTGCCGGGCTGGTCGTCCAGCGCGTCGCCCGCGGAGCCGATCCAGTACACCGGCTCGTCGCGCGGGTTGCGTTGCATCACCACGGGCTGACTCGGATGGCGCTTGCCCAGACGCGCGACCTGCACCCCGCGCAACTGCTCGGGCGGCAGGTTCGGCACGTTCAGGTTGTACAGCGCCGCCGGCGCGTCGGGATCGCTCATCATGCGTTCGACCACGCGGACCGCTGCGTCCACCGCGGTGTCCACGTGGGCCCAGCCCTTGTGCACCAGGGATACCGCCAGCGCCGGCACGCCGAACAGGAAACCCTCGGTGGCCGCCGCGACGGTGCCGGAGTAGATCGTGTCGTCGCCGAGGTTGGCGCCGTTGTTCACCCCGCTGACCACGAGGTCGGGGCGGAAGTCCAGCAGCCCGGTGAGGGCGATGTGCACGCAGTCGGACGGCGTGCCGTTGATGTAGAGAAAGCCGTTGTCGGCACGAAACACCGAAAGCGGGCGACTCAGCGTCAGGGCGTTGGAGGCGGCGCTGGCGTTCTGCTCCGGCGCCACCACGGTCACTTCGCCCAGGCGCCGCAGCCCCGCGTACAAGGCGTGCAGGCCGGGGGCCAGGTAGCCGTCGTCGTTGGCGAGCAGGATGCGCATGCCTGCAGTGTATCGGGCCGGCGCGGCGCGGGCTTCATGCGAGCAGCTCGCGCAGCATGGGCATGGCGTGCTCGGCGGCACGCAGGCCTTCGGCCATGGCGAGCTCGCCGCGATGGAAGTCCATCGGACCGATCCCCGACACGCGGGGCCGGATGACCACGTCGGCCGGCTCGCCGGCCAGGCGGCTGTTGGTGATGCGCACCTGCATGATGTTCAGGCTGGCGGTCAGCACCCCCAGCATCGACGGCATGGGCAGCGCCGGCGGGCCGTCGCTGCTGGGCCACAGCCGGCGCCACAGGGTGTCGAGCCCGCGCAGCCGCCCCGCCGTGCCCGACGCGGCCTTGGCGTCGGCGTCGGCCTCGTTCTCGGTCTCCGTGTCGGTCTCGGCCTCATGCTCCGACTCAGGCAACTGCGTCGGCTGCGCGTAGAGCGACGGAGCCGGACGCGAGCGCCGGCCCACCAGATCCCAGTTCAGGTCCACCGCGATCACCACGTCGGCCCCCATGGCACGGCACAGGGACACGGGCACCGGATTGACCAGGCCGCCATCGACCAGCAGGCGCCCGTCGCGCCGCGCCGGCGTGAACAGGCCCGGCAGCGCGATCGACGCGCGCACCGCATCGATCACCGGGCCGTCGCGCAGCCAGACCTCGCGACCGGTATCCAGCTCGGTGGCCACGCAGGCGAAGGGCCGCGGCAGGGCTTCGATGCCGGGATCGTCGAAATGGCTGCGGAAATAGTCCACCAGCTTGCGCCCCTCGATCATGCCGGAGGACAGCTTGAGGTCGATCAGGCTCATCACGCCCTGGCGGGTGAGCGACCCCACCCAGGGCTCCAGGCGATCCATCTGGCCGGCCGCGTAAGCGGCACCGACCAACGCGCCGATGGAACTTCCGCACACCAGGTCCGGTTCGATGCCGGCGCGCAGCAGCGCACGGATCACCCCCACGTGCGACCAGCCGCGCGCGGAGCCGCTGCCGAGTGCCAGCCCGATGCGAATCTTGCGATGTGGGTCCAAAGCCTGTCCTCCGCCGTGTTCCGGACCATAGCAGTTCGCGCGGCTTCGCTTGCTGCTCCGGGCACGACTACAGTGGAGCCTTTGCATCCGGGCGTCCGCCGCGCCCTCCCCCTCGCCGATGAACTATGTCGATCGTCACCTGCTGAGCAGCGAGCGCGTGGTGCACCGCGCGCGCCTGAGCCGTACCGTGTTCGCGCTGCCGCTGGCCATGCTGGCGGCGGCCGCCGCGCTCCCGCTGGTCGGCGGCGCGGCCGTGGGGCTGGGCGCGCTGCTGGCGCTGTTCGCGCTGGGCTACGGCCTGCGCGCCTGGATGCGCTACGCAGGGGCCGAGTTCGCGGTCACGGACCGCCGGGTGATCATGAAACTGGGGCTGCTCCGGCGCGTGTCCCTGGAGATCGTGCTCGATCGCGTGGAGAGCCTGATCGTCGAGCAGGGCGTTCTGGGACGGGTATTCGACTTCGGGTCGGTGTCCATCGTCGGCACCGGGGGCACCAAGGACCCCTTCCACCTCATCGCCGATCCGCTGGGCTTCCGGCGCGCCGTGCAGGAACAGCTTGCGCGCCCCACGCGGGGCTGAAGCGCCGGGCCAGCCCAGCACACCAGACGCCATGAACGAGTCATCGCACGAAGAATCGCAGATCCAGGTACCGCCTTCCTTCGTGGCGCTGTTCGTCGAGCCCGGACGCATCAAGCCGAGCGCCTCGCGCGCCCACATCACCGAACGCTACGAATACTGCGAGGACCTGGCGCAACTGCTGGCCCAGCGCGCAACCGAGATCCGCGCCGACCTGGGCATCACCGGCGGCGACGTGCTCGAGCGCATGGGCCGCGGCCTGGCCGACGGTTCCGCCGGCGTCGACCCTGCCGAGGCGCAATGGGTGGCCACGCGCCTGGCCGAGCTGCTGGGCTGGCGGCCCGACTGAGCGTCGGGGGGCGGGGCAACGCCCTGCCCCCCGGTGCAGCTCAGGACGGCAGCACCTCGCCGCGGGTTTCCAGCGCGAAGGGAATCACCAGCAGCCCCGCCACGAAGGCCACCGCGGTCCACGCCACCGGAGTGCCCAGCGTGCCCATGTGGCCGACCGCGGCGGCCAGGATGAAGTTCACCACCGCGCCGAGGAAGCGTCCGATCGAGGTGTTGAAGGCGAAGGCCGTCGCACGCACCCGGGTTTCGTACTGCTCGGGCAGCCACAGGCTGAACATGGCGAAGTTGCCCCCGAAGAATCCCAGGAAGAACAGCGTGGCGATGAACACGTCGAGACCGTTCGGCACGTAGAAGGCCCAGCCGAAGCTGATGACGATGCAGATCGCCATGCCCAGGAAGTACAGCGACAGCGTGTTCTTGCGCCCGAAGCGCTCGGCCATCGGCGGCAACGCCAGGCAGCCCAGGATGGTGCCGATGGACAGGATGCCGGTGCCGATCGAGGCCATGTGCACGGCCTGCAGGTGGCTCATGCCCTGCTTGAGCGCCAGCTGGATGATGGCCGCCGGCTCGTACACCGCGCCGGCCCACAGGCCGATGATGGCCACCGTCAGCAGCGTCGAGTTGACCAGGGTGCGCCGCCGGTACTGGGCACTGAAGATTTCCGACAGCGGACTGCGACGAGTCGGCTTGGCGGCGTGCTCCCACTTGTCGGGCTCGCCCACCTTGAGCATGGTGTAGATGGACACCACCACCGGGAACAGGCCGCACAGGAACATGGCGCGCCAGCCATAGTGCGCGCCGACCGTGAAGTTCAGTGCCGCGGCGATGAAAAAGCCCGCGTAATAGCCCGTCTGCAGGAAGCCCGCGCCCATCTTGCGGCGGTCCTCCGGCCACGACTCGGCCACGAAGGTGCCGGCCAGCGCCCATTCGCCGCCGATGCCGATGCCGGCCAGCAGCCGGAACACCGCGAGTTCCCAGACGTTCTGCGACATCGCCGCCAGACCCGTGAACAGCGCATAGCCGAAGATGGTCGCGGCGAGCACGCGGGTGCGGCCGAAGCGGTCGGCGATCGGGCCCCAGATGAAGGACAGGCCCCAGCCGACCAGGAACAAGGCGAACAGGATCGAGCCGGCCAGCCCGATGTGGGCGGGCGTGGCCGCGATGCCGGATCTGGGCAGCAACTCGGTCAGCGCCGGCACCAGCACCAGCGCGTAGATGATGGAATCCATGCCGTCCAGGGTCCAGCCGAACCAGGCGGCCCAGAAGCCGCGGATCTGCTGGGTGTTGAGCGGTGTTCGCGCGGGTCGCGCGGCACCGCCTGCGGTGGTTTGATTCATGTTCGTCTCCTCCTTGCGGGTGGATCCCGCTTTTGCAAGAAATGTTCGCCCGCTACAGCCGGGATCGCGCCCGTTGCGCCCGCACGACCAGCGAGCGCAGGCTCGACTCCTCGCTGGCCAGCACCTCCACGCGGCAGCTGAGCTGCCGCACCATGCGCCCCAGCGCCTGCCCGGGAGGCATCTCGATCACGCACTGCACGCCCAGTTCGAGCAGCAGGCGGTTGGCGTCGTACCAGCGCACCGGCCGCATCACCCCTTCGGCCAGGTCGCGCGCGATGTCGTCCGCGGCGCGCAGCGCGCGTGCCGTGGTGTTGGCCATGTAGGGCAGCCGCGCATCGCGCAGGCGCAGCGCCCGCAGCGCCTCGCCCAGTTGCTCGCCGCAATGCGCCAGCAGCGGGCAATGCGAGGGCACCGGGACCTCCAGGCGCTCGACCTGGCGCGCGCCAGCCGCGCGCGCCGCGCGGCCGATCTCGTCCAGGCGCGCGTCGGCGCCGGCCAGCACGAATTGCGCGTCGCCGTTGAGGTTCGCCAGGTACACCCTCGCCCGCGGGTCCTCAAGTCCGGAATTGACCTGTTCCAGCAAGCCTTCCAGCGGCACCTGGCGCAGGCCGGACACCGCCAGCATGCCGTAGCCGCGCGGAAAATCGTCCTGCATGCATCGCGCGCGCAGACGCACCAGGCGCAGCGCGTCGGGGAATTCCAGGCTACCGCAGGCCACGGCCGCGCCGAAGGCCCCGACGGAAAGCCCCGCCACCGCGTCGGGCAGCACGCCTTCGGCAGCCAGCGCCCGCGCCTGGGCGACACCGGCCACCAGCAGACCCAGTTGCACTCCCACCGTGGAATGCAGCGCGGGTTCGCGGTCGTAGCTCCCCACTTCGTCCCCGAGCACCTCGGCGGCTTCCTGCAAGGTCTCGCGCACCCGCGGGTGCTCGGGCAGGCGCCGCAGGTAGCCCTCGCTTTGCGCGCCCTGGCCCGGGAACAGGTAGGCCAGCTGCATCAGTCGCTCCCCGGCGCGGGGCGCAGCCGGGCGCCGCGCGGGCTGCGCAGCAGGTAGGCCCCGCCGGCGGCGAACTCGGTCAGCGCAGCGCCGCCCGCAGGCCATTCCAGCAGCACGTCGATACGCGCCGCGGCCCGCCGGGGCAGGGCTTCCAGCCAGCCACGCGCTCGCGCACGCGCCGGCGCACGCGCGCACCGCACCACGATGTCCAGGTCGCTGGCAGGCCCGACGCAGGCCCATGCGCTGGCCAGCTCGAAGCCGGCGCTGCCCGCCGGGCCCCAGTCGCCGGGGCCGATCTCGGCCCAGGCACGCTCCAGCTGCGCCAACGCCCCGAATGCGCCGAGCGCTCGGCGCGCCGGATCCAGCCCCGCGGCGCGGGCGCGCAGTTCGGACGGGCGCAGCAGCTCGTCCACGTCGGCGGCATCCACCCAGGCCGCTGCGCGCTGGGTGCGCTGCGCGCCGCGCACCCCGACCGCGATGCGCCCGGCGCGAGCGGGCGCGCGGCGCGCGACCACCCAGGGCGCCGCCGCCAGCGCCTGCCGCGCCCAGGCCTGCGGAGCCTGTTCCCAATGCAAGGTCCGCGGCGAGGCCAGGCGCAGCAGATCGTGCACCTGCGCCCTGTGCCCCGGACTCAACGCGTCCATTGTTCGGCCATGCGCCGTCGCACCTCGACCGAGGCGGCGCGCCCTTCGCGGGCGCGCGCCGCGGTCCAGCGCACCGAAAGGTCACGCTCTCCGGACCCGATGTCGCGCAACGCCTCGACCAGGGACTCGCGCACCCGTTCCACCTGTCGCGCGCTGGGCGCCTGCGCGTCCACCCCGTCGATCAGGCGGTGCAGCAGGCCCAGCCCGGCATAGTCGGCGATGCGATAGGACATCGGCGGCTGCGCGCCGGCGATCTCGTCGAGTTCGGCCAGGCTGCGCCGCGTGACCCGGGCCGCGGCCTCGCGGCCCATCGCATGCACGGTCACGCCCGCATCGTCCAGCGCGAGCAGGCGCTGCGCCTGGTAGCCGTGCGCCAGGAAGGCCCCCGACATGGCGCCCCCCACGAGCAGCGCGACCACCTTGTGTCCAGCCTGGCGCGCGCTGGCGTAGGCGTCCACCGCGGCGGCGCAGGCGAGATGAATGCCCAGCATCTCCTCGCGCCGCCCATAGGCCTGGCCGCGCACGTCCACCACGGCGACCAGCGCGCGGCGCGCCCCGTCGCGGTCATCCCGCAGCGCCTCGCGCAGCGCCGCGGCCAGGCCCCAGCCCTCGCGCAGACCGACCTCGCCCTGACGCGCCCTGGCGAAGGGACTGGCGGGGTCGGGCACGACGGCCAGGAAGCGTGCCGGGCCACCGTCCAGGGTGCCGTCGGCCGCCAGCACCGACGCCGGCAGGCCGTCCACGCGCCTGGCGTCGGCGGCCAGATGGTCGAACCAGATCCTGCCTCGGCTCAGGGGCGTGCTCATGGCTTGTCTCCTTGCGCCCGGCGCGGCGTCTCCCAGGCCTCGCGCAAGGCCTTCGGGCTCAGATCCTCGTTCGCCGCCAGCGCATCGATGCGCGCGCGCCAGATGCTCACCTGGGCGCTGCGCGCCTCGGACGGCGCCCCCAGCGCGAAGCCCAGCACCTGCTCGCGCACCTGCGCGGCGTCGTCGTCCACCAGCGCGTCGGCCAGCCCGGTGGCCACGCGCTGCTCGCCGCCGATCAGGCTCCACACCAGTTGCCGGTCGGCGGCGTCGAGTTCCTCCACACCCGCCTCCTGCTCGATCACCTCGGGGCCGTTCATGCCCAGGCGGGCCTGGCGGGTGATCACGATGTGCGAGCACAGCCCGGCCACCAGGGACATGCCGCCGAAGCATCCCACCAGTCCGGCGATCGCCGCCACCACCGGCACATGGCGACGCAGCGCGACGACCGCGGACTGGATCTCGGCGATCACCGCCAGCCCCAGATTGGCTTCCTGCAGGCGCACGCCCCCGGTCTCCAGCAGCAGCACCGGCAGCACCGGGCGGCCGGCCTCGCAGTCGCGCAGCGCCAACTCCAGCGCGGCGGCGATCTTGGCCCCGCACACCTCGCCGATGCTGCCGCCCTGGAAACGCCCTTCCAGCGCCGCGACCACGGCGTCGCGCCCGCCCAGTCGCCCACGCAGCACGACCACGCCGTCGTCCGACTGCGGCACGATGCCCTGACGCGGCAGCCAGGGAGACTGCAGACCATCGAAGGGGCCTAGCACTTCGCGCTGGCCCTCGGGATCGAGCAAGGCGGCGGCACGCTCGCGCGCGCTCATTTCGATGAAACTTTGGCGCGCCAGCACGGCGGGACGCGGCGCGGTCTGCAAATCGTTCATGGGCGCGATGCCTCCAGGGCTTGTTCCAGGCGCAGCGCGACGACTCCCGGCGTGGCGCCGAAGTCGTTGATCCGCAACGAGGCGGCGACCGGATGGCGTTCGAAAAAGCGCTGCAACACACGGCGCCAGATCTCGCCGTAACCGTCGACGCTGGTGCACACCTGCACACGCGCGCTGGCGTCGGCGGGCTCGATGAGAATTTCCAGGTCTCCCGAGCCCACCACCCCGACATGCGCTCGCTGCGCCACGGGGTGCTCCGCCCGGAATTCGAATTCGAGGTTTTCCATGTTCAAGCGTGGATCGGTGGGTTTGTGCTCGGGGTCACGGCGTGCAGGAACAGACTGGCTGCGAGCAGGTCCGCGCTGCCGCCGGGCGAGGCCTTGCGCGCCAGCAACTCGGCATCCAGCATCAGCAGCTCGGCGCGGCCCGCCTCGCTGCCGGCGCCGCCCAGCTCCAGCACGCGGGCCGCGCCACGCCGCGCCGCCAGCAACGCCGCTTCGCCGCCCCGATGCAACAGACAGGTGTCGTCGAGTTCGGTCATGATGGCGAGCAGCGTGTCCAGTCGCGCATGCTCGACGCTCGCGCCCGCAGCCAGGCGCCGGCGCAGCATCGGCAGGCCGGCGCCCAGCACTTGCGGAAAGCCGGCGCAGGCCTGGCCGCGCGCACCGCCCACGCCGAAGCGGCGCATCGCGCGCGCGCCGTGGCTGCTCGGGCGCGACGCCTGCGCGGCGTCGTCGTGCGCGGCGATGCGCGCAGCGGTCTCGCACACTGCCTGCGCGCCGGCCTGCGCGCCCAGCAAGGCGCGCGCGCCCAGCAACAGGCCCAGGGCCCAGATCGCGCC
>JAKBNS010000272.1 GCA_021830925.1 Pseudomonadota bacterium | reverse complement strand
CCGATCTTGAGCCTGTGGTTCACCATCGGCGGCGCGCTGCTGATGATGGTCTCGCTGGTCCTGGGCAAGTTCTCCACCGGCGGCTGGAGCGGCTATCCGCCGTACACCGAAATGACCTACCAGCCGGGCGTAGGGCCCGACTACTGGATCTGGGCCCTGACCCTGAGCTCCCTGGGCAATCTGTTCACGGGCATCAATTTCACGGTCACCATCCTCAAGGCGCGCGCGCCCGGCATGAAACTCATGGACATGCCGCTGTTCACCTGGACCGCGCTGTGCACCAGCATCCTGCTCGTCTACGCCATGCCGCCGCTGACCGTGGCCACCGTGATGCTGGCGCTGGACCGCTACCTGGGCATGCACTTCTTCACCAACGGCCATGGCGGGAACATGATGAATTTCGCCAACCTGTTCTGGTTGTTCGGACACCCGGAGGTCTACATCCTGATCCTGCCGGCCTTCGGGGTGTTCTCCGAGGTCATCCCGGTGTTCTCCTCGAAGCGTCTGTATGGCTACACCTCGCTGGTGTGGGCCACGATGGCCATCGCGCTGCTGTCGTTCACGGTGTGGCTGCACCACTTCTTCACCATGGGACAGTCGGCCGACATCAACGCCTTCTTCGGCATCGCCACGATGACCATCGGCATTCCGACCGGCGTGAAGATCTACGACTGGTTGCTCACCATGTTCCGCGGGCGCATCCGTTTCAGCGTGCCCATGCTGTTCACGCTGGCCTTCCTGTTCACCTTCGTCATCGGGGGCATGACCGGCATCATCCTGGCGGTGCCTCCGGTGGACTTCATGGTGCACAACACGGTGTTCCTGGTCGCGCACTTCCACAACATGCTGATTCCCGGGGTGCTGTACGGGGTAATCGCGGGCTACCAGTTCTGGTTTCCCAGCGCCTTCGGCTTCCGGCTCGACGAGCGCTGGGGGCGCGTGGCCTTCGTCTGCTGGGTGGCAGGCTTCTACCTGGCCTTCATGCCCCTGTACGTGCTGGGCCTCTACGGCATGCCGCGGCGTTCGCAGGAAGTCTTCAACCCCGCCTTCCGCCCGTGGCTGCTGGTGGCCGGCGTCGGCGCGCTGCTGCTGTTCGCCGGCCTGGCCAGCCTGTTCGTGCAGCTGTGGGTGTCCATCCGAGACCGCGAACGGCATCGCGTGCCGGTGGGCGACCCCTGGGACGGTCGCGGCCTGGAATGGTCGCTTCCGGCGCCCGTGCCCGAGTACGACTTCGCCCACATTCCCCGGGTCCACGGGCGGGACGCCTTCATGGCCGCCAAGCAGGACGGCAGCGCCTACCGGGCGCCGGCCGACTACGAGGACATCGTGCTCCCCTGCAACAGCGCGCTGGGGCCGGTGCTGGGGCTGGCCGGCGCGGCCTGCGCCTTCGGTCTCGTCTGGTACATCGGGTGGATGGTCGCCGCCGCCCTGGCGGTGATCTGCGGCGGGGTGATCGCGCGCAGTTTCGTGCGCGCGACCGTGCGCATCGTGCCGGCGGCGCGCGTCGCCGCCGAGCATCGGGCCTGGCTGGAACTGGCGCAAGGCGCGCGCTCCGTCACGCGGGACGAGGAAGACTCGCCGGCCAACCAGGGTCGGGCGGAGGCGCTGGCATGAGCGCCGCGCGTAGCGAGGAGGCCAGTTCAATGAGCGGGTTCGCGCAGACGGGCGTCGCGCTCGATCCGGCGCGCCTGCAGGGTCCCCACGCGCACGAGCCGGTGGGCGCGCTGTGGGGCTTCTGGTGGTTCCTGATGAGCGACGCGATCGTGTTCGCCCTGCTGTTCGCCACCTACGGGCTCATGCTGCCGGGGACCGCCGGTGGCCCGAGCCCCGGCCAGGTCTATCACCTGGGCGACGCATTCCTGGAGACCATGCTGCTGCTGGCCAGCAGTTTCGGCTTCGGCATGGCCTCGCTGGAGCTGCAACTGCCGCCATCCGGGCACCAGTCGCCGGCGGCGCGGGCTCCACGCCGGCTCTACGCCTGGCTGCTGCTGACCCTGCTGCTGGGCCTGGGCTTCGTGGGCATGGAGTTGCACGATTTCGCGGGCATGGTCGCCGCCGGCGCCGGCCCCGGACGCAGCGGCTATCTGTCGTCGTTTTTCCTGCTCGTGGCGACCCACGGACTGCACGTGTTCAGCGGCTGCGTGTGGCTGGTGGTGATGCTGGTGCAGCTGGCAGTGTTCGGGCTGGACGTCCGGGTACGCCTGAACCTGAGCCGCCTGGCCCTGTTCTGGCATTTCCTGGACGTCGTCTGGATCGGGATCTTCTCGGTGGTCTACCTGCAGGGGCTGATCCGATGAGTGCTTCCAATCAACTGGCCGATCGCGACGTCGCCGCGCGGCGGGCCCGCGCCCGCCGGGACTACGTCGTCGGCCTGGCGCTGGCGCTGGTCCTGACTTGCGCGGCCTTCGCGGCGGTGGCGTGGAACCTGGCCGCGCCTCGCGCGCTGCTGGACATGGTGTTCCTGCTGGGCCTGGTGCAGATGCTGGTGCACTTTCGCTACTTCCTGCACGTCGACCTGCGCGCGCCGTCGCGCGACAAGCTGCAGCTGCTCGCGTTCTCGCTGGTGATCGTGCTGCTGATGGTCGGAGGTACCCTGGTCATCCTGACCGATCTGCGCGCGCGCATGATGTGAGCCCATCCCCCGCGGGTCAGGCGGAGCCTCCGGCTCCCGCGGCAGCGACGTCCGGCGCCTGCCCGGTCTGCGCGTAGCTGCGCAGGCCCTCGGCGCGCGAGGTGCCCGCCGCATAGCCCAGTTCGCGTCGCGCGGCGCCGTCGTCGAGCGTGAACTCGCGGCCGATCATGCGCACCAGGGAGCGCGAAAGGGGAGGGTCCCCCGGCCTGCGGGCCAGGCTCCACAACACATCCAACAGACGCCCGAGGTTCCAGGCCATGCGGTAGGACATCGAGCCGACGCGCTCGACCGACAGCCCCTGCAACGCGGCCAGCGAGGCGACGAACTCGCGAAAGCTCAGGGTATCGGGGTCGGCGACGAAATAGGCCCGCCCTCCTCGACCTCGCTGCAGCGCGCATTGCACGGCCTCGATCACGTTGTCCACGTGGCAGGTGGAGAAGGCATGCTCGCCGCGCTCGATGAAGGCGAATCGCCCCGAGGCCAGGGCCCGCGGCAGCGCGCGACTGAAGGGATCTCCCGGCCCCCACAGCGCGGGCGGACGGATGGCGAGGGTCCGAAACCCCGGCTTGTCGGCGCGCAGGACCAGTTGTTCCGCGCGGGCCTTGCTCGCCAGGTAGCCGGAGAAGTGCCCCGGGTAGGTCGGCGCCGTCTCGTCGATCCGGCGCATCGGGTGGCCCGCCTGGTCCATCACGACTCCGGCGGCGCTGATGTACACGAAGCTTCGGGCGCCGGCACGCTCGGAGGCTTCCAGCAGCCGGGCCGTCGCGTCCACGTTGGTACGGAAGAAGGCTTCGCGCGGGCCCGCGAAGCGAAACCGTGCCGCGGCGTGCACGACGGCGTCCAGCGCGGGCAGCGCCGGTGGTGCCGGGTCGTCGAGGTCGCCGTCGAGCGGCGTCGCCCCGGCGGCGCGCAACGTCGGGTACGACGCCGGTGAACGCGTCAGGGCCAGCACCTCGTGACCTTCGCGCACCAGCCGCGCGACGAGTCGCCCGCCGAGCAGGCCCGTGGCTCCTGTGACCAGAATACGCATGGGAATCATCCTTGGGTCGGGGAAATCAGGATCACGCGCATGGCCCCCTCGCGGATGCCTTCGAGCGTCGCCGCGGCGGGGGCCTGCGCGTTGCGAAGCGTCGCGGTGACGTACAGCTGCGAGGCGGCGTTGGCGCTGGCCCAGGCCAGGTCGGCCGCGACCCCGACCGGAACCGCCAGGCGACCCTGGGCGGCGATGGCCTCGACCCTTGCGATCAGCAGGGCGTAGGCCTGTTGCGCCGCGGGAATGTGCGCCCCGCCGAGCACGCGGCTCATCATCGCCGCGTACAGCCGCGGCCTGGCGGCGGCGAAGCGCACGTAGTCGTCCCAGCCCTCGCGCAGCGCGATGACCGGGTCGGCGGACTGGGTCGCAGCCTGCTTGCCTTGGAGGAACTGCGCGAAGGCCTCGGCCATCGCCGCGCTCAGCAAGCCATCGGCGCTTCCGTAGTGGTGGTACAGCGTGGGTGCCGTGACCTCGGCCAGCGCGCACACCGCGCGTGTGGAGAACCGGGCTTCGCCCTGGTCCTCCAGGACCTTCAAGGCGGCGGCGAGCAGGGCGGTGCGTGTGTCCATGCCGCCAGTATAGCGGCGTTATAGCTTGGCGTATAGCGACGATATAGCCGTACCCTCAAGGTTGGGTGTCGCGGGCCTCCGAGCCGGCGGGCTCCGTGTCGGGCCGTGTTCCGGTCCGCGGCGCGTCGACCTGGTCCACGAGGGAGTCGTCCAGCCATTCGCGCCACACCGCGAGCAGCACGGCCAGCACCACCGGGCCGAGGAACATGCCCACGAGGCCGAATGCGGCCAGGCCGCCGAGCACGCCGAACACCACCAGCAGGAAGGGCACGCGGGTGCTGCCGCTGATCACCATCGGACGCACCAGGTTGTCGACCCAGCTGACCACCAGCAGGCCCCAGAGCAGCAGGCCGATGCCGGCGCCGACGTGGCCCTGGAGCAAAAGCCAGAGTGCCGCGGGCATCCACACCAGCGGTGTGCCGAAGGGGGCGAGCGCGAACAGCGCGGTGAGCGCGGCCAGCAGCACCGGCGCCGGCAGCCCCGCCCACCAGTAGCCCAGGCCGGCGAACACGCCCTGTACCAGCGCGGTGGCGAGCATGCCCCACAGCACCGCGCGGGTCATTTCGGCGGCGGCCTGCAGGTAGGCATCCACGCGCGGCCCGAGCAGGTGCCGGAACACCGCCTGCGCCTGGCGCAGGCCGCGCTCGCCGTCGCGGTAGATGAAGAACAGGCTCAGCAGCGCGAAGCCGAACTTGGCCGCGTTGCGCCCGGCGCCTCCGAGCAGCGCGAAGGCCTGCTCGGCCGCCTGTGCGCTCCACGGCGCGCTGCGCAGACGGGCGGCGAACTGCGCGGTGGACAGGTCGCGCAGCAGGTCCTGCAGCATGCCGCCCACCAGCGGCAGGCGGGCCAGCGCCTGAGGAACCTGCAAGGAGCCGGCCGAAAGGCGCGCGCCGGCCTCGGCGATCGCGTGGGTCAGTTCATTGCGCAGCAGCACTCCCAGCCACAGCCCCGGCACCACGAAGGCCAGCCCCACGGCCAGGGTCATCAGCAGCGCGGCCCAGCCGGGCCGCAGGCGCAGGCGGTCGCGCAGGCGCTGGAACAGGGGCCAGGTGGTCAGGCCCAGGATCATGGCCCAGGCGATCGCGGCCAGGAAGGGCCGCAGCACCAGGTAGGCCAGACCCAGCAGCAGGAGCAACAGCAAGCCCAGCGTGACGCGGCGCAGCGCCAACTGGGATGCCGGGGGCCTCATGGTCCGGTGGAGGTATCGAGCGCGAGTGTCAGGCGCGCTGTCCCTGCAGGGCGGCGATGCGCTGCTCCAGCGGCGGGTGGCTGGCGAACAGTTCCATCCACGCCGGGCGGTCGGTGATGCCGGCGGTGGCCAGGTTGCGCGGCAGGCCGCCGGGCTGCATTTCCCCCAGGCGTCGCAACGCCCCGATCATCGGCTGCGGGCTGCCGAGCAGGCGCGCCGAGCCGGCGTCGGCGCGGAACTCGCGCTGGCGCGAGAACCAGGCCACGATCATGCTGGCCAGCACCCCGAACAGGATGTCGCACACCAGCGTGGTGACGAAATAGCCCATGCCGGGGCCGCGATCCTCGGCGTCGCCGCGGCGCAGCGCCGAGTCCACCAGGAAGCCGACCACGCGCGACAGGAACACGACGAAGGTGTTGACCACGCCCTGGATCAGGGTCAGCGTGACCATGTCGCCGTTGGCCACGTGGCTGACCTCGTGGGCCAGCACCGCGGCGGCCTGTTCGCGCGACATGGTCTGCAGCAGCCCGGTGGATACGGCCACCAGGGCATGGTCGCGGCGCGCGCCGGTGGCGAAGGCATTCGGCTCGCCCTCGTAGATCGCCACTTCCGGCATGCCGATGCCGGCGTTCGCGGCCAGACGCGACACGGTGTCGAGCAGCCAGGCCTCGGCCTGGTCGCGCGGCTGCTCGATGACCTGCGCGCCGGTGCTGAACTTGGCGATGGTCTTCGACATGAGCAGCGAGATGAAGGCGCCGCCGAAGCCGATCACCGCGGCGAAGCCCAGCAGCGCCGGCAGGTTCAGGCCATAGGCGCCGAGGAAGCGGTCCAGCCCGAGCAGGCGCGTGACCACGCCGAGCACGACGACGACCGCGAGGTTGGTGGCGAGGAACAGCAGGATGCGCTTCATGGTCGGTTCTCGCAGAAAACGCCAGCGAATCGGTGCAACTCAGGTGGTGGGCTGGATGCCGGCGAGCAGCCAGCCCGTGCTGCGGTCGTGCGGCCGCGTGAAATGCCAGACTTCGTCGAAGGATTCGGCGGAGCCGGCCTGCGGCCGCTCGCGCAGCAGACCCGAGAAGCGCACGCTGACCAGTTCGGCCAGCGGGTGCTCGACCCGCTCCAGCATATGGGCTTGCAGGCTCAGCACCTCGGTGGCATGCGCGGCATCACCGATGCGGATCAAATCGCGGCGAAATTGTTCATACAGCTCCGGGGTGCTGGCGTCTCGCAGCGCGTCCAGATCGCCGTCGTCGTTGGCCTTCTGCAGGCGCAGGAACACGCCGCGCGCACGCTCGACGAAGCCGTCCGCGTCGAACGCGTCCTGGGCTCCGGCGGCGCTCGGGGCCGCGCCCGGCGCGTGTCCGGCCGAATCCTGCGGCGCCATGCCGGAGCGGGCCGCCCAGGGGGAGGGGCCGGCCGGTACCTGGCGCGCCCGCTGGGCGTTCAGGAACAGGCGCAGCAGCGCGAAGCCGCCCAGCCCCAGCAGCAGCATCATCAGCCACGGGCCCAGCGCGGGCGCCAGCCCGAAGTGCGACAGCAGCGCGCCCAGGCCGAGGCCGGCGGCCAGACCGGCCAGCGGGCCCAGCCAGGAGTTGCGCCGCGGGGCCGTGCCGGCGGCGGGGGCCGCGGCGTTGCCGCGCGCGGCCGCCTGCGCGCCGGTTTGCGTACCGGTCGCGTTGCGCGTGGCGCTGTCGGCGGGCCGCACCGGGGTGCTGCGGGTGACGTTGGGCCGGTACAGGCCGCTGGCGCGCCCGCCGCCCAGGCGGGCGGCGGCGGCGTCGAGGCTGCTCAACAGCAGCCCGGCCCCCAGGACCAGTGCGAGCACGCGCGCGGCATGGCGGCCGCGGCGGCCGGGCTTCGAGGCGGGTGTGCGTTCAGGCATGGCATGAGCTCCGTCGGAGACATATTTGGATACAAGTGCAGTGTAGACCCTTCCTCGACCCGGCGCACTTCGAAATCCCCTACATTTCCATGAGGAAACCTTCGAGAAACTCGAAGTCTGACCAGGCATCCGCGGCACCGCCGCGGGCCCGGCAAGGAGCAAGCGGACCATGGCGGCCTACAAACTGCGGCATCTGCAGGTGTTCTGGGTGGTGGGGACCGAGGGCAGCATGAGCGCGGCGGCGCGGCGTCTGGGCGTGTCGGTGCAGACCGTCAGCTCCCAGTTGCGCGACCTGGAGCGCGACCTGGGTTACGCCTTGCTGCGGGTGCGCGCGCGCGGCGTGGAGCTGACCCCGGCGGGGCGGGCTGCTCTCGAGCTGGCCGAACCGATGTTCCAGCTCGCCGAGCGCGTGCCGCAGGCCGTGGCGCAGGCGGCTGCGGGCGAGGGCATGGCGCTGCGCGTGGGCATCGCCGACAGTCTGCCCAAGCTGCTGGTGCGACAGTTGCTGCGCCCGGTGTGCGACGAAGGGCCCACGCGGCTGGTCGGGCTCGAAGGCGAGTTCGACGATCTGCTGGCCGAGCTGGCGCTGCACCGGCTGGACATCGTGCTGGCCGACCGCGCGGCGCCGCCCCATCCCAGCCTGAAACTCCACAGCCGACTGCTCGGCAGTGCCCAGGTGGCGTGGTTCGCGGCGCCGGAGCTGGCGCGCCAGGTCGAGGGGGCGAGCTTCCCGGAACTGCTGGGCCGCCTGCCGCTGTTGATGCCGACCGCCCACGCGGCGCTGCGCGCGCGCCTGGAGGACTGGCTGCTGCGCCACGACATCCGCGTGCGCGTGGTCGGGGAGTTCGAGGACAGCGCCTTGCTGGCCAGCTTCGGGCAGTCGGGGATGGGCGCCTTCGCGGCGCCCGACTGGTCGACGCCGCAATTGGTGCGCGAGGCCGGTCTGGTGCGCCTGGGGCTGAGCGCCGACGTCGGCGAGAGCTTCTACGCCATCTCCGCGCGCAGACGCATCGAGCACCCGGCGCTGGGCCGCCTGCTGGAGGCGGCCGCCGCGGTTCAGGCCGCCGCGCCCGGCTGAGCCCGCCGCCGCACGACGGCCTTGCGCAGTTCTTCCGCCCACAGCACGCCACTGGCCGCGGCGGCGATGCCCAGCAGTTGGTGCGCGGCCAGCGGCACCGTGTGGAACAGCCGGTTGAGCACCGGCAGGTACAGCACGGCGGCCTGCAGCGCGATGCTCAGCGCGAATCCGCCGACCAGCCAGCGATTGCGCAGCACCCCCAGGCGCAGCGCCGAGGCGGTGGACGACTGGCAGTTCAGCATGTTGAACCACTGGCACAGCGCCAGCAGGGTGAAGGTCTCGGTGCGCACCACGTCGTAGGCCGCGCCGGACGACTGGCGCCAGGCGAACCAGCCGAAGGTCAGCGCCACCGCCACCGGCACCAGCAGCGCGATGCGCCCGAGCATGGCCCGGTCCAGCAAGGGCTGGTCGCGCGCGATCGGCGCGCGCCGCATCTCGTCGCCGTCGGGCGGGTCCATCACCAGGTTCACCGTCAGGGTGCTCTCGGTGACGATGTTGATCCAAAGGATCTGCACCGCCGCCAGCGGCAGCGCGAAGCCGCCGAGCAGCGCCAGCAGCAGCACCAGCACCTCGTCGATGGAGGTGACGAACAGGAACAGGATCACCTTCTTCAGGTTGGCGTGGACCACGCGCCCCTGTTCCACCGCGGCCACGATGGTGGCGAAATCGTCGTCGGTGAGCACGATCTTCGCCGCGCTCTTGGCCACCTCCGTGCCGGCGATGCCCATGGCCACGCCGACGTCGGCGCGCGCCAGCGCGGGCGCGTCATTGACTCCGTCGCCGGTCATCGCGACGACCTCGCCCCGTGCCTGCAAGGCTTCGACGATGCGCAGCTTCTGCGCCGGGTGCACGCGGGCGAACACCGCGATGCGGGACAGTTGCTCCGCCAGTTCCGTCTCGTTGAGGTGATCGAGTTCGACGCCGTCGAGGGCCTCGTCCTGCGCGCCGGCGATTCCCAGTTCGCGCGCGATTGCGAGGCCCGTGTGCTTGTGGTCCCCGGTGATCATCACCGCGCGGATGCCGGCGGCGCGGCAGGCGGCGACCGCCTCGCGGGCCTCGTCGCGCGGCGGGTCGAGCTGGCCCACAAGGCCCAGCAG
>JAKBNS010000058.1 GCA_021830925.1 Pseudomonadota bacterium | reverse complement strand
AGGTGCACGTGGGTGTTCGCGTCGACTCCGTCGAGCATGCGCCGCATCACGCTGCGCATGCCCTGCTCGTCGATGGCGCGCATGTCGTGCACCGGCACCTGGTACTGGCGCAGCAGACGGCGTTCCAGCTCGTCCACGCTGCGCACGCCGAGCAGGCGCAACTGGCGCGGGTGCAGCACGGGCCGCGCGCAGGCCAGGCTCAGCAGCGGCTCCGGGCCCATGCCGCACAGGCAGGCCAGGGGCATGCCGTGCAGGTTGCCGCTGGGGGTCGTCTGCGCGGTGTTGAAGTCGGCATGCGCGTCCAGCCACAGAACGCGCAGTTCGCGCCCCGCGGCTGCGCAATGCGCGGCCACCGCGGCGACGGAGCCGAAGCCCAGACAATGGTCGCCGCCCAGCAGCATGGGCAGCTCGCCCGCGCGCAGGGCCTCGGCGACGGCGTCGCGCACCGCGCGGTTCCACTGCACCACCTGCTCCAGGTGGCGCCAGCCGTCGCGCGCGGGCTCCCAGGGATTGCCGGGGCCGGCCAGGTTGCCGGCGTCGTGCACGCGCAGCCCCTGTGCCTGCAGCGCCGGCGCCAGGCCGGCCACGCGCATCGCCTCCGGCCCCATCGATGCGCCCCGCACGCTGGCGCCCACATCGGTGGGGGCACCGATCAGGCGGACGACGCGCGGCGCGGGCATGGGCGGTTCAGTCGGTGGGTTCGGCGCTCAGCAGGTGCTGCAGGTCCAGCGCGAAGCCCTCGAGCTGCGCGTCCAGCGCGCGCGCGCGCTTGCCCAGCGCGTTGTAGGCCAGCACGGCCGGAATCGCCACCGCCAGACCCGCGGCGGTCATGACCAGGGTGTCCCCGACGGGCCCGGCGATCTTGTCCACGCCGGCCTGCTGCAAGGCCGACAGCGCGCCCAGCGCGTGGTAGATGCCCCAGACGGTTCCGAACAGGCCGACGAAGGGTGCCGTGCTGCCCACGCTGGCCAGCAGCACATGTCCGGCATGCAGGCGCCGGCTGCCCGCGTCCAGCGCCTCGCGCAATTCGCGGCGCACGCGGTCGGCGTGGGCCTGCCAGGCGTGGCGCGCGGGTCGTTCGAGTTGCTGGCAGCGCGCGGCCAGTGCCGCCGCCGGGCCTTCCGGGTCCGCCGCCTGCGCGGCCGCGGCGGCAGCCGCGGGCGAGGGTGCCGCCCAGAAGGCCGCGATGGCGCGCGGCACGCTGCGCGCGCTGCGCCACAGCAGCGAGCTTTTCCAGAAAATCACGAACCAGCTCGCCACCGACATGGCCAGCAGCGCCGCCGCCACCGTCTGCATCAGCGCATCGCCCTGCAGCGCCGAGATCGGGGTCATGGCCATGGGAATGCGCGGCGCCGACGTCGCGTGCTCAGGCCTTCAGCCCGAGCACGTCGTGCATGTCGTACAGGCCCGGTGCGCGGCCCGCCAGGAAGCGCACCGCGCGCAGGCTGCCTTCGGCATAGGTGGCGCGGCTGCTGGACTTGTGGGTGATCTCGATGCGCTCGCCGGTGCCGGCGAACAGCACCGTGTGGTCGCCCACGATGTCGCCTCCGCGCACCACCGAGAAGCCGATGGAGCCGGGCTCGCGCTCGCCGGTGTGGCCGTGGCGCGACCACACCGCATCGCGCGCCAGGTCGCGCCCCGCGGCCTTCGCCACGGCCTCGCCCATTTTCAGCGCCGTGCCCGACGGGGCATCGACCTTGTGACGATGGTGGGCCTCGACGATCTCGATGTCGAAGCCGCTCGACAGCGCGCGCCCGGCCTGTTCGAGCAACTTGAGCACCACGTTGACCCCCACGCTCATGTTCGGCGAGAACACGATGGGGATGCTGCGCGCCGCATCCTCGATGCGCCGCAGGCCCTCGGGGTCGAAGCCCGTCGTGCCGATGACCATCGACAGGCCCAGGCCCTGGCAGACCTCCAGGTGCTGCAGCGTGGCTTGCGGGCGGGTGAAGTCGATCAGGCATTGCGCATCGCGCAGCCCCTGGCGCGGGTCGGCGACCACCTGCACGCCGGTGCGAAGGCCCAGCGCCGCACCGGCGTCCTGACCCAGCAGCGGCGAATCGACGCGCGCCAGCGCCCCGGCCAGTTCGCAGTCCGCGGCGGCGGTGGCGGCCTCGATCAGCGCGCGGCCCATGCGGCCGCCGCAACCGGCGACGGCCACCCGATGCTTCGCAATCCCCGCCGTCATGGCGTCTGCTGCTGCTGCTGCTGGGGCGAGTCCGACAGCACGGACTGGTCGGCCTGCTGCGCCAGCCCCTGCAGCTTGTCAATCTCCGACTGCGGCGCCACCACGGTCAGCGGCCCGGGCTCCGACGCCGCCTTGGCGGGCGCCTTGTCCGCGAGTTTCTTCTGCGCGGCGGCGACCTCGGCCTGCAATTGCTCGCGGGTCAGGGTGCGCGTCTTGCCGCTGTTGTGCAGGCTGTTGATCTGCGCGACGAACTGGTCCTCCGAGGGCAGGGGATCGCCCTGGGTGCGCAGCAGCTTGCCGTCCTTGTCGAAATACACCGTGAAGCGCCGCACGATCGGCGCGTGGTAGCCCTGGCGCAGGCTGAACACGTATTCCCAGCGATCGGCGTGGAACACGTCCTGCAGCAACGGTGTGCCCAGGACTTCCCGCACCTGGGCCTTGGACATGCCGGGCTTGAGCTCGGCGGCCATTTCCCGCGACACGAAATTGCCCTGGATCACGTCGAATCGATAGGGCTTGAACAGGCTGGTAAGGTCGTGCTGCTGGGTCTGCGTGCTGCAGGCCCCCAGCCCCAGCGCGAGCAGCAGCCCGAGCGCGCTGCCCAGCGCGGCACGCGCCGGGCGTTTATCCATCAGGAACGACGAGAGCATCGGAGAAGGGTCGAGGGCGCATGCGCGAGCACGCGGATTCGGCACCGGACCCCGGGGGGTCTTGTCTTGGGTGCCGGGATGGGCTGAACTATTATGCTGATTCTAAACATCCCCTCATTCCATGACGGTCTCGAACGCCCAAGGACTGCGCAGCACGGGGTTGAAGGTCACCCAGCCGCGCCTGAAGATTCTGGAAATCTTCCAGAAGGGCGCGATGCGCCACATGACGGCCGAGGACGTGTACCGCGAGCTGCTGAACGACCAGACGCGCGACATCGGCCTGGCCACGGTCTACCGCGTGCTCACCCAGTTCGAGCAGGCGGGCATCCTGTCACGCACCCACTTCGAGTCGGGCAAGGCGATTTTCGAGATCAACGAAGGCAAGCACCACGACCATCTGCTGTGTCTGGACTGCGGCCGGGTCGAGGAATTCGTCGACGCCGAGATCGAACGCCGCCAGCACAACATCGCGGCCGAACGCGGCTTCGAGCTGCAGGAGCATTCGCTGGCGCTGTACGCCACCTGCAAACGCGAGGCCTGCCCCCACCGCCCTGCGCCGAGCAGCCCCGAGGAAATTTCCGGCCGCTGAAGGGGGTAATCAGTCAGTCGTCCCCGCCCTCGAGCATCGCGAGGCGTTGGCGGTCCTGGAATTCCTTGAAGGTGTCGATGCCCCGCAGCTGCAGGATGGTGTTGCGCACCGCGGCCTCCACCAGCACGGCCAGGTTGCGCCCGGCTTCCACCGGAATCAGCACCTTGCGGATGGCCACGCCGAGCACGTCCTGGCGCACGTTGCCCGTGGGCAGGCGCTCGAAATCCTGATCCTGGGTGTCGCGGCGCACCAGGTGCACGATCAGGCGCAGGCGCATCTTGCGCCGCACCGCCGTCTCGCCGAAGATGGTGCGGATGTCCAGGATGCCGATCCCGCGCACTTCCAGCAGGTTCTGCAGCAGCGGCGGGCAGTGGCCCTCGATGGTGCTCTGGGTCACGCGGGAGAGTTCCACGCAGTCGTCGGCCACCAGGCCGTGGCCGCGCGAGATCAGTTCCAGCCCGAGTTCGCTCTTGCCCAGGCCCGACTCGCCGGTGATCAGCACCCCCAGCCCGAGGATGTCCATGAACACGCCGTGCAGGGTCGTGCGGTTGGCGAACAGCTTGGACAGATAGGCCCGCAGCACGTCGATGACGAAGGCTGCGGGCTCGTCGGTGACGAATACCGGAATGCCCGCGTCGTCGCAGGTCTTGAGCAGCGCCGGCGGTGCCTCCTGGCCGTCGGCGATGACCAGCGCCGGCGGCCCCAGGCCCACCACGCGCCGCACGCGCCGACCGCTGTCGGCCTCGTCGGCGTGCAGAAGGTAGTGCACCTCGCGCCAGCCGAGGATCTGCACCCGGTAGGGGTGGATGTAGTTCAGGTAGCCCACGAGATCGGCGCCCGACGTGGCGCCCTGCACGGCAGCGTCGTCGAAGCGCCGTTCCGGGTTGCGCTGTCCGGCCACCCATCGCCACTTCAGCAGCGAGGTGTTGGCTTCGAACAGGCGATCTGCGGAAAGGGTGGCAGCTTTCAAGTGGACTCGCGCCCCGCGATCAGGCGGCGTGCTGCAGGGTCGTCCAGTCGTGCACCAGACGGTGCAGCGCGCCGGAGTCCGGCGCGTCGAGCATGCGCTGGCGGAAGGTGTCGTCGGAAAGCATTTCCGCGATCACCGACAGCAGCTCGAGGTGCTTGCCCGAGGCGGCCTCGGGAACCAGCAGGAAGACCAGCAACTGCACCGGCAGGTTGTCCGGCGCCTCGAAGGGCACCGGGTCGGCCAGGCGCACCAGCGCGGCGCTGGGCTGCTTGAGCCCCTTGATGCGACCGTGCGGGATGGCGACGCCCTGCCCCAGGCCGGTGGAGCCCAGGCGTTCGCGGGCGAAAAGATTGTCGGTGACCACCGAACGGGCCAGGCCGAGGTGATTCTCGAACAGCAGGCCCGCGAACTCGAAGGCGCGTTTCTTGCTGCTGGCCTCGACGTTCACCTGTACATGGGCCAGCGGCAGGATCTGGGCCAGGGGATTCATGGCATGCGAACCGATGCGGATGTGGTTGGGGCCCCCGGGGCCCGGGCGCGCCGCCGTCGCATGAGACGAGCGACGGCTTGTCGTCCGGGAGCCGGAGCGGCTCCGCGGATGCGCGAAAGCCGCAGTGTATCGGCTGTGCGAATGTCTTGGGAAAACCCGATGAGGGGGGTGTGGGCGTGTGGCCGGAGGCTGGCGGCCCGCGATGCCTGCCGCGGGCCGCGGCTGACTCAGGAGGTGGCCAGGTACTTGCCCGGCACGGCCTGGTGGGCCTGGGTCCGGTTCTTGTGTTCGACCACCTGACGGTCGATCTTGTCGACCAGTTCGTCGATGGCGGCGTACAGGTCCTGGTCCTGGCTTTCGGCGAAGATGTTTCGCCCCTTGAGCTGAAGGTTGCACTCGGCTCTCTGGCGGCGTTCCTTTTCCTTTTGCTTTTCCACCGACAGCAGCACGTTGACGCTGATGAGCTGGTCCGAGTGTCGCGTGATGCGATGAAGCTTGGACTCCACGTAGCTGCGAAGGGCCGGTGTGACTTCCATGTGATGGCCGCTGATGGTCAGGTTCATGAATCCCTCCTGATTCGAAGAAACCGTGATGACTTGCAGGTGAGTACCGGGTTACGCCGGAGACGGCCTACCCGGCGATGCCAGTTTGCGCCCCCCGCCAGGCAAAAGCAAGCAGGCTCGGCAAGTCCTGTTCCGGTTGCTGGGCAAGGCTGTGCGCGGCCTTTCCGCAGGGCCGGGACGAGACCATGACGTGCAGCGAACGCCCCTCGAAAATTGACCAAAATCAGAAAAACAACCTGAACTTCCCCAAACTTTCGATCCAGAGCCGGCCCCTAGGAGCGCGGTGCGAGCGGTGCCTCGGCCGGTTCCGCGTGCGGTTCCGAACCCAGCGCCTCGGCATGCTCGCGCAAGCCCAGCGCCTCCGCGTACACCGAGCGATGGCGCAGCAGACTGCCCACCACCGAGGCGACGACGCAGGCCGGCATCGCGGCCATGACCACGTTGTAGTTGCGGGTGATTTCGAACACCATGATGGCCGACATGGCCGGCGCGTGCGTGGTAGCGGCCAGCAGACTGCCCATGCCCACCAGGGTCCACAGCGCCTGCGAGTGGCTGGCGTCGGGCACCAGCAGCAGGTGCGAGACCATCAGCCCCATCGCTCCGCCCAACGCCAGCGTGGGGGTCAGCACGCCGCCCGGGATGCCGGCGGCGCTGGCCGCGGTGACCGCCACCAGGCGCAGCACGAACACCAGCGCCAGGGTGCTCAGCGCCCAGTGGTCCACCAGCATCGACTGCACCATGCTGTAGCCGTTGCCCCAGACTTCCGGGCGCACCAGCGATAGCGCGCCGATCAGCAGCCCGGCCAGGCCCATGCGCAACGGCAACCAGTTCACCCGCGCCTGCCAGGCGCGGCGCGAGCTGTCGAGCAGCCACAGGAACAGCGGCCCGAGCAGCCCGGCCATCACCCCCAGCAGCGAGGCGTCGAGCAGGTCGATGAAATTCACCGGGGGCACGGCGTGCGCCAGGTACAGCGGGCCGGTGGCGAACAGGCTCTGCGTGGTGAGTTCGCCGATCACCGCGGCCACCAGCACCGCGGCGATTTCCCGCAACTGCAGCCCGCCCAGGATGATCTCCGCCACGAACAGCGTGCCGGCGATCGGCGCGTGGTAGGCGGCGGCGAAGCCGGCCGCCGCGCCGCAGGCCACCACCAGGCGCTGGTGCGCGGTGTCGGCGCGCCCGATGCGCCCGATGATCGACGAGATCAACGCGGCGAACTGGATCATCGTGCCTTCGCGCCCGATGGTGATGCCGCCGCTGACCGCCACCAGCGAGCTGGCCGTGCGCACCAGGTTGGGGGCCAGCGGCAGCTGGCCGTCTCCCACGCGCACCGCCTCCATGTACTCCGGCCCGCGCGGGCGCTTGATCCAGCGCTGGGCGGCCCACATCATCAGCCCGCCCAGCACCGCCGCGAGCGGCGGAATCAGCGCACGTTCCCACACCGGCAGCGAGCGCGCGGCCACCACCAGGTGCTCCGCGTGGTCGCTGTACAGATTCATGATCAGGTACATGCACTGGCGAAAACCCTCGACGGCGATGGAGCTGACCGCGCCGACCACGGCGGCGATGAGCAGCATCGGAACCATCGGGTCCAGGCCGTAGCGCACACGCTCGACGAGCGCGCAGGCGTGTGCCCGCAGGCGCGGGCTCTGGGAAGAATCGGTCATGGGGTCGGAAAGGCGGGCGGGTGATGATGGCGCGAAAAGTTGGTATATGGTACTGATTGTTCCATTCGCGACCATTTCGCCGGGTGGGCGGGTACCGGTGCTAGTTTACGAGTCTGCGACAATTCTCCCGATGCCCCAGCCCGCCCACGCCACCCCGGCGCCGCTCCCCGACGCCTTGCAGGCCAAGATCTGCCCGCGCGCGCGGGCGCCTGCCGTCATCGCCCGTCTGCCGCGTCCGGTGGTGTTCACCAACGGGGTATTCGACATCCTGCACCGTGGCCATGTGAGCTACCTGGCCAACGCGCGCGCCCTGGGTGGCAGCCTGGTGGTGGGGCTGAACGCCGACGCCTCGGCCCGCATGCTGGGCAAGGGGCCGGAGCGTCCGCTCAATCCCGAGGACGACCGCGCCGCGGTGCTGGCCGCGCTGCAAAGCGTGGACCTGGTGGTCTTGTTCGAGGAGGCCACGCCGCTGGCACTGCTGGGCGAACTGCGCCCCGACGTCTACGTCAAGGGCGGCGACTACGACATCGAGTCGCTGGCGGAAACCGCGCTGGTGCGCACCTGGGGAGGGCGCGCGCAGGCCCTGCCCTTCGTCGAGGGGCGCTCCACCACCTCGCTGGTGCAACGCATCCGCGGCAGCGCGTAGGTCGCCCGGCGGGCGCCGCCGGCCAGGCCGGCCTCAGACCACCTTGCGTTGCGTGGCCGGCGCGATGCGCAGCGCCTCGCGGTACTTGGCCACCGTGCGGCGCGCCACCGTGATGCCCTGCGCCGCCAGGCGCTCGGCGATCTCGCCGTCCGACAGCGGGCTGGCGGGGTTTTCCTGCTGCACCATGCCGCGGATCAGCGCGCGCACCGCGGTGCTGGACGTGCTGGACCCGCTGTCGGTGGCCAGGCCCGAGCCGAAGAAATACTTGAGCTCGAAGGTGCCGTGGGGGGTGAGCAGGAATTTCTGCGTGGTCACGCGCGAAATGGTCGACTCGTGCAGGCCCAGCTCGTCGGCGATCTCGCGCAGCACCAGCGGGCGCATGCCCAGCTCGCCGTCGGTGAAAAACGCCTGCTGGCGTTCCACCACCGCCTGCGCCACGCGCTCGATGGTCTCGAAACGCTGCTGCACGTTGCGCACGAACCAGCGAGCCTCCTGCAACTGCCCCGACAGACCGTTGCCGTCGCGCGAGCGCCGCAGCAGCTCCGCGTACAGTGAATGGATGCGCAGCCTGGGCATCACCTCCGGGTTCAGCACGACGCGCCAGCGCTTGCCCGAGCGCTGCGCGATCACGTCGGGCACCACGCTTTGCGCGGCCTGGGCGGCGAAGCGGGCGCCCGGCCGGGGGTCCAGGCGGGCCACGAGTTGCTGCGCCGCGCGCAACGCCGCTTCCTCGGCCTGCAGGGCCCGACCCAGGCGCTTCCAGTCGCGCTTGGACAGCCATTCCAGGTGGGTCGGCGTGCACAGCGCCAGCGCCAGCTCGCGGTTGTCGTCGGCGGGCATGCGCAGCAGTTGCAGGCGCATGCATTCGGCCAGGCACGAGGCGCCGACCCCGGCCGGGTCGAAGCTCTGCACCAGGCGCAGCCCCACGCGCAGCGCCTCGCCCAGGGTCTCCAGTTCCTCCGCGCCGCTGCCCGGCGACAGCTCGGCGGCGAGCTGCTCGGGGGTCTCCGCCAGGTAGCCGTCGTCGTCCAGCGAGTCGATGATGGCCTCGGCCGCGGCACGGTCCTGTCGCGAAAGCGCGCGCCCGGTCAGTTGCGAGCGCAGGTGCGCGCGCAGGTCCTGCATGGCGTGGGCCATGCTCAAGGGGTCGAATTCGTCGTCGCTGTCGCCGCCGGACTGCCAGTTCGTGGCGCCGGTCTCGTCCCAGTCCCCGCTTTCGCCGGGTTCGGCGGGCTCGGGGTTCTCCGCGGAGTCGGCGCTTTGCGCACCGTCGCGCCAGTCCTCGGCGTCCAGGCGCAGTTCGGGGGCCTCCGGGCCGTCGCCGGAAGGCGTGCTCGATTCGACGCGGTCGGCCGTGCGCTCGGCGCCCGGCGCGTCGGCTTCCCCGCCGGCCTGGCCAGGTTCGTCGCCCTGGACCTGAGGCGCATCCGCGCCCGCCGCCTCCGCCGGGCTCGGCCCCTCCGGCGCCGGCGCGGCATCGGGATTTTCCTCGTCGGGCTCCAGGAAGGGGTTGAGCTCGAGCATCTGCTCGACCTCCTGCTGCAGCTCCAGCGTCGACAGCTGCAGCAGCCGGATGGACTGCTGCAGCTGCGGCGTCAGCGCCAGATGCTGCGACAGCCGGAGATTCAGGGACTGCTTCATGGCCGCATGCTCAGAGCCGGAAGCTCTCGCCCAGGTACACCTTGCGCACCGCGGGGTTCTCCACGATTTCCTGCGGCTGCCCGACGGC
>JAKBNS010000001.1 GCA_021830925.1 Pseudomonadota bacterium | reverse complement strand
ACCACGCCCACGGCCGCCGCGTCGTGATGTGTGAGTTGGGTCAGCACCAGCCAGTCCTGCGCCGTGCGCTGCATCCACGTGCCCACGTTGGAAACCAGCGCGCCGACTGCCCAGACGCGGTAGTTGCCGATTCGCAGCGAACGGAACACCCCTGCGGGACGAGCCGCACTCACGAATGCTTCTGCCCGTTTCCGCCGTGGAAGCGACCGAAAAGCCGGGCGGAGAGCAAGCCGATGGCCAGGATGCCGAGCGCCAGGGAGACCACATCGGTCGTGCTTCTGGGATCGAAGTCACCGACGTGCCAGACGAGCGCGTAGCCGACGGCCAGATTGGCGAAACCCCAGAGCACGTTCACGGTCGATGACGACAACCCCTCGCCCGGCGGTTTCGCGAACGGACTCTGGAACGGCGCGCCCATGACCCCGGCGACGAAGTGGGGCACGGCGTTGGTGCAAAAGGCCCCGCCGAAGAACCAGGACACAAGATGAAGCCATTGCATGGTCAGCCTCCCCTGGTTGCCAGCAGATCGATGATGTCCTGTGCCGTGCCGGTCTCGCCCAGCCTCGGAAAGACGTTCCTGACGCTGTAGTCGTGGGCCTCGGCGCGCGCGTCGGTCATGGCGTCGAGGGCCAATGTGACGTTGAAGCCATGTTCGTAGGCCTGGCGTGCGGTCGACTCGACGCCGGTTCCGGTGGCCACACCGGTCACGACGACCTGGGTCACGCCCAGGGACTTCAGCCTCCTCTCGAGGCCCGTGTCGGTGAACGCGCCCCAGGTCCTCTTGGTCACGACGATGTCGCCGGGCCGCTGATCGAGCTCGGGGATGAAATCGGTCCACCCGGCCGGGTACGGTTCGCCGTGACGCTGCCGCTCGGTGCGGCCGGGCGCTGCCCCGGCCACGTTGACCAGCACCACAGGCAGGCCGCGTTCGCGAAACGCGTCGAGCAGTGCACGCGAGCGATCCACGATGCCGGCGATGGGATGCAGGAAGGAGGAACCGACGATGCCTTTTTGCAGGTCCACGACGATGAGGGCCGTGTTCGGATCGAGCGTGGTGACAGCCATGGAATCTCCTGGAATGGACCGGGAATGGGTCAGAAGTCGGCGAGCCGCTGAAAAAGTCCGACCGCGGCCATGAGCTCGCCTTGCTCCTGGGGGGAGAGTTGGGCCTGGAGGGCGCGCACCAGCCAGTCCTCCTTGGCGGCCCGGCTCGCCTTGAGATGTTTGCGGAAACTGGGGGTCAGCTGGATCAGCGTCTGTCGGCCGTCTGCGGGGTCGGGATCGCCACGCACGGCCCCCATCGCTTCCAGGCCGGCGACCGTCACGCGCATGGACTGCGGGCGCACGCTTTCTGCCCGGGCAAGGGCGGAGACGGTCGCCGGTCCGTCGCGGTCCAGACGAAGAAGAACCGACTTCTGGGCCGAACTGAAGTCCCCCGGATGCGCCTGCTCCCGCAGGCGTCGAATCAGCTTGCCCAGGGAAATGCGCAGCTCGCCGGCCAGGACGGCCAAGTCGGGAGGCTCGGGCGGGTTCCGTTGCTTGGTCATGATGCGATGGTAGCAGTTACACAGCCAAACTGTGCAGTTAGGCTGCGTAGTTACGCAGGGCCTGGCTCGCATTCGACGCACTTCGTCGCTGCTCGATAGCGACGATGCGACTCACTCGAAAGCGAAGAAATGCCTTTTGGATCAAGAGCGTGCGTCCATCCGCCGCGTTCGAAGCCCAGGCCGAACAGGTCAGGGCAGCAGCAGCCTGACCTTCGCGCCCACGTCGAGCGTGCATCGGGGCGTGACGGATGTGAACTTGGAAGCCGCGCGGGACAACCTCGACCAGCCGACTGCCCAAGTCGGGGCGACATTGGGCTATGTTTTGATCGGATTGCACGCGACGGCGGTGCTTTTGCACCACTACGTCATGCGCGCCGACACACTGGTTCGCATGCTTCCCGGTCATGGCCCCTGCTCTGCCGGAAGCTTCACATGGATTCGAGTCTCCCATGACCAAATTTCACCATCGGGCCCACCCTGAAAGTCACCGCACGGAACATATCGGATGGCTGCGCGCCGCCGTTCTGGGTGCCAATGACGGCATCATTTCCACGGCCAGCCTGATTGCCGGCGTGGCCGCGGCCCATGCAAGCCATGCCAGCATCATGACCACGGCCATTGCGGGGCTGGTAGCCGGCGCCATGTCCATGGCTGCCGGCGAGTTCGTGTCGGTCTACTCACAAGCCGATACCGAGAAGGCGGATCTGGCGCGGGAACGTGATGAACTGAAAAACAGTCCCGAATCAGAGCATCGGGAGCTGACGGCCATCTACGTCCGGCGTGGCCTGGATCATCGACTCGCGGATCAGGTCGCCACGCAACTGATGGCGCATGATGCATTGGGCGCCCACGCGCGCGATGAACTGGGCATCTCCGAGACGTTGAGCGCCCGCCCGCTGCAAGCTGCAATGGCGTCCGCCGGGAGCTTCGCCGTGGGTGCGGCCATGCCGCTAGCCGTCGTTCTATTGGCGCCGGAGCAGAGCCTGTTCTATTGGATCGTGGCGACGGCGATGGTCTTTCTGGCCCTGCTTGGCGTTGCCGCCGCGGCCGTGGGCGGCACGCCGCCTTTTAAAAGTGCGCTGCGCGTAGCGTTCTGGGGGATGGTTGCCATGGCGGTGACAGCCGGTGCGGGAGCCGTGTTCGGCGCCGCTGTGTAGACGACGATACTGCTGGGTCAATCTCAAAGCAGCGGTCGCCGCGGACCAAGCCGCGCGGACAGCACGGACGATCTCGCTATGCGAAGGGTCGTCGCTCTGCCGGGGTCGATATTCGAGCTGAGGTCGGGAGTCGGATTCGCGCGTAGTACCGATGAGACCGTCGAAGGAAACGAGACGCGTGGTGGGAAGGGGCGGACCCGAAGGCGACTCGCGCCAGTTATCCCGGGCTGGCTGCGTATCTGTAGCGCGAAGCCCGTGACTTTGGGGTCACCTCCCTCGCTTGGCCGTCGAACGTGATCCTGTGGACACGCCGAACAGCGCCTGTAGTAGCTCGCGGGTCCAGCGCAGCATCGGCACGTGCTCGTGTCGGCGGCTCCAGTGCAGGGCGACCGTGAAGTCGTCCGTTGGCAACCGTGCATCCATCACCTGGTAGCGCGAGGCCGGCTCGAAGCCGGCGACGATGGCGCGCGGCATCAGCACGGCCAGATCGGTACTCGTGACGATCGCGGGCAGGGCCAGGAAGGTCGAAGTCATCAACCGGATCCGCGAGCCCAGATTCATCGAATGCAGGATGTGCAGGGTCTGCGCATGGCTCTGCACCGCCACCAGGTCCAGTTTGCGCAACTGCATCGGATCCAGCGCCCGGCGCCCCATGGACACCGCCAGGGGATGGCCCGCGCGCATGACCAGCACGTAGCGGTCGGTCAGCAGGTCGACGCGCGCGGTGTGTTGCACCTCGGGAAGGAATCCGATCGCGAAGTGGATGCGTCCGTTGTCGAGGGCGTGCGCGATGTGCTCCTTCGGCCAGGTGCTGGCCTGCACGCGCATCTGGGGGGCCTGCCGGCGCAACTCCCGCATCAGGGGCGGCAGGAAGCGCGCCTCGCCGATGTCCGTCAGGTGAATGCGCAATTCATCCGTCGACGTGGCGGGGTCGAAACCTCCATCGTCCGCGATCCCGGCCTCCAGCAGGGCCAGCCCGGCCTGGACCGAACGTGCCAGGCGGTCGGCCCGCGCCGTAGGCGCGACGCCGCCAGGAACTCGCTCGAAAAGAGGGTCTCCGACCGCCAGGCGCAGACGGGTGAGGGCCTGGCTGGTTGCCGGCTGGGACATGCCCAATTGCTCCGCCGCCCGGCTCACGTTGCGCGTGCGATAGACCGCGTCGAAGAGCCGCAGAAGGTTCAGGTCGAGATCTTGCATATGCGCAGAACGGATAACTCTTAGTAGCGCCATCTTATTGCGATATGGGGCGCGTGGGCACAAACTTCCCCTCGCCGTCAACGCTCTCAGCTCGAAATCGTGCCCCATCCAGCTTCCGCTCATCCGATTGAACCGCGTCGCCCCACCGTGCGCGAAGCCGTCATGCGCCTGCTGCGCGAACTGGGGATCGATACGGTGTTCGGAAACCCCGGGTCCACGGAGCTTCCCATGTTCCGGGACTTTCCAGCAGACTTCCGCTACGTGCTCGGCCTGCAGGAGTCGGTGGTCGTCGGGATGGCCGATGGCTATGCGCAAGCCACGCGCGGCGCGGCGTTGGTCAACCTGCACTCCGCTGCCGGAGTCGGGCACGCGATGGGCAACATCTTCACCGCCTACAGGAACCAGACGCCGCTGATCGTCACGGCTGGGCAACAGGCACGTTCCATTCTGCCTTTCGACCCCTTTCTGTCCGCCACCCAAGCCACCGAGCTTCCCCGCCCGTACGTGAAATGGGCCTGCGAGCCGGCCCGGGCGGAAGACGTGCCGCTGGCCTTGCTGCGCGCCTACCACATGGCGATGCAGGCGCCCCGCGGCCCCGTGTTCTTGTCCATTCCGGCGGACGACTGGGATCGTGTGACCGACTGGGTGCCCACGCGCGAGGTCAGCCACCGCATCGCGCCCGATCCTGAGCCCATCGCGGCGCTGGCGCAGGCCCTGGCCGAATGCCGTCGCCCGGCGATCGTCGTTGGGGCTGGCGTCGACCGGGATGACGCGGTCGCCCAGGTGGTGGAACTGGCCCAGCGGCACCGAGCCGCCGTGTTCGTCGCGCCGATGAGCGCACGCTGCGGCTTCCCGGAGCGTCATCCGCAGTTCCAGGGCTTCCTGCCGGCGATGCGCGAGCGCATCGTCGAGGTCCTCGACGGTCACGATCTCATCGTCGTGCTGGGAGCCCCCGCTTTCAGCTATCACGTAGAGGGGCAGGGACCCCACATTCCCGCGGGTGCACGCCTATGGCAGATCGTCGACGATCCGCAAGTCGCCGCCTGGAGTCCGACGGGGCACAGCGTGGTCGCGAGCGTCGACCTCGCGTTGGAGGCCCTCCTCCGAGGGCCCGCGCCTGGCGTGGCGCGCGACCTGCCGGCGCCGAGGCCAGCCGTCGAGCGCGCGCATTCGGGCACCCCGATGTCGACCGCATTCGCGCTGCAGGCACTCGACTCCGCCCGGCAGCCGCATGACGTGATCGTCGAGGAGGCACCCGGGGCGCGCTCGGAGATTCAACGCCACCTCCCCATGGACGGCGGCGAAACCTTCTACACCATGGCCAGCGGCGGGCTGGGTCACGGCATGCCCGCCGCCGTGGGCATCGCGCTGGCGCGCGCGCGGCAGCAGCGCGAGGGCCGGGTCATCGCACTCATCGGCGACGGCTCCAGCCTGTACTCCATCCAGGCGCTGTACAGCGCGGCCAGGCTGGGGCTGTCGATGACCTTCGTGGTCCTCAACAACCGGCGCTATGCCGCACTGCAGGATTTCGCGCCCGTATTCGGCTATGCGCCCGGCAGCAAGCCCGAGGGGACGGACCTGCCCGATCTCGACTTCGTTGCGCTGGCGCGGGGCCACGGCGTGCCTGCCGTACGGGTGCAGGACCCGCAAGCGCTGGCGCCGGCCCTCTCGAGGGCCTTGCGCGAAAGCGGCCCCAATCTGGTCGAGGTCGTCGTGGCCTGAGCGGCCGCGCGAACCGAGAAATCTTTACCAGGAGACAAAGCATGCAAAACATTTCCATGTTGGTCGGCGGCGAGAAGGTTGCCGCGCGCTCGGGACAGACCTTCAGCCGGGCCAACCCGCTGGACGGCCAGATCGCCACCGTGGCGCCCGCCGCCTCCGCCGAGGACGCAAGGGCCGCCGTGGACGCGGCGGCGGCGGCCTTCCCACAGTGGTCCGCCACCGGGCCGGGAGAACGACGTGCCCTGCTGCTGAAGGCCGCTCAGGCCCTCGAGGCGCGCGGTGCCGACTTCGCCCGCAGCATGGCGGCGGAAACCGGGGCCTCCGCGATCTGGGCTGGCTTCAACGTCCACCTGGCCGCGGGCATGCTGGTCGAAGCCGCATCGTTGACTACCCAGATCGAGGGTCAGGTGATTCCCTCCGATGTTCCGGGAAGCCTCGCCATGGCCGCGCGGCAGCCGGCGGGCGTGGTGCTCGGCATCGCGCCGTGGAACGCCCCGGTCATCCTGGGGGTTCGCGCGCTTGCCGTGCCGCTCGCCTGCGGCAATACGGTCGTGTTCAAGGGCAGCGAAATGTGCCCCGCCACGCACGGCCTGATCGTGCAGGCCCTTCAGGAGGCCGGGCTTCCAAAAGGGGCCGTCAATTTCGTCACCAACGCCCCGGCCGATGCTGCCGCGGTGGTCGAGGCGATGATTGCCCATCCGGCCGTCCGTCGGGTGAACTTCACCGGATCCACGCACGTGGGGCGCATCATCGCGCAACGCTGCGCGGAACACCTCAAGCCCTCGGTGCTGGAACTGGGCGGCAAGGCGCCCCTGGTGGTGCTGGATGACGCGGACCTGGACGCCGCGGTCAACGCGGCCGCCTTCGGCGCCTTCGCCAACTCTGGGCAGATCTGCATGTCGACCGAGCGCATCGTGGTCGATGCCGCCATCGCCGACACCTTTGTCGCCAAGCTCGCCGCGAAGGCTGCGGCGCTTCCCCTGGGCGATCCGCGCAAGGGGCCCGTGGTTCTCGGCTCCGTGGTGGACATGAGCACGGTGCGGCGGGTGAATGAACTGATTGACGACGCGCTTTCCAAGGGGGCAACCCTGGTCTGCGGAGGCAAGGCCCAGGACACCCTCATGTCCGCCACGCTGCTGGACCGCGTGACGCCCGCCATGCGCATCTACCGCGAGGAGACCTTCGCACCCGTGAAGGCCATCGTGCGTGTCGAGGGCGAGGAGGCGGCGATCGCCTGCGCGAACGACAACGAGTTCGGATTGTCGTCAGCCGTGTTCACGCGCGATCTGGCACGGGGCATGCGCGTGGCGCGACGCATCGAAGCGGGAATCTGCCACGTCAACGGTCCGACCGTGCATGACGAGGCGCAGATGCCCTTCGGCGGCGTGAAGTCCAGCGGCTGGGGCCGCTTCGGTGGCCGTGCGGGTATCGAGGCCTTCACGGAACTGCGGTGGGTCACCCTGCAGACCACGGATCGCCACTATCCCTTCTGACCCAACGCAGCAGGAGATCCAGCATGCGCATCACCATTCTGGGCGCTGGCGCCATGGGCTCGCTGTTCGGCGGATTGCTGGCCGAACACGGGCACGACGTCGAACTCCTTGACGTCAACCCGAATCATATCGAGCAGGTACGCAATCACGGCCTCACGCTGGAGACCGAAGGCAAGGGAACGCGCGTGATTCGCCTGCCGATTTCCAGGCCCGAAGCCGTTGTCCGTCGCCCAGACTGGCTGATCCTGTTCACCAAGACCATGCACACCCAAGGGGCCATGGAAGCGGTACGCCACGTTCTGCACGATCAGGTCATGGTCCTGAGCCTGCAGAACGGCCTCGGAAATGCCGAACGAGTGGCGCGCTTTCTCCCCATGTCCCGCATCGCCGTGGGGGTGACGACGGTGCCAGCCGACATGACGGGGCCCGGGCATGTCCATTCCCACGGCGCGGGTCACAACCGCATGATGATGGCGGACGCCAGGCCGAGCGAGGCCCTGCAGGCGCTGGCCGACGCGCTCACGCAGGCCGGCCTGCCGAGCACCCTGGACGCCAGCGTGCAAGCAGCGATCTGGCAAAAGGCCGCATTCAATGCCGCACTCAACACCGTGTGCGCAGTGACCTGCGCCACCGTGGGTCAGGTCGGCAGGCTGCCTCAAGCGCGAGAGCTGGCGCACGCCATTGCCACCGAAGTGCTCGCCGTGGCGAACGCCAACGGTCTCGAAGTCGACGCGAGGGGCCTGCACGACACCCTGGACCACGCGCTGGACCATCACCTGCAGCACAAGCCCTCCATGCTGCAGGACCTGCTTGCGGGGCGCCCCACCGAGGTGGACGCGATCAATGGCGAGGTCTTGCGTGTGGCGCGCGGCCTGGGCATCGATGCGCCGCGCACCCAGGCCCTGGACGCATTGACCCGACTGAGGCAGAGCCTGGTACTCGATCCACGCTAGGTGTGGCCATGGCGATGCGCGACGGCTGAGGCCGCGTGCTTGCCACGGCATCGGCCCGGTGCCTTCAGCAAGGCTTTCGGGTCGCGAAACCGCGGACGCGGCGGGCAGATCGCCCACGCTCCGCGCTTCACTCCGCGACGCCCTGGAGGTCGCGGGACATTCACGAAAGAGGAGACTGGAAATGAACAAGAGCGTGCACCTGGCCCTGGTGGCCGCCGCGACCATGGCCTGCTCGGTCGCGGCCCATGCCGACATCAAGGTAGGGGTCGTGCTGTCCGAGACGGGCCCCGCCGCCTCGCAAGGTATCCCCGAAGCAAAGACGGTGAGGCTGTTCCCCAAGCAGATCGGTGGTCAAACCATCCAATACATCATCCGTGATGACGCGACCGATCCGACGGCCGCCGTGAAGGCGACCAAGGAACTGATCGACAGCGACAAGGTCGACGTCGTCGTGGGGCCCACGATTACCCCGAATTCGCTCGCCATGATCCCCGTCGTGGGAGCCGCGAAGACGCCCAACGTGTCCCTGTCCGCCGGATGGACCATCGTCCATCCCGTGGTGGGCGAACGCAAGTGGGTGTTCACCACGCCGCAGACCACCTTGTTGATGGCGCAGGCCGTGGTCGACAACATGGTGAAGAACAAGTTCAAGCGCGTGGCCTTCATCGGCTTCGACGATGCCTACGGCGAGGACTGGTGGAACAATTTTTCCAAGGACGCCAAGGTGGCGGGCATCCAGATCGTGGCGAACGAGCGCTTCAATCGAACCGCGACCGCGGTGACTGGGCAAGTGCTGCACTTGCTGGCAGCCAAGCCGCAAGCGGTGCTGATCGCCGCATCTGGAACCCCGGCGGCATTGCCCGAGCGCGAACTCAAGAAGGTGGGATTCCAGGGGCAGATGTACCAGACTCACGGCGTGGCGAATCCCGACTTCCTGCGCGTGTGCGGATCCGACTGTGAAGGAACCCTTCTTCCCGTGGCGCCTGGCCTGGTGGCCGATCAACTGCCGGCCGACAACCCCATCGAGCCGTCCGCGATGCGCTTCGCCACCGCCTACACCACCGCATACGGCAAGAACTCGCTGTCGCAGTTCAGCGCCAATGCCTGGGACGCGATCACCCTGCTCGAGAGTTCCATTCCGGTGGCGCTCAAGCACGCCAAGCCGGAAAACATCGTGGCCTTCCGCGCGGCGCTGCGTGACGCACTCGAGAACCTGAAGGACATCCCTGGCGCGGATGGCATCTACTCGATGAGCCCGACCGATCACAACGGCCTGGACAACCGTGCCGTGGTCATGGTCCGCATCGAGCACGGTACCTGGAAACTGCTCAAGTAAACCCGGTAGCCACGCCTGATCACACCATGGACCTCGGCATCGCCATCTACCTCGGCCAGAGCGGACTGACGCTCGGCGCCATCTACGCGCTGCTCGCGCTGGCCCTGGTGCTGGTGTTCGCGGTGACGCGGGTGATCTTCATCCCGCAAGGAGAGCTGATGACCTTCGGCGCACTGTCGCTGGTGGCCAT
>JAKBNS010000176.1 GCA_021830925.1 Pseudomonadota bacterium | reverse complement strand
GGCCTCGTCCGCGTGAATGCCCCGCCCACGCTGGCGCATGGCGTGCTGATGAGACCCCTGGCCGAACTGGCGGCCCGGCACGAAGCGCTCGACGTGCACGTCACCACCGACCTGCGTTCCATCAGCCTGGAGCGCCGCGAGGCCGACATCGTGGTGCGCCTGGGGCGCCCCGTCGACGGCATGGTGCTGGCCAGGCCGCTCGGCGCCATCGGGTTCGGCTTCTACGGCACGGCGGACTGGGCACGGCGCATCGAGCAGGGACAGAGCCCGAGTTTCGTGGGTTTCGACGAGGTCAACGCCTCGCTGCCCGAGGCGGCTTGGCTGGCGCGGCAGTTCCCGCGCGCGCGCATCGCCTTTCGCGCCAACACCCAGCTGGCGCAGGCCGACGCCGCGCGGGCCGGCGCCGGCATCGCGCTGCTGCCGGACTTTCTCGCGCGGGGCGACGCACGGCTGGTTCGCTGCGACATCGAGCCGACCCATCCGCCACGCGAGGTCTGGCTGCTCACGCGAAGCGAGGACCGGCATCACGCGGCCATGCGCGTGGTGTCGGATTGCATCGCAGGGCTGTTTTCCGATGCCGGACGCCAGGACGCCGGTACGACGCCGCCGGCCGGCTCGCCAGAACGTCCATGAACAGGCGGGTGCGCCTGGGTGGATGGCGAGCGTCCCGCCCGCCCTACCGCGTCGTACCGCCCGACCCTCAGTTCGTCGTCGCGCGAACGATGCGGGCCGTCTGCTCGTCCGCCGGGAACAGCATCTCGAGGGCCAGTTCCGAGAGTGTGACGTCGCTGGCGGTTCCGAACACCGTGATGGTGCTGAGAAAAGACATCGGGCCGAGTCGTGTGGCGATGCGCAGCGGGGTCGCGAAGCGCTCCACTTCGTCCGTGCCCGGCGCCGGATCCACCCGCGGGGGCGCGGGATAGTCGGCGATTTCCGCGAGCAGGCGCTCGATGGGCTCGTCGGCCCCGCTGTCGATCTGTTGGCGCAGCAGCGCGATGCAATGCCCGCGCCATGGCTCGAAATTGAGAATTCTCGCGGCCATCCCGTCGGGATGCAGCATCAGGCGCATCGCGTTCACGGGAGGCTCCATCAGCGATTGCGCGCAACCCTCGTAGAGCTGCGGCAACGCTCCGTTCGAGAGCACGATATTCCACCGTCGGTCGACCACGAATGCGGGATAGGGGCGGTGGGCCTGCAGCACCCGGTCCATCGCAGCCTTCGCTGCCGGCAATCCCTCCAGCGCGCTTTCGCGGAAGGCGGGTGCGAAGCCCGCCGCCAGCAGCAGGGCGTTGTGCCCTCGCAGCGGGACACCGAGCACCTCGGCCAGGCGCCCGATCATCTCGCGGCTGGGCTGGGCCCTTCCGGTCTCGAGGTAGGAGAGGTGGCGCGTGGAACTCTGCGCCGCCAGCGCCAGTTCCATCTGCGACATGCGTCGCCGCTCGCGCCAGCGTCGCAGCAAGGGGCCGAAGGTGTCCACGCGAGAGTCCATTGCCGATAGGGCTGTCAAGCATAGCCCGGGCGCCCAGGCCGCGACTCGGGGGCGGCGACTTGACCTCCGAGGTCATGGATTCGCGCGGCGGCTTGCGCAACCATGCGAAGCGCTGACGGCCCCGCGTGGGGTACGGCGCCAACGGGAGATATGCGATGCCGTGGATCAAGGCGATGGACGGAACCTCGCTGTTCTATTCGGAATGGGGGCGCGGCAAGCCCCTGCTGTTCCTGAGCAGCCTGGGGTGTTCCCACGACATGTGGCAGTACCAATTCGCGGCGCTGGCGCAGGCGGGCTATCGCTGCATCGGCTTCGATCGGCGCGGTCACGGGCGATCGGATCGTCCGAGCCATGGTTACGACTACGACACCCTCGCCGATGACGTCGCCGCGCTGGTCGCTCATCTCGATCTGCGCGACCTCGGATTGATCGCGCATTCGATGGCTGGCGGCGAAGTCGTGCGGTATGTCTCTCGCCATGGCGGGGCGCGCGTGGAGCGCATCGTGCTGCTGGCGCCCACCACGCCCAGGCTGCTCGGCGATGATGGCGTGGCGGCAAGGGCCGTGAGGGCGAACTTCGAGGCGTTGTGGGCGCAGTGGATGCGCGACTATCCCCGATGGGTGGAGGAAAGCCTGGCCCCGTTCTTCGTGCCGGAGACCTCGCGTCCCATGATGCGGTGGGCCGCGGGTTTGCTGCAGGCCAGCGTGCCGGTCGCGATCGCCTGCTCCCGCGCCATGCTGGAAGCCGACCTGACGCAGGAGATGCGCAGCCTCGAAATCCCCTGCCTGCTCATTCACGGCGATCGCGACCGCTCGGTGCCGGTGGAGGTTGCCGGAGCGCCATCCGCGGCGCTGCTCCCCGACTGTCGTTTCCTGGTCTACGAGGGCGCGCCACATGGGCTGATGTTCACCCACATGGATCGCCTGCACGCCGACATGCTGCAATTTCTTGCCGACGAATGAGGCCACGAGATGGACCTGATCGATTGGTATCGGCGTAACGACGTGCCTTTCGCGAGACTGCTGGGCATCGAGGTGGACGAGGCCGGGCCGGAGCGGGTGGTCGGGAGCCTGCAGGTGGCGTCTGGGCTGTGCACGGTCCGGGATGTCGCGCACGGCGGCGCCATCGTCGCCTTCGCCGATACGCTGGGCGCGCTCGCGACCCTGGCGCATCTGCCGCGGGGCGGCATGACCTCCACGCTCGAGAGCAAGACCAGTTTCGTCGCGCCGGCACCGGTCGGCGCCCGGCTCGTGGGGCGGGCCGAGCTCGTCCATCGCGGACGCAGCACCGTGATCTGGCTGACCCGCGTATCGACAGAAGAAGGCAGGCTCGTGGCGCTCACCACCCAGACGCAGTGGATCCTGCCTCGCCCGGGTGGGACGAGTGGCTGAGGGTCGACTTGCCGCACGGCCGCGCGCGGGTGCCGCTCATCTGCGCCGCAGTTCGTTGAGCAGATCGATCTGCACCTCCTGGATTTCCACCAGGCGGCCCCATTGATGAGACAGGAGGTGGTCGATCTTCTCGTGCAGATGCCGGATCTCCAGTTCCGCCTTGAGGTTCACGAGGTAGTCGTTGCGTGCCCTGAGTCGGTCCTTGGCCTCCTGCCGGTTCTGGCTCATCATGATGACCGGAGCCTGCGCCGCGGCAAGGCAGGACAGCATAAGGTTCAGCAGGATGTAGGGGTAGGGATCCACGGGGTGCCAGAACAGCACGGCGGAGTTGACGGCGATCCAGGTCAGCAGGAACCCCGTGAAGATGATCAGGAAGGTCCAGCTTCCGCCGAAGGTGGCGATGCGATCCGCCAGCTGTTCGCCGTAGGTCCACTTCTGTTCGAACTCGGTCTCCGCGTTCGCGCTGAGGACCTGGTGGGTGCGCAGGCTGTCGAGAACCTCCTCGTCCAGCGCGGTCAGTTCGCCACGCTCCGACTGCAGCAGGTCCTGCACGTGGCGGGTCCGGTACAGGGCCAGGTCGCTTCGGCAAATCGACTTGCTGTCGTCCCAGTCCGGGTGATCGCGGCGGATCTGCTCGGCCACCGGTTCGCGAACCAGCACGCCGGGAATCAGGCCTGCCTTGGGGAAGGGCTTGCCGCAAACGCCACAAAGCGAATTTCCTGCTCCCGAGCCGTGGCTCATGGGTTTCTCCCGAACGTCGCCAGACACCGTCCCGCCGTGGGCGGGCACCCATCCGTCGCGCGTGCGCCGGAGGCCGGGCGGATCATAGAGCTTGCGCGCGCCATTCACTTCACGCCTCGGGCACGCACGAAGTGCCGCGGGGACTGTCCCATCACGCGCCGGAATGCGGTCGAGAAGCCGCTCTGGCTTTCGTAACCCACGGCGTGCGCCACGTCCGTCACGCGAGCGCGTGCCTGCCCGAGCATGTGCGCGGCCATGCGCATGCGCAGTTCGGTGAGGAAGTCCAGCGGAGCCATTCCGCTCGCCGCCTTGAAGCGGGTGGCGAAGGCCGTGCGCGACATGGCGGCCAGTCGGGCCAGCGAGGCCACCGTCCACCCATGGGCGGGCCGCTCCTGCATGGCCGAGATCACCGGGGCCAGCCGCGCATCGCCCAGCGCTCCCAGCCAGCTCGAGGCCTGTCGGGCGGACTCGGCGAGGTACAGGCGCAGCACCTTGACCAGCGCGATGTGCACGAGGTGCTCGACCACGAGTTCGTGGCCCGGCAGGGCCGCCTGCAATTCCTCCATCATCTGCTCGATGCAGCCTCTCAGCGCGAACCTCGCGGACGCGTCCCCGACGCGCACCACGGGGGGAAGCTTCTCGAACAGAAAGCGTGCGAAGCTGCTGTCGAACTGCACGTGCGCCGCGAGCATGCTGCAGTCGCCCCCGCCGTTCCAGGTGCCGATGGATCCGTTCGGGCGATGGGCGAAGACCGCCGCCGCTTCGGTGCGCGCGAGCCCCAGGTTGCTGGCCAGCACGAAGGGGCGTCCACTGGGCAGCACCACGCAGTCTCCCGCCCGCAGAGTCGTGACGGGCTGCTCGTCGCCGACCTGGAGCAGGCACTCGCCGCAAGCCACGCAGTACAGGAACATGCCCTCATGCGCGGCAAAGGCGATGGCTGCGGGCGCACCCACGTCGGTGGCGCCGACCGCATAGCTGCGCGGGCGCGAAAGGCGAATCACCTCGGAAAGTGGGTCCATGGCGGTCTGAACGAACAAGAAAGAAATACGGACGTTTCATCGTAGATCGTTCATGACTCGTGGCCTAGAGTCTGGCCATCCAGGCCTCCGCGATGCGCAGGAGGCCTTGTCCAGCGAAACCATGCACATGCCTTCCACGAACCCCCGCGCCGCCTGGCTGCACGCCGCGCGCCAGCCCCTTCGCGTCGACCAGGCCCCGCGCACCGCACCCGGCCGCGGAGAAATCCTGGTGCGCAACCGCGCCGTCGCCATCAATCCCTTCGACGGCATCGTGCAGTCCCTGGGCAGTCTCGTGACTCCGTGGCTGCGCTACCCGGCCGTGCTCGGTTCGGACCTCGCGGGGGAGGTGCTGGCGGTCGGGCCCGGCGTCTCGCGCTTCGCGCCCGGGGATCGCGTGCTGGGTCTGGCCCTGGGGGTCGAAAAGGCCGCGAACCGGCCCGTCGAGGGCGCGTTCCAGGAATGCGTGATCCTGCGCGAGGCCTGCGCCGCGCGCATGCCGCCGGGACTGGCCTTCGAGCAGGCCGCGGTGCTGCCCCTGGCCTTCGCCACCGCGGCCTGCGGACTGTTCCTGTCCGGGCACCTCGGGCTGCGGCGGCCTTCGCCGGACCGCGTGAGCCCGGCGTGCGGCGACAGCGTGCTGGTGTGGGGGGCGGCCACCAGCGTGGGCAGTTGCGCGGTGCAGCTCGCGGCGGCCGCCGGGTATCGGGTGATCGCGACCTGCTCCGCGCACAACTTCGAGCATGCCCGGAGCCTGGGCGCCACGGCCTGCGTCGATTACCACGACCCGGCGGCGGCTGCCAGGGTGGTGGAGGCGATCGGCGGCTCCCCGCTGGCGGGCGTGCTGTGCGTGGCCGTCGGCGCCGGCGGTGCCTGCATCGACGTGGCAGGGCGCTGCGCCGGGGCCCGGCGGGTAGCCATGGCGAGCGTGCCCGTATCCCTCGTCGATGCGCCGCTCGAGGCCCAGTTTCGCTGGAACCTCGGGCGTCTGCCGCGCCTGGCCCTGGGTTTCGCGGGTCTGGCCCTGCGCGCACGCCTGCGCGCGGTGCGCACCAGCTCGATCTGGGGAACCGCGGTGATCCACGACCCCTGGGGGGCGCGGTTGTTCGAGGATTTCCTCGAGCCGGCGCTGGCCTCGGGGCGGTTTCAGGCCGCGCCGCGGCCCCTGGTGGCCGGGACGGGACTCGAAGCCATCCCCGCGGCCATGCAGCGACTGGCCCAGGGAGTCTCCGCCAGGAAGGTGGTGGTAAGCCTGCCGGTGCCGATGACCGCGTCGGATTGGCCAGCAGGTACGGCCCCGGAATACACTTCGGCCTCGGCCCATTGAAACTCCCATGCCCGTGCGCCCGATGCATCCCGACTGCTCGGCCGTCGCAGCCGCGACGGCGGTACGGCATGCGCGTGGGCTGAAATCCCAAGAACGGCGTCTCCACTGACGGGGATGTCGCGTCCCGTCAGGCGCGGAGCCGGACGGGATGGTTGCGGATTGCCTTGCCTTCGAACCCAGCCTCGCCTCGGCCCTGCGCCGCGGAACGATTCCCAAGCATCGTTTCTCGAGGAGGTTTGGCATGCATCAGGTTGCGCAAGGCATCTGGGTTCCCATCGTGACACCGTTTCGGCGCGGCGAGGTGGATCGTGCCGCGCTGGCGCGGCTGGCGACTCACCTGCAGGCGCATGGCGTGGCCGGTCTGGTGGCCGGCGCCACCACGGGCGAGGGCGCGCTGTTGACGCCCGCGGAGCAGGAGGGGGTGTTCAACACCCTGCGCGAGGCGGTTCCGAAGCTCCCGGTCGTGCTGGGGCTATCCCAGGCCGCGACCTCCGCCGCCGTGGAGCGGGCGCGAGCCCTGGCCGCGCTTCGGCCCGACGGCTTGCTGGTGACCCCACCGCCATACGTGCGTCCCGGCCAGGACGGCGTGCGGCGGCACATCGAAGCCGTCGCGCAGGCCGCGGACCTGCCGATCCTGGTCTACAACATTCCGTACCGCACGGGCGTGAACGTCGAACTGGAAACCCTGCGGGCCCTGGCGCGGGACCCGCGGGTGGTCGGGATCAAGGAGTGCGGCGGCAGCGTCGAACGCATGCTCCGGCTGGTTCACGAAGCCGGCTTGTGCGTGTTCTCGGGCGACGACGGCCAGAACTTCGCGGCCCTTTGCCTGGGCGCCCACGGCACGATCGCCGCCGCCGCGCACATTCTTCCGCACTGGCATGTGCGCATGTTCGATCTGCTGCGCGCCGGTGAACTCGCACGCGCGCGCCGCATCGCGGTCGCGCTGCAGCCCATGGTGGCCGAACTGTTCGCCGAGCCCAACCCCGCGCCCCTCAAGGCGCTGCTGGCGCATCTGGGGTACTGCGAGCCGGAATTGCGCCTGCCCTTCGTGCCCGCCAGCGCGGAACTGGTGGCGCGCCTGCGGCGATGCTGGGACAGCCTGCGCAGCATGGACGTTCAGGCGCAGCTCGCCTGACGCCGCGGGCGCCCGCGCTACTTCGCCAGCCGGCCGACAGGGGGGCGACGGCCGGTCAGCGCGCCCGCGGGATCGCCCAGCAACTGGCCAGGTGCTTCATGCCGATGCGCGGGTAGTAGCTCTCGGCCGCGGGGGCCGCGACCAGGATCAGGGTCGCCTGCTCGCCCGCCAGTCGGCGCGTTTCGTCGATCAGGCGGCGGCCGATTCCCTGGCGCTGGTACGCGGCATCGACGGCCAGGTCCGACAAATAGCAGCAGTAGGAGAAATCGGTCACCGCGCGCGACACCCCGACCAGCCGCGACTCGTGGCGAGCGGTGATCACGAGGTCCGCATGGCGCAGCATCCGCTCCAGGCGATCGAGATCGTCGACCGGCCTGCGTTCGCCCAGGGTCGAGGCGACCAGCACCTGGCGGAATTCCTCCGCGCTCAACTCGGGCTCTTGCGCATAGACGATCATCGTTTTCCTTCGGGATTGGGAGGCGGTGGGCCGGCTGTCTGGCAGGGCCGGCGTCGATGGCGATTGTCGGTCACTCGTCGGGCATGCTCGACCGGTGCCCGAGCGCCGGGCCGTGTTGGCGTATCCAGCGCTGCGCCTGTTCGCGTCCGTGATCGCGCAGGCGCTGGAAAAAGCCCAGGTGAATCACCATGCGGCTGTGGCCGTCGAGCTCCTGCAGGGCCTCGCCGGCATCGATGCAGTGCAGCCTGGCACGCGCCAGGCGCCGCGGCAGGCGCCCGCAGGGCCACACGCTGCCCGCGAGCTGGCGCCGTGCCTCGCGCAGCAGCTGGAGTTCGCGCACCAGCGGACCGTTGAAGGCCAGTTCCAGCATGCGCGAGCGTATGCCCTCGGCGCTGCGCGGCGCGGGCCCGAGGTCCAGCGGGCTCAGAAGCACCAGCACGGTGTCGGCGCAGCCTTGTTCGAACACCAGGGGCATCAACGGCGGGTTGGCGGCGAAACCACCGTCCCAATAGGGCTGGCCGTCGATCTCCACCGCGTGATGCACGTTGGGCAGGCAGGTGGAGGCCAGCAGCGCCTGCAGGCTCAGATCGACGTTGCGAAACAGCTTCAGACGTCCGCTCCCTGCGTGCGTGGCGCCGATGTACAGGCGCGGTGCGCCGGGGTCGCGCAGGAGATCGAAGTCGACCAGATCGGCGAGCAGCTCGCGCAGCGGATTCAGGTCCAGCGGGTTGAACTGGTAGGGTGAAAGCCACTGCGCCCACTGCAGCGCCATGCGCAGCGGCGCGCCCAGGCCGAGATCCTCGCCCGTGTGGGAAACCCAGGTGGCGGGCATGCACGCGGCGAGCCCGGTCCAGAAGCGCTGCAGGAGTTCGCGCGCGGCATCGGGGCCGCCTTGCCGCAGGCCCTGCGCCAGCATCACCGCGTTGAGCGCGCCCGCGCTGCTTCCGCTGAGCGCGTGGACGTCCCAGCGCCCATGCTCGAGCAGCGCGTCGAGCACGCCCCAGGTGAATGCGCCGTGCGCGCCGCCGCCCTGCAATCCCAGGTTCAAGGCAGCGCCGCGATTTCCGCGCAGGCGGTCGAGTCTCATCGATGTCCTCACGCGAAAACGCAGGGCCGCCCCAAGTTTTTCGACCCCCACGGGGGATGAGGCGGGACCAGTGGCTGTGCCTGCGCACAGCCGCGCGCCTGCCGAATCCGAGCAGCCTGCAGGCTGCGAGGTGGAGCGGGCTGGGCGCAGCCCGGCCCTGGGGGCGCTCTCATGGACGTCGGCATGGCTCGCAGCATGCCACAGTGCCGGCGCTCTCGGCCTGGCAGGCAGTTCCGCGCGTCGCTCGAGCTGGCGCTCCAGTAGCGCCGTGCACCCCAGGCGTTGCCGGCTCGGGGCTGCGCGTCCTACCATCGAGCCCATCGAAGGACCACGGCCCGGCGCCTGTCCGAACGGGCAGGCCGGGCATTCCGGGCGCGCCGCCGCACGCGGCGCGTCCCCGCGTTCGAGGACCCAGCGATGCCCAGCCGCAGAAAGTCGCCGCCTTCCGCGCCAGCCTCGACCGCCTCGGACGAGTCGGCCCGGCAGCGCCTGCCCACGCCGGAGGATGTGCGGGAATACTGGGCGGATGCGGCGCAGCGCACCGCGCTGTTCCTGGATGCCCTGCTCGATCGGGGCAACGCCTATCGGGAGCACCTGGAGCGAGGAACTCCCGCGCTGCTCAAGTTCGAGCATGAACTGGTGCTCGACGGCGCGAGCTTCGAACGCCCCTGCAACTACGCGTTGCTGCGGGTGATTCCGCCGAAGGATCTGCCGGCGCGGGAGGACCTGCGCCCGCTCGTGGTGGTGGACCCGCGCGCCGGGCATGGGCCGGGCATCGGCGGTTTCAAGAACGATTCCGAGGTCGGGGTGGCCATGCGCGCCGGGCACCCGGTGTATTTCGTGACCTTTCGCCCCCAGCCCGAGGAGGGCCAGACCCTGCGGGACGTGATGCACGCGCAGGCGCGGTTCCTGGAGGAGGTGGGCGCGCGTCATGCGGCGTGCGGCGCACGGCCGGTGGTCGTGGGAAATTGTCAGGCCGGCTGGGCCATGATGGCACTCGACGCCGCGCGTCCCGAGTTGTTCGGCCCGCTGATGGTGGTGGGTGCGCCGCTGTCGTACTGGGCGGGGGCCTCGACCTTGAACCCGATGCGCTACGCGGGGTCGGCACTGGGAGGCACCTGGCTGGCCTCGCTGGCCGCCGACCTGGGCGCCGACCGCTTCGACGGCGCGCATCTGGTGGACAATTTCGAAAGGCTCAACCCTGCCAACACCTTGTGGAGCCGCTACTACAAGCTGTGGTCCGAGGTGGACAGCGAAGCTCCACGCTTCCTGGATTTCGAGCGGTGGTGGGGAGGCTATTTCCGCATGACCGGCGCCGAGATCGAGACCATCGTCGAAGACCTGTTCGTGGGCAACCGACTGGCGCGTGGGGAATTGCGGGACGGCGAGCGTGCCATCGACCTGCGCGCCATCCGCGCGCCGGTCGTGGTGTTCGCATCCCATGGCGACAACATCACGCCGGTGCCGCAGGCGCTGAACTGGATCATCGACACCTGGGGCGACGAGCGCGCCATCGCGGCGGCCGGGCGCACCATCGTCTACGTGCTGCACGAGAGCGTCGGGCACCTGGGCATCTTCGTGGGCGGCGAGATCGCGCGCAAGGAGCACGACCAGTTGGTGAGCTCCCTGGACGTGATCGAGAGTCTCCCGCCCGGCCTGTACGAAATGAGACTGCAGTCCAAGGACGGCGTCGACGTGCAACGCTGGGACTGCCTGGAGCCGGGCGACTACAGCGTGCACTACGAGCACCGCACCATGCAGGACATCCTGGACCTCAACCCCGAGGGGCGCGACGAGGAGGCGCTGTTCTCCAGCATCGCCAAGGTGTCGGCGCTCAACGCGCAGTGGTACAAGGCCTGCATGCGCCCCTGGGTGCGGGCTTTCGCGCACCGGGGCATGGGCGACGCCGCGGGAAGGCTGCATCCGCTGCGCCTGCAGCGCGAGCTGCTCAGCGATGCCGCGCCGGCGGCTCCGACGATTCGCCGCCTGGCCCGGCAGGCGCGCGCCCGGCGCGTGTCCGTGCGCCCCGGCAACCCCTTGCTGAACGCGCAGCGGCGCGTGGATGCCGCGATGCGCGCGAACCTGGATCGGTTGCGCGAACAGCGCGATGCCTTCGCGGTGGCCTGGGCGCGCCAGCTGTACGGGCCCGCCGGGCTGGGCGCCTGGTTCGCGCCGGATGCGCCGGACGCCGAACGCGCGCGAGCCTGGGCGAGCCAGTTCATCGAGCAGACCCGCGCGCAGGTGCTGGAGCAGGTGGAGCAGGGCGGCTTCGCGCAAGCCGTGTGCCGCATCGTGCTGGCGGGCATGGCCTCCATCGGAGCCTTCGAGCGTCGCAGCCTGCGTCTGGCCCGCCTGCTGGCGCGCATGCCCGCGCAGGGACGCGAGGGCGTGCCGGCCGACATCGACTGGACCCGCGTGCTCAAGGAGCAGGCGCGCATCACCGCGGTGGCGCCGGTGGAGGCGCTCAACGCCCTCGAATCCATGCTGCCCGATCGCGAGGCCCGCGAGCGGGCGCTGGCGCTGGCCGCGGCCGTGATGATGATCGAGCCCACGCTGGACAACCCGCGCTCGGAGATCATCGAGTTTCTCATGGGGACCCTGGGGGCCGATGCGCAGCGCGTGATCGGCCTGGCGCGCAGCCTCACGGGTGCGCTGGAAACGCCCGTGCCCGCGCCCCTTCCGACAACCAAGCCCGCCACGCGGCGTACGCGCGGCACACGCCGCAAGCCGGCCGCCGGCTGACGCCTCGCCCGACATCGAACCGGAACGCCCATGTTGACCCTGCGCAGCCTGCTGGACCCGCCGCACAAGCTCCCCACGGTACCCAAGGTCGCGCAGCAACTCATGCGCAGCTTCAGCGACGAGAACGTCTCCTTCATCGACGTGGCCGCGCAGATCTCCACCGATCCCGTGCTCAGCGCCAAGTTGCTGCGCCTGGCCAACTCCGCCTATTTCCATTTCTCGCGCACCATCGGCTCCGTCGACGACGCCTTGCGCATGCTGGGCTTCGTGATGGTGCGCAACCTGGTGCTGGGCAACGGAATGGCCGTCGCGTTCCGCAATACGCGGGGCATGGACCTGCAGGAGTTCTGGCGCTACAACCTGTACGTGGCCTGCGCGGCGCGCTGGCTGGCCGGCGAGGCCGGCATGCAGCCCGACACCGTGTTCACCGTCGGGCTGATGCACGGCATCGGGCAACTGCATCTGCATGCCGCGGCGGCGCGGGAGGTGGCGCCGCTGGACGGCAGGCTATCCGTGCTGGACGCCGGGCGCGCGAGCCTGGAGCGCCAGGAGTGGGGCTTCCACCATGGCGACGTGGCCGCGGAACTGGCGCGCACCTGGCATTTCCCCGAGCCCATGGTCATGGCGCTGCGCCAGGTGCCCATGCCGCTGGAGGGACGCGAATTCTCCGATCCCGCCGCCTGCGTGCACCTGGGGGCCTGGCGCGCGCGCGCCGAGCTGCAGGGCACGACGCCGGAGGACCGCGCCGCCGTGTTCCCGGATGCCGTGGGCCGGCGCCTGGGGCTGTCGCTGGAGGGCATCGACGCGCGCATGCCCGCGCTGGCCGAACTCACCGAGGGCTTGCAGGCGATGCTCGACTGATCGCCCGTCGACGTGCCAGGTTCAGTCGGCGCTGCGGCGGTACGGCTCCTCGAAGGGGCGGAAGTCGTGCTCGGCGGTGGCCTGCTCCATCCAGGCGGCCACCGACGCCAGCGCGAGCACGCGTTGCACGTAGGCGCGGGCCCGCTCGCCCAGGGGCAGCGCGTAGGTGCGCAGGCGCATGCACACAGGGGCGAAACAGGCGTCCGCGTAGCTGAAGGCGCCGAACAGCAGGGGCCCGCCGTGTTCGGCCAGGGCATCGCCCCACAAGTGCTCGATGCGCGCCACGTCGGCGCGCACGGCGGCCTGTTCGCGCCAGATGGTCCGACCCGCCTCGGCCAGGCTGGCTTCGATGTTCAGCGGGCAGTGCGAGCGCAGGGCCTCGAAGCCGCTGTGCATCTCCGCGCACAGGCTGCGCGCCCGCGCGCGTGCCCGGGCATCCGCGGGCCATACGCCCGCGTGGGACTCGTGCAGGTATTCGGCGATGGCCATGGTGTCCCAGATCACCAGATCCTGGTCCACGAGCAGCGGAACCTTGCCCGCACCGCCGATGCGCTGCAGCGCGGACTTGAACTCCGAATCGGGCTCGAAACTGTCGAAGCGCACCAGCTGCTCCTCGAAGCCGATTCCAAGCTCGCGCATCAGGACCCAGGTACGCATCGACCAGGACGAGTAGTTCTTGTTGCCGATCAGGAGTCTGAGCATGAAGATCTCGGTGGAGTGGGTAGCGAGTCGAATCATGCCAGCAATTCAAGCCCCGCACGCGCGAGGCCGCGCCCGGCGGCGTAGCATGTTGCGCGCCATGCCCGCCGTCCTCGCCATCGCTCCCTCGGAAGTCGAATGCAAGGCCGTCCGTGCCCAGGGGCCGGGCGGGCAGAACGTGAACAAGCTGTCCAGCGCGGTGCAATTGCGCTTCGACGTGGCAGCCTCGTCGCTGCCCCAGGGGGTGAAGGACCGGCTGCTGGCCCTGCGCGACCATCGCATCACCGCGGATGGCGTGGTGATCATCAAGGCGCAGTCCCACCGCAGCCAGGAACTCAATCGGGAAGATGCGATGCGCCGGCTGGAGGAACTGGTGAACTCGGTGGCGCATGCCCCCAGGACGCGGCGCCCCACCCGGCCGACGCTCGCTTCGCGTCGGCGCCGGCTGCGGGCGAAGGCCGAGCGCTCGGAGGTCAAGGCCGGACGCGGACGCGTGGATCGTTCGGGCGGTTGAGCGGGCGCGCGGCGCGCTGATCGCTCGTCGCGCGCCGTCGCCGCCGCTTCAGGCGCGCCGGCGCACCGCCCGCAACCTCCCGCTGGCGGCTCCGCCGCAGAAGAACGTGCCGTCGCCGTCGGACTCGAGGCCCGAGATGGTCGTGCCCGCCGGCAGGTCGAGCTGCTCCAGCACTTCGCCGCTGCCCGGATCGATGCGGCACAACGCGCTGTGTTCCTCCTCCCGACTGCCGTGCCAGAGCTGGTCGTCGACCCAGCTCACCCCCGTCACGAAGCGTTGGCATTCGAGGGTTCGCACGATCCGGCCGTCGGCGGGGTCGACCTGATGGATGCGGCGGTTGCGGTACTGGCCCACCCACAGGCATCCCTCGGCCCACGCCATGCCGGAAGCTCCGTCGCCGGGCGTGGGGATGGTCGCGACCACGACGCCGCTTCGCGGATCCACCTTCTGGATGAGCTGGTCGGCGATCTGGTAGAGGTAGGTGCCGTCGAAGGCGGTTCCGGCGCGCGCGGGCACGCGCAGGCGGCGCACTTCGGCGCCGCTCGCCGGGTCCAGCGCCCTGAGCGCGTCGCCGGTCGCGATCCACACCCGCGCGCCATCGTGGCTGACGCCATGTACCTGCGCGACATCCGGCCATGGGCCGTACTCCCGAACGATCATCGCGGCGGCTCGTTGCATGCCTGGCTCCTGGATGGATGGACGTCCATGCTAGGCGCCGATCAGGGCCCCGGGGAGTAACAAGCTGGTCGGGAATCCGGGCACCGCGTCGGATGCCCAGCGCCGCATGCGCCCCTGGCCGATGCTCCGGGCCTGTCCCTCGGCGGCGAGTTCGCGCAGCGCCCGCTGAAGGCTGCGCTGGCTCAGGCCCAGCGCCAGCGCCAGCGCGGAACTCGACCAGGCCTGGCCGTCGGCGAGAAGCGCCCGCACCTGGGCATGCATACCGTCCTCGGGCGGCGCGAGCACCACCACCTCGGCGCCCGGTGGCGGCTCCAGCACGAAGCCGGTCGAAGTCGCGCGAATCCCGGCGCAACCGCGCAGCGCGGCGCGCAGGCGCCCGAGCTCGACCCGCAGGCGCGCGCGGTGCGAATCGTCGGCCTGGCGAACGCGGAACACCCGCAGCAGCAGTGCCGCCCTGGGCACGTCGTCGGGCCAGGCCTGCGCCAGCGCGCGCAACAGCGCGAACAGCACGGGCCGGGAAGCCAGCGCGGTGGCCTGGCTCCGATGCAACACACGGTGCCGGCAGGCATCCACCACCAGGGCCGGCGAGGCGACGATGCCCTCGACCTCGTCCAGCCTCACGAGCCGGTGCTCGCCACGCGAGGAGGCGCGGGCCGCGGGTCGTTCCAGCGCCTGGGCGGCGTCGTGCACTTCAGCCAGCAGCGAGGGGATGCCGCAGCGCCGTGCCAGCACCCGCGCTCGGTCGAGCGCGGCACGTGCCTCGGCCACGCGCAGGCGCCGCATCGACAGGCCCGCGAGCACCAACGCATGCCCGACGCGCGAGGGCAGCGCGAGTCGTCGGGCATCCAGCCCGTCCAGCAGCTGCTCGGTTCGCTCGAGTCGACCGAGCAGAAGCTGCTGCCTCGCCTGCAGGTAGCCCGCATGCGCCGCATTGGCCTCGTCGCCGTGGGCGACCAGGCTCGCACGCGCAGCGTCCAGCGCCTGCGCGGGACCGCGCAGATCGCGACGGACCAGGGCGACTTCGGCCTGGGCCAGCACGCAGCGCGCGCGGGCGAGTCCGTCGCGCGCGCCGAATGCGCGTATCGCGCGTCGCAGCAGGCTCACCGCGCGTTCGAGGTCGCCGAGTTGCGCCATCGCGATGCCGCGCAGCGCGAGCGCCGCCGCATCGTCGCGCCGCGCGAGATGGTTGAGCGCGCCGAGCGCGTCGCCGACGGCCAGCGCCCGTGCCGCGTCCCGGATCAGGTCGCCCATCGCAATCGCGCCAGTTTTGTCACTCCCTCTCCTCGTCATGCGCCTCCTAATCTAGAGCCCGGTTCAACGTCCGGCAAGTTACCGGCAAACGCAAGGAGAGCAGACATGCAAACCCAACCCACGGTCTCGCGCGAGCAGTGGCTCGACGCGCGGCTGGACCTTCTGGCCGCCGAGAAGGACCTGACCCGTCATGGCGATCGCGTGGCGCAGCTGCGACGCCAGCTGCCATGGGTGGAGGTGGACAAGCCCTACGGCTTCGACGGGCCCGCGGGACGCGTGAGTCTGGGCGAGCTGTTCGCCGGACGTCGCCAATTGCTGGTGCAGCATTTCATGCTGGGACCCGACTGGAAGGAGGGCTGCAAGAGCTGCTCCTACATGGCGGATCACGTGGACGGCATGCGGGTGCACCTGGCGCAGCGCGACACGGAGTTCGTCGCGGTGTCGCGGGCGCCCTTGGATCAGATCGAGCGATTCCGCCGACGCATGGGCTGGGGCTTCCCGTGGGTGTCGTCCCACGGCAGCTCGTTCAATTACGACTTCGGTGTCAGTTTCACGCCCGAGCAGGTGGCCCGGGGGAGCCTGTACTACAACTATGGCGAGTGGCCCCTGTCCGGCGAGGAATGGCCGGGGGTGAGCGTGTTCCATCGCGACGAGACCGGTCGAGTGTTCCATACCTATTCGACCTATGGGCGCGGCGTGGAGGTGATGATGGGGGCCTACCGCATGCTCGACCTGACCCCGCTGGGACGCGGTGAGCGCGAGGACACGCGCAACAAGATGGAGTGGGTGCGCCACCACGATCGCTACGAAGCCGCGCCGGCCCCCCAGCCGAGCCGCCTGGAGCCGACTGGCGACGAGGCGGGTCGCGCTGCGCGCCGGTGAGCCAGGGGATCGCCATGTCGGCATGCGCGGGCGATCGGGGAGCGCCGGACTGCAGGCCTGCGCGCTGGATCGGGCTGGCCGCCTCGCCGAGCTTCGGCCTCATGGCGCTGGGCTCGGTGCTCGCCGGAACGCGCGTCGATGCGCTGTGTGGGGCGATGCAGGGCTCCTCGGCCCTGTTCGGCATGACCGCCATGTACCTGCTCATGGCGGTGTTCCACCTGCCGCCCTGGGTGCGCCTGCTGTACGCGGCACGCCGGGCTGCGCGCACCGCGGCGCGGGCTTGCCCGTGAGGGCGTCCACATGGGCAGCGGCGAGCCTGGCGAGGGCGTCCGCTTCCCGCTTGGGCTATGTTCGGGCAACCATGGACCCGATAACAACCGTTGCGGTGAGGATTTTCGTGGGCGGAGTGCGCCCGCTGCCGGCATCCGGCAGGCTCAGCGGCATTTTCAAGCAGCCGGTGTCGGGCGCCGTGCATTTGGGAGCCGAGGGCTTCGACGGCGACGTGCAGGCCGACCGCAGGGTGCACGGCGGGCCGGACAAGGCGGTGCAGCTGTATCCGGCGGATCACTATGCCGAGCTGGAGGGCCTGTTCCCGTCCTTGCGCGGCCGCCTCGGGGCGGGCGCGATCGGCGAGAACCTTTCGTGCGAGGGGCTGGACGAAAGCGGCGTGCGCGTGGGCGACACATGGCGCCTGGGTCGCGCGCTGCTGCAGGTCTGCCAGCCGCGCAACCCATGCTGGAAGATCGACGAGAAGCTCGAATGCGAGGGGGTGGCCGCGGCCATCGCGCGCAGCCGCCGCACCGGGTGGTACTGGCGGGTGCTGCGCACCGGCATGGTGGAGCCCGGCGATGCGCTGGAACTCGTCGAACCGGGCGACCCGGCGCTGCGCCTGGACGCCATGCTGGAGCTCGTGCAGCGCGAGCAGGCGCCGCTGGAGGCGCTGCAACGCCTGGCACGGGCGCCGGCCATCGCGCAGAACTGGAAACGCAAGCTCGAGCAGCGCATCGCCTGGCTGCGCGAGCAGGGCGGCGCCTGAGCCCGGCCGCGGCGCGCGCCGCTTGCCGGCGCGCGCTGCCCGGGTCATTTCATCAGCGCGACGATGTGTCGAGCCATGGCGCGGGTCTGCGCGGCCTGGGTCCAGTAGCCGACCGAAAGCGCCTCGTCGCCGACCAGCGCGTCGACCGCGTCGCCGCCGCCCATCTGGGGGATCAGGTAGGCCAGGTCGCCGTAGGCGGCGCCGTCCAGCTTCTGCGCATGACGGCCGGTCGCGGCCGCGAATCGGGCCATGCTTTGCACGTACATGCGCGGCACCGGCGCATCGATCGTGACCTGCAGGGGGATGCGGTGCCCGGGCATATGCACGTCGCAGGCGCGCAGCACCGCGTAGGGCGCCTTGGCCCTCAGTGCATGCACCTTGGCGGTGTTGTCGGTGACCGAGGCAACGGGTCCCAGTGCGGCCGAAACCGCGCGTCCGATGGCTTCGCAGCTCGGTGCGGCAGCGGCGTGCGCGGAGCTCGCCGCCAGCGCGGCAGCCAGTGCGAGGCCGGGAAGGAGGTTGCGCGGAATGGTCATGCCAGGTTCCTTTCGTGAAGGTTCGCGGAACAACATATGCCAAGGAGTGAATGCATTCTAGGCATCGAATGTGTCGGCAATTCGACCTTCTGGCACCCACGTTCGGCGACAATGCTTTCAACCGACGACCTGGCTCTCCGAGCTGCCTCCGACCGTGGCCCCCGCACCCGCAGCACCGCTCCTGACCCTTCGCCGGGTCCATGACCCGGCGTCGCCCGACGAGGGGTTCCGGGTGTTGGTGGACCGTCTGTGGCCGCGGGGTCTGCGGCGCGAGCAGGTGGCCGCGGACCTGTGGCTGCGCGATATCGCCCCGTCCGGCGAGTTGCGCAAGTGGTTCGCGCACGACGCGAGCAAGTGGGTGCCCTTCGTCGAACGCTATCACGCCGAGCTCGACGCCAATTCGCAGGCGGTGCGGCGCCTGGAGGCCCTGCTGCGCGTGCACGGGCGCCTGACCCTGTTGTATGCGGCGCGCGATCCTGTTCACAACCATGCCGCCGCGTTGCTGGAGTACCTGCGCCAGCCCGAGCGGGAAGGCGCGGCCGCCGCACCGAGCGGGCCGCGATATGCCGAGAGCCTGCGTGAACGCCTGTGCGATGAACACGCGCGCATGCTGAGCCAGGTGGATGACGCGCGCGTGGCCCTGCTGCGCGGCGACGTGACGGGCGCGCGCGCCGCCTTCGACGCCATGGCGCGGTTGCACGCTCCCCATGCGCGACTGGAGGAGACCGCTTTGTTCCCGGCTCTGCCCAGGGCGGCGCGCTGGCCGCGGCGTACCTACGAGGCCGAGCACGCGGCGCTGGAGCGCGCGCTCGGCGAGCTGCGCGCGCGCCTGCAGGAACTGCCCGGGCGGATCCGTTCTCCGCGCCAGCGCCTGGAACTGGTGGATGCCGCGCTGCCCCTGCAGCATCTGCTGGAGCATCACTTCGAGCGCGAGGAGAAAGGGCTGTTCGTGGAGATCAGCCCCGATCCAGGCGAACCTGATCGACCAGCCACTGCGTGAGCAGCTCGGCGTGGTGTTCGGGCTCGCGCCCTTCGAGCAGGCTGGCGTGCCAGCGCAAGGCCTGCGCGGCGGGCTCGCCCCGATCGCGCAGGTAGTCCCGCAGGGCTTCGTCGTCGCTGCCGCGATCGCGCAGCGGCCCCGCGTGCAGGCGTCGCCAGTGGTGCGCGAGTGCGCCCAGCGCGGTGCGAATGGCCTTGCCGGAGGAACTGCGCGCGCAGCTTGCGAGCCACGGCAACAGGGTGTGGGCCGGCATCGGTCGAGCGAGACCGAAGCCCTGGCCGTGGGTGGCGCCCAGCAGCGTGGCGGCCTCGATCATGCCGTCGTCCTCCAGGCCTTCGACCACCACGGTGCGCTCGAAATCCTTGCCGATCTGGATCGCGCTGTGGATCAGGCTCAGCGTGCGCACAGGATCCTCGCGGATGCGCACCAGCAGGCTCTGGTCGACCTTCACAGTGTCGAAGGGCAGCGAGGCCAGGCGTTGCAGGCTGCTGTAACCCGAGCCGAAATCGTCCATGGACAGGCGGACTCCGATTTCCGTCAGGCGACGGATCGCGAGATCCTGCACGCTGGACTCGATGTCCTGCGACTCCAGCAGTTCCAGGGTCAGACGCCGCGGCTCCAGCCGGTGCTTGCGAAGCGCCTGCTCCACCCATTGCGGACAGGCCGGATCGAGCAGGGTGCTGGGAGCGATGTTGACGGCCACCCCGATGTTCAGTCCGGCCGCCTCCCAGCTCACCAGCGAGGCCAGCGCCAGGTCGAGCCCGGCGCGGAACAGGCGGTCGAGCTCGGCGGTGCCCAGCAGGGGCAGGAAGTCCCCGGGCCCGACGATGCTGCCATCGGCCATCACCAGCCTGGCCAGCGCCTCCACGCGGGCCAGCGCGCCGGTGGCCAGGTCCACCACCGGCTGCACGTCCATGCGCAGCCCGCCCGCGCTGAACAGGCGGTCGCGATAGGAGGTCGCGACGTCGGCGGGAACCGCGTTCAGCGCCGGCCCGCGGCAGCGCAGCCACAGCGAGGTCCAGCGCTGCTGCAGTCCGACGCCGAACTGGCGCATCCAGTCGCTCTCGAACTGGTTCAGACGGGTGCCGAGCAGCCGCACCACCGCCACCGTGTGCCCGGCGGCCGACAGCACGGGGAAGGCCATGGCGCTGCGCACGCCGAGCGCCAGCACGGCGTGTGCCCACGACGCATCCTCGCTGCCGGCATAGGCTTGGCGAAAGGATGCCAGGGTGGTGATGGTGCCGCTGCGCCAGGCGCGCACCACCATGGTCTGGGATTCCATCGGGGCCTCGCCGCCCACGGGGGAATAGCGGTGACCCAGGACGATGGCGCGGATGGCCGGAGCGCGCGGACCGGCGTCGGCCTCGAGCTGGAACATGCCGCCGGAGTCCAGGCGGAAGCAGGCGGCGGAGACGACGCCCGGCAAGGATCCCAGGCGGTCGATCTCCTCGCGCATCGCGTCGACCCACAGCTTGCCGGGGGGCGGCAGGCCTTGCGCGAGGATGTCCATGTAGTCGGCCACGGTCTGCTGGCTGGCGCGCAGCTGCGCGTGCAGATCGTCCTGCAGGCGCGCTTCGACGATCGCCAGCAGGCGGTGACGATCGCGCGGCGCCAGCAGGCTGCGTCCCAGGCGTTCGGCCAGCAGCTTGCGGTAGTCCATCTGGCTTTGCGCCAGCCAGGCGCCGCCGACACCGGCCAGTGCGTGCGCCTGGCCCAGCGTTGCGCCTGTCGCGCGCACGTGCTCCGCGGTGGCGTCCGGATGCAGCAGAAGGCGCACGTGCGCGCTCTGGTGCTGTTTCAGCGCGGCGAGTTCCCCGGCGCTCAGCACGGCCAGCAAGGCTTGCATGTCCGGGTTGCGGTTGAGGTTCGCGTAGAAACTCTCGACGAAATCCGCCTCGATGATCTCCAGTTGCAGGCGTGAGCCCGCGAGCAGCGCTCGCGCCTGGGCTCCGTAGGCGTCCGGCGTCGACGCGGACGGGTCCTGGGCGTCGACGGCATGGGCGCGCCACCACTCGCCTTCCGACTTGTATTGCTTGGTCATGTACATCGCGGCGTCGGCCTGGCGCAGCAGGGCGTCGGCGTCGTTGCCGTCGTCGGGGTACAGAGCGATTCCCGCGCTCAGGCCGATGGTCAAGGGGGGGGCCGCATCGATCGCGAAGGCCGCCTCGACCGCGCCGTGCAGGCGCTTGAGCGCGGCGGCCACGCTGTCCAGCGGGCGCAGCGCGTCGAGGTCCTCGATGACCACCACGAATTCGTCGCCGCCCATGCGTGCCAGGAAATCCTGGGCGCGCAGCAGGCTCGCCAGGCGCCGCGCCACCTCGACCAGCAGGCGGTCGCCGACGATGTGGCCCCAGGTGTCGTTGACCGGCTTGAAATCGTTCAGGTCCATCATGCCCACGGCCAGAGAGCGGCCGTGCCGCCGGGCGCGCGCGATGGCGGAATTCAGGTGCTGGGTCAGCGCCAGGCGATTGGGCAGGCCGGTGAGCGCGTCATGCAGGGCCGCGTGGCGCAGCCGTTCCTCGACGCGCTTGGACTCCGTGATGTCCAGCGCGGTCCCGACCGCGCGCGTGGCGCTGCCGTCCGCCCGGCGCTCGACCACGCGGCCGGCGCAGCGCAACCAGCGCCATGCGTCGTCGCCGGCACGGACCCGGAATTCGGCATGGAAACCGGGTTCGCCGCCGGCCAGCGCCTGGGTTGCGAGGCTGCGCACCCGGCCCAGGTCCTGCGGGTGCACCGCCGCCTCGAGTTCGGCCACGGGTACGCCGCCGGGGACCAGCAGGTGCTCGGGCAGCGGCGTCGCGCCCTCGTCCAGGCGAAGGACGGCGCGCTCGGCGTCGTAGTCCCACAAGGTCAGGTCGGAGGCGCTGATCGCCGTGGCCAGGCGTGCATTGACCAGTTCCAGCCGGCGCGCGGCCTCGGCCGCGGCGCGTTCCGCAGCGTAGCGTTCGCTCAGGTCGCTGTAGGAGCAGACGAAGCCACGAACTTCTCCGCGGGTATCCCGCAGTACATTCAACGAGATCATGACCGGGAACACCCGCCCGCCGCGGGAACTGCGCAGCACCTCGCCATGGAAGGAACCCTCGGCCACGGCCTTGCGCACCAGCGCGGCCGCGTCCCTCTCGGGATCGCCATCGGGTGGGCGCAGCGCCTCGGGGCCCTGGCCGACGATCTCCTCGGAGGTGTATTCGAACAAGCGGGTGAAGGCCGGATTGACGAAACGGTACTGGAGATCGGGGCCGGTGATCGCGAAGGCGTCCTGCGTCTGGCGCAGCGCCTGGTCGAACAGGCTGAGTTCGGACAGCGCCTGGACCTGCTCGCGTAGGCGCCGGTTCTCGCGCGCCACCGAAGCCGAGCGGGAGAATTCCCGGCTCAGCACCAGCACCGACACCGAGGCGTTGTTGTAGCGACTGACGCCGTCGTCGGCCACGCCGGCCTCGCCGAAGCTGCAGAAGCCGGCGAGCGGAGCCGGCGCGGTCAGGCGCGCCATGTGTTCGATCTCGGCCGCCGCCGTCTCCTCGCCGAGGATCGCCGCGCGGATCGCGCAGTGGTGCACGAGCACCAGCGCCGGCTGGCTCGTGGCCGCGCGCAGCAATGCCTTGCGAACGGCGTGCGAGCCCGCGTCGCGGGTGGCCTCGCGTGCGGCCATGAGGTAGAGGGACGCGCCGGGGGCGACCGGCTGGGTGAGCAATACCCCGTCGCGCTCGGTGGCGTAGCTGGCGACGTGGATCGAAAACTGCTCCAGCGGGTCGCGCGTGCCCAGCACGGTACGCGTGTACAAGGTGAGGTGCTCGTCGCGCAGACCCCGCGCCGCGCGGCCCAGGCGCTCGGCCAGGGCCTGCAGCGCGGGCGCGCCGTCCAGCGACAGCAGTTCCCTGCCCGTGCTTCCGGTCACGCTCAGCGCCTGCATGGACGGCTGGAAACCGTGACTCATGGCGATGCCGAAGCTCAATTCGGTCTCGAACACCGCCACCAGCAGCCCGTCGGCATGCACCTCGGAACCATGGAACACCGCGTTGCCCTGCATGCGCCAGTCGTCGGCGCTGGCGCCCGCGAGGATCGGGATGGTGCCCAGCGTGTGGGCCTTGAAGGCCTCGATGATCTCGAAGCCGGTGGATGGAAGGCGGCGGGTGTTGCCCGGCACGTACAGCATGGCGAAGACCTGGGAGCCGCGCTCGGCGCGCGCCCGCACGAGCTCGTCGTCGGGTGCCACTGCGGCTCGCAGCGCCGGCGTCGCCAGCGCCTGGTCCAGGGCCGCGCGCCAGTTCGAGCCGGCGCCGTCGCCCACGCCGACGCTGCATCGCAGGTGGGGAGAGGCGAGCACGGTGACGACCACACTGGCGTGGTGGATCCCGGAGTCGATCTCTCCGCAGGTGCTGGCGCCGATCAACGGGGCATCCGGGAACACGCTTCGCACCCCCGCCAGCACCGCGTCCAGTTCATGCTGCACCGAAGCATGCACCAGTACCACCGAGGCCGCGTGCGCCCGCAACTGCGGCCGGCATGCGCGCGCCGCATCGGCGCCCGCGGTGGCGCCGCTCGCGCGGCCCACCGCGACTTCGATCAGTGCCGCCCCGGAGGGGTCTTCGACCATGGCTTTGCGACGATGCGTGGGGCTGGATGCGCACCAGGGTATCGCGAAATCGCCCCGGCGTGGAGGCGGTTTACCGCAGGCCGGCGGCGGCGCGCACCTGCTCGACAAGCCAAGCCGTCACGCGGTCGCCCGCGGCGCGGCGTTCGTCGGCCTCCCGGGCGGCGTGCACCTGGGCATGCCAGGCCGCGGCCTCGCTCGCCGCCTCGCCCTGTCCGGCCAGGAAGTCGCTGAGGGGGCAGTTGGCGATGGAGGCCTCGCGATGGGGCTGTTCCTCGTGCATGCACAGCCAGTGGAAGGCCAGGGCGCCGAGCGCGGTGCGGATCGGCGAGGTCGCGGCGTCGCCGGTCTCGCGCCGCGCGTAGTCCCTCGCCCATGCCGCGAACTCGGAGGCCGGCAAGGGTCGTGCGATGCCGAATCCCTGACCGTAGCGCGCGCCGAGCAGGGTCGCTGCCTCCTGCACCGCGACCGTCTCGATGCCCTCGACCACGACCTCCTTCTCGAAATCGCGCCCGATCTGCACCACGGTACGCATCAGGCTCAGCGCCTTCACCGGGTCGCGGTCGATCTCGAGCAGGATGCCGCGATCCACCTTGATCACGTCGAAGGGCATGCTGGCCAGGCGCTTGAGGCTGCTGAAGCCGGAGCCCAGGTCGTCGATGGCCAGGCGTACCCCCACGCCGCGCAGCGTGGCCACGGCCTCGTCGCGCAGGGATTCGTCGACCTCCTGCGATTCCAGCAGTTCCAGCGTGAGGTGTCGCGCGGCGATCGAATACGTGTCCAGCGCGTCCCGGATCCACTCGGCGCATTTCGGATGGAGCATGGTCGACGGCGGCATGTTCAGGGACACGTCCAGTTCCAGGCCCTGCGCGTGCCACCGAGCCAGCCATTGCAGGGTCTGCAGCAGCCCGAGCCGGAACAGGGCGTCCAGGTCGGCCTCGCGCAGTGCCGCGAGAAAGTGGGCGGGGCTCAGGATCTCGCCATCGGCGGAGGCCAGGCGCGCCAGGGCCTCGACCTTCACCAGGCGCCCGTCGCGCAGGTCCACGATGGGTTGCATGTACATGCGCAGTCCGTCGGCGTACAGCCACTGGCGCACCAGCGCGGCGTCGTGCGGGTCGATGCTGGGCAGCCTGCGACGCATCAGGTCGTCGATCAGGTTCCAGCGGTTCTGCACCGCCGTCACGAAGGTGCGGCCCTGCACGGTATCGAACTGATTCGGGTAGGCGCCGTAGAGCATCATGATCGCGTCGGTCTGTCCGGCGCGCATCAGGGGCACCGCGGCGACGCTGTGGATGCCCAGCTTGCGCGCGGAGTCGCGCCAGGTCACGAGTGCCGGCTCGGCCTCCAGGCTGCGCGCCGTGGTGATGGAGTCGCTGCGCCAGGCCAGCGCGGCCACGCTCATGCCGGTGGGCTGGTTGGAGTCCAGCGCCAGCTGCTGCCCCGGGGCGGTCAGGGACTCCGCCAGCTCCTCGGCGCGCGTGCCTTCGCAGGCGATGAGTTCGAACAGACCATGCGCGCCGGGGCGCAGGATGGCGCTGCCCACGATGCCGGGCAGGCTGGCCAATGTGCGAAGCTTGGGCGGCACCAGGGTGCGTTGGTCGGCCGTGCCGCGTGCCAGGGGCCGCGCGAGGTAGGCGCTATAGGCGTTGTGCACGTCGAGCATGGCGTCGAGTTGCGCCTGCAGGTCGATCTGGATGCGTGCCCCCAGGATGCGTTGCAGGCGGTTGCGCTCGCGCGCCGAGAGCTCCGCGGCGTCCAGGTGCCAGTGCAGCAGGTCGCGGTAGAACTGCATCGACGCGCTCAGCCACGACGACGCGACGCCCACCAACGCGTGCACCATGCCGAGGTGGCGCGCGCGCGCCTGGATGCGCGAGGCCGTGGCCGACGGTTCCAGCAGTGAACGCAGGTGCTGCGCCAGGCTGCGCTTGAGCCTGTGCAGCCGCTGTTCGTCGAAGCTGGCGAGGATCGCGGCCTGCTCGCCGTGGGAGGCGATCTCCGCGAAGAAGCCTTCGGCGAAGTCATGTTCCACGCGCTCGACCAGGGAAGCGACGCGCGCGAGCAGCAACTGGGACTCCGGGGAAAAGGGGTCGAAGGCCGGCTCGGGTGTCTCGTCCTCGGGGCCGGAGGCCATGCGCGCCCACCACTGGGTTCGCATGGCCTTGCGCGCCTTGATCCTGTACATCGCGCCGTCGGCCAGGCGCAGCAGGGCGTCCGCGGTGGAGCCATCCGCCGGCGCCAAGGCCAGGCCCATGCTCATGCCGACCGTCGTCGAGCGTCCGCTGCCCAGCTGGAAGGGCCGCTCCACGGCCTGGTGCACACGCTGCAGGATGCCGGCCAGTTGCTGTTCCGCGCGGTCCGGCTCCAGGTCCTCGATGACCAGCACGAACTCGTCGCCGCCCAGGCGTGCCACCATGTCCGAGGCGCGGGCCAGCCCGCGCAGGCGCTCGCCCAGCTGTTTGAGCAGGGCGTCGCCGATCTCGTGCCCCCAGCGGTCGTTGACGGGCTTGAAATCGTCCAGGTCGATGAGTCCGACCGCCAGCGCGGTGCCCATGCGCACGGCGCGCGCCACCGCGCGCTCCAGGTGGAAGTCCAGCGCCCTGCGGTTGGGCAGGCCGGTCAGCGGATCGGCCTGGCTCAGTCGCTCGAGCTGGCGCAGCAACTGCTGGCGCTCGGTCACGTCGACCACGGTCCACACGACGTCGGTGCAGCCCTGCGCGTCGGATTCCATGCGCCGCCCCGAGACCGAGATGCTGGCCGGCCTTCCGTCCAGGCGCATGATGTCGATCGCATCGAGATGGACCCGGCCCTGCTTGAGCACCTCGCGCGCGGCGGCGACCATCGCCTCCTGCGCCATGACGGGCGCCGCGTCCGCCACGGTCCTGCCGATGATGGCACGCGGATCCGCTGCCCCGAAGATACGCGCGACGGCCGCGTTGGCGTCGACGATGGTCGCGCCGGGGTGGCGTACCAGCACGATGCCCGCCACCGAGTTGTCCAGCACGCCGGCGCGCTGGCGCTCCAGCCGCGCCTGGGCCTGCAGCACGTCCAGGCGGTCGATTCCCTGCGACAGGTCGGCAGCGAGCTCCTGCACGGCATGGCGCATGTCCGCATCGAAGGTGTCGGGCTCGGTGCTGCACAGCTGCAGCAGCGCCCACACCTGACCGGCGCGCCGCAGCGGCACGCTGGCCGCGGAATGAAAGCCGAAGCGTTGCAGGCGCTCGCGCCACGGGCGCGAGGCGGGCGTGACGGCCCCCGGTTCGGTGAACAGCGCATGGCCCTCGCGCCAGATCGTCGTCGCGGCGTGACCGATGGCCGGCGTGGGGTCCACGGCGAGCGCGGGCCCGTCCAGGTAGTCCAGGCGCTGACCCTCGGCCGCGAGTGGGCGCAGGGCGCCGTCGGCGTCGGGGCGCGCGATCCAAGCCAGCGCGATGGCGGGTTCGGAGAGCACGATGCGGCACACCTCGCGCAGCAGCAGCTGCAGGTCGGTGGCGCGCACGATGGCCTGGTTCATGCGCGACTGCACCGTGCGGAAATGGGCCAGCCGCGCGCTGCGCGCCAGCAGCGCCTCGCGCCCGCGCAACAGGCGCCCGAGCAACACCGCGCCCAGCACGAACAGCGCGAGCAGGGCGCTGCGCGCCGGCAGGCGCCAGGCCAGGTCGTGGCGATACAGCTGCCATACCCGGCCCGCCGGCCAGCGCACGCTGACCACCAGCGGAAGGTCCATCAGCGGCTCATGCACCTCCCGCGAAGCGTCGGCGCGCGAGCCCGCGGGGCGCAGTTCGACCCGCCAACCCTCGGCCGGCGCGGGTTGGAGCAGACGAGGATGGCGAGACGCGAAGCCGTGCAGCAACGCGGCGGTCGACGTGCCGGTCGACGCGGTGATGCCGGAATCGAGCATCGCGCGAAGCAGGCGCAACTCGATGCGCTGGCCCTCCTGCAGGGCCACCCGGCGCGCCAGCGTCTGTACCTGGGTACGCACGCGCTGGTATTGCATGCGCTCCTGGTTCACGAACCACACCGCGACCAGCGCGACCGGAATCCACAAGGCGCCGCGCAGCAGCCAGCGACGCACCGCCACGCGGCTCATGCGGGGCATGCTCGGGACTCGGCTGCGCGGAAAGGGGGGCGATGCATGACGGCAAGCTGTGATGCTTGCGTTTGTAAATCAATGGCCTTGCGCCCGGGGCGTGGCGTGAAAAAAATCGTCCCGGACCGTGACAAATCTCACGGCGGGCGGTGCTTCGCATCGGCGTTGCGCCGAATACCTCACGCCGCGTCCCTGTCGCGGGGAGCGCCGGGACCGGACGGAGGCGGACCCTTCAGTCCGAGGCGCGGATCCTGCTGCCCCAGAACGCGGCGCCCACGATCATCAGCGTGGCCGCGACGATGGAGGCGTCGGGCCGCTGGTGATGCGCGGCCATCAGCATGGCGGTCGACAGCAGCGGCGTGAGAAAGGCCAGCAGGCCGATGCGCCGCGGGTCGCCGCGCTTGAGCGCGGCGTCCCACAGGAAGAAGGCGCCACCCAGCGGGCCCAGGCCGAGCAGCGCCAGCAGGCCCCACTGCGCGCCCGACAGGCTGGCGGGGGGCTCGAGCACGGCGTGGCACAGCAGCGCCAGCACGCCGGCGATCGCCGCGAAGCCCCCGACGGCGGCGGTGGGAAAGCGCGGCAAGCGGCGGGTCATCAGCGAGTAGGAGGCCCAGCTCACGGCGGCGCCGAAGGCGAACAGGTAGCCCCAGCGCAGACCGCCCGCGAGCAGGGATCCGCCGCCGGCGCGCCCGAGGATCGCGGTGGCCGCGCCGGCGAAGCCGAGCAGGGCCGCGGCGACGTGCCCGGCGCGCACGCGCATGCCGGGCAGGAACAGCGGCGCCATCACCACCATGCCCAGCGGCCACAGGTAGTTCACCAGGTTGGCCTGCACCGGCGGCGCCAGGCGCAGCCCCATGAACAGCAGGAAGTGGTAGCCGAACAGCCCGCCCGCGCCGACCGCGAGCGTGGGCAGTGGCACGCGCCAGCGGCGAATGTCGAAGTTCGACAGCGGCAGCGCGATCAGGCTGCCGATCAACAGGCCGGCGCCGGTGAGCAGGAAAGGCGGCACGTGGGCCAGCGCCACGCCCAGCGTGGCCAGGGAGCTCCACAGCACGATGGCGCCGAGGGCGAGCAGGTCGGATGTCATCCCGCTAGCGTAGCTTGCCGGATCGGCGCGTCCGGCCCACGGCCCACAGCGCAACGCCCATCGCGACCACGCCCAGCCACTGCAACGGCGACAGCCGGTGACCGAAGGCCACGCGGTCGACCACGATGGCGGTGATGGGGTAGACGAATTGCAGCACCGCGATCTGGCCCGCCTGCAGCAGCGGCATGCCGCTGTACAGCGCGACGTAGGCGGCGGCGGTGGGCAGCAGGCCGAGCCCGAGCATCCACAGCCAGGGGGCCGCGGCCTGGGGCAGCCCGTGCAGCCACGGCCACCAGGCCAGCGCGACCGCGCCGACGCCGCATTGCCAGGTGGCCAGCGCGAAGCCGCTGAGCCGCCGCTGGGTCTTGGCGATCAACGTGACCGCGGCGTAGCACAGCGAGGCCAGCAGCGCGAAGCCGACGCCCTGCAGGTACTCGGGCCGGGGCCGGGCCAGCACGGCCGGACCGACCGCCAGGCCCAGGCCCAGCAGCGCCAGCCCGGCCGCCAGCACGCGGTGTGTGGAGCGCGCCTCGCCCAGGAACAGCATGCCCCAGGCCATGACCCACAGCGGCTGCACGTGGAACACCAGCGTGGCCACCGCGATGGAACTGCGCTGCAGCGCGGCGAAGAACAGTGCCCAGTTGGCCACCATCAGCGCGCCGCTGCCCAGCGCGACGCGCAGGCCGCGCCGGTCCACGCGCAATTCGCCCAGGCGGCCCGAGGCCGCCGCGAAGGCCACGAGGGCCGCGCAGCCGATCGCGCAGCGCACGAACACCTCCTCCAGCGGCGGGCGCGCCGCCTTGTCCACGAACAGGCCCACGGTGCCGAGCAGCATGTTGCCGCCGACCATCAGGCCGACGCCGCGCAGCGCCGCCGGGTGGTGGGCGCTGCGCGCGTCGTCCGCGGATTCGAGCAGGGAGGAGGCCATGATCCACGGAGTTTGCGAGACATACATGGTTTCGCAAAGCGCATAATGCGAGACATGGTCATTCGAGAATCGAAACCATGAGCGACCTGCGCATCGACTGGCTGCGCGCCTTCGTGGCGGCCGTCGACGCAGGCTCCCTGAGCGCCGCGACGCGCGTGGTGCACCGCTCGCAGGCGGCGGTCAGCATGCAGCTCAAGAAACTGGAACTGGCCGTCGGCGAGCCGCTGCTGCTGCGCGACGCCCGCCGCCTGGAACTCACCGCCCAGGGGCGGCGCCTGCTGCCCCATGCGCGGCGCGTGCTCGCCGCCCACCACGAAGCACAGGCGGCGGTCCTCGAGCCCGGCCTGTCGGGGCAGGTGTGCTTCGGCATCCCCGAAGACTATGCCATCGCCTACCTGCAGCGCCTGCTGGGCGCCTTCTCGGCCGGCTATCCGGCGGTCGAACTCACGCTGGTGTGCGCGCAGTCCACGGCCCTGATCCCGCAGGTGCAGGCCGGCGGCGTGGACGTGGCGATCATCACCCAGGACCGGCCCGGGCGCGGCCGCCTGCTGTTCCACGAGCCGCTGGTGTGGGTGGCCTCGCGCAGCACCGAGGTGTGGCGCGAGGACCCCTTGCCGCTGGCGATCTACGAAAAGGGCGCGGTGGTGCGCGCGCTCACCGAGTCGGCGCTCGCCGCCGCCGCGCGCCAATATCGGCTGGCCTACCACAGCCCCAGCCTGGTCGGGCAGATCGTGGCCGCGCAAAGCGGCCTGGCCGTGGCCGTGCTGGCGCGCTGCGCCGTCCCCGAGTCCTTGCAGGTGCTCGACAGCCGTCACGGCCTGCCGCCGCTGCCGTCGGTTCCGGTGGCGATGATCGCCAGCCCCCAGCAGGGGCGCGGCGCGGAGTCGCAGGCCCTGCAGGCGCAGATCCTGGCGCAGTTGTCGACCGTCGGCTGAACGCCTGGCGGGGTCGCGGGAGGGGCGGAAAGACCCCACAGACTGACCGGGTATACGACCGGCTCCGCGAGATTTTGTCGAAGATGGCGTCGAATTGTCCTAGACAAAAGGAGAAGCCATGCGCATCCGCTCCCCCCTGGCCCACGCGTTGCGGTCGGCCCTGCTGCTGGCCGGACTGGCGCTCGCCGTGCCGGCCCCGGCAGCGACCTGCCCGTCGCTGCTGGACAAGACCTTTCGCTCGCTGGACACCGGCAAGAGCGAGAACCTGTGCCGCTACGCGGGCAAGGTGATCCTGGTGGTCAACACCGCCAGCCACTGCGGCTTCAGCCCCCAGGAACGCGGCCTGCAGCATCTGCAGGCCGAGTACGGCCCGCGGGGCTTCGTGGTGCTGGGCTTCCCGTCGAACGACTTTTTCCAGGAGTTCTCGAATCCCCAGAGCATCGTTCCCTACTCGCAGGCCAGGTACGGGGTGCAGTTCCCCCTGTTCGATCCCTCGCATGTGCACGGATCGGATGCCAACCCGCTGTTCGCCGAGCTCATCCGCGAATCGGGTACCAGTCCGAAGTGGAATTTCTACAAGTATCTGATCGATCGCCAGGGCAAGGTCGTCGCGGCATATTCCAGTCTGACTTCGCCTGACGACAAGGATCTGAACGCCCGCATCCGCAAGCTGCTCGCGCAGCAACCCTGACACCCCGCGGCACTCCCCGGCGCGCTGCCGAACCGAAAGGATTCCCTCATGAACTCCCCCGATCTGTTGCTGCTGCGTGAGCAGGCGGCGGCACTGCCCGACGTTCAGTCCAGCCCCGACCGGCGCAGCATCGCCATCCAGAAGGTCGGGGTGCGCGACGTGCGCTACCCGCTGCGGTTGCGCGGCGGTGCCGACGAGGCGCAGGCCACCATCGGAAATTTCCAGATGACCGTGGCCTTGCCGCCCGAGGTGAAGGGCACCCACATGTCGCGCTTTCTCGAGGTGCTCGACGCGCACGCCGCGGACATGGATGCGCAGGCCCTGGGTGCGCTGCTCGACACCATGCTGCCCCGGCTGGGCGCCTCCGAGGGCGCCATCACGCTGCGCGCCACCTACTTCCGGCGCAAGAGCGCGCCGGTGTCGGGCGTGTCCAGCCTGCTCGACTACGGGGTGAGCCTGCACGCCGAGTCGCGCGCCGGCCAGCGCGTGCTGCGCCAGAGCGTGGAGGTGCCGGTGACCAGCCTGTGCCCGTGTTCGCGCGACATCTCCGACTACGGGGCCCACAACCAGCGCTCCATCATCAGCATCGGCGTGGAATTGCGCGGCCCCTTCACGCTGGACGAGCAGATCGGCATCGCCGAGACGGCCGCGTCCTGCCAGTTGTGGGGTTTGCTGAAGCGGCCCGACGAGAAGTACGTCACCGAATACGCCTACGACCATCCCAAGTTCGTCGAGGACCTGGTGCGCGACGTCGCGTTGGCGCTGCGCGCGCAGCCCGCCGTGGCGGCCTACACGGTGGCATCGGAGAACTTCGAGTCCATCCACAACCACTCGGCCTACGCGTGGCTGGAAGGTCGCAACGACTGATTCATCCCGGTGCATCCCCGTCGCGTGCGGATCGAGCCATGAAGCGCGGCGCGCGCGACGGGCATCGCGGCAACAAGTCCGGCCTGCCCAGCAAGCCCTGCCGGGTGTGCGGGAGGGCGATGACCTGGCGGCGCGCCTGGGCGGCCAACTGGGACAGCGTTCTGTACTGCTCAGAGGCCTGCCGCAAACGCCGGGCCAAGGCGCCGCGGGCAGGGGCGGGCGGCGATGCAGGCTGATCCGCTCCAGCGTCCGCGCTGCCTGGTGCTGGTGCTGGGCGACCAGCTCGACGCCGAGGCCGCCGCATTCGACGCATGCGACCCCGCACGCGACGCGGTCTGGATGGCCGAGGTGTCGGAGGAGGCCACCCACGTGGCCTCGTCGAAGGCGCGCATCGCCGTGTTCCTCGCCGCGATGCGGCAATTCGCCCATGCGCGGCGCACGGCGGGCTGGACGGTGCACTACACGCATCTCGACGAGCCCGGCAACACGGGTTCGCTGGGTTCCGAGCTGCGGCGTGCGCTGCGCACGTTGCGGCCGGGCTCCCTGCGCATGACCGCGCCGGGCGACTGGCGCGTGCTGCGCATGCTGCGCGAGGCCGCGGCCGCCGAGGGGCTGGAACTGCAGCCCTGCGCTGACCGCCATTTCTACACCACGGTGCAGGATTTCGCGGTCCATGCGCGAGGGCGCAAGACCCTGCGCCTGGAGCTGTTCTATCGCGAGCAGCGCCGCCGCCATGGCGTGCTCATGGATGCGGACCGGCCCGTGGGAGGACGCTGGAATTTCGACGCCGACAACCGCGAGGCCTTCGACCCCGCAGGTCCGGGGCAGGTGCCCGCGGCGCCGGTGTTCGAGCCCGATGCGCGCAGCCGCGAGGTGCTCGCGCTGGTGCGCGCGCGCTTCGCGGCGCACCCCGGGAGTCTGGAGACCTTCGGTTGGCCCCTAACCCGCGCGCAGGCACTCGAGGCGCTGGGGGCATTCGTGCGCGAACGACTGCCGCGCTTCGGACGCTGGCAGGACGCGCTGTGGCCGGGCGAGCCCCTGTTGTGGCATTCGCAGTTGTCGGCCGCGCTCAACCTCAAGCTGCTGGGCGCGCGCGAGGTGGTCGACGCCGTGCAGCAAGCCTGGAGCGCGGGCAGCGTGCCCCTGGCCTCGGCGGAGGGGTTCATTCGCCAGGTGCTGGGCTGGCGTGAGTACGTGCGCGGCATCTACTGGACGCGCATGCCCGGGTACGCGCTGGGCAACGCGCTGCACGCGCGGGCGCAGCTGCCGGCCTATTTCTGGCGCGGCGATGCGCCCATGCCCTGCCTGGCCGACGCGCTGCGCCTGACCTTGCGCACCGGCCATGCTCACCACATCGCGCGCCTGATGGTCATCGGGCTGTACACCCTGCTGCTGGGGGTCGAGCCCCAGCAGGTGCATGCATGGTTCCTGGGCGTGTACGTGGACGCGGTGGAATGGGTCGAGCTGCCCAACGTGCTGGGCATGAGCCAATGGGCCGACGGGGGCGTGATGGCCAGCAAGCCCTACGTGGCCAGCGGCCAGTACATCCGGCGCATGAGCGCGGGGGCGTACTGCCGCGGCTGCCGCTTCGATCCGGCGCAGCGCACCGGCCCCCGGGCCTGCCCCTACACGCTGCTGTACTGGGATTTTCTGCTGCGCCACGAGACCGTGCTGGCCGGCAACCCGCGCATGGCAATGCAGGTGCGCAATCTGCAGCGCGTGGGCGCCGAGGAGCGCACGCGTATCGCCCACGAGGCCGAGCAATGGCGAAGCCAGGAGGCGTGACCCCCCCGCGCGGCGTGCGCGGCTTCGGGCCTTGGGCCGCGCCCGACAACCAGGAGGACTCGAGGTGGAGAACCCAAGGATCGTGATGGTGACCGGCGCGTCGGGCGGCATCGGGCGCGCATTGGCCGGCCGCCTGCATGCGGCGGGCCACACGGTGGTCGCGGTCGGGCGGGACGCCCAGCGCCTGGCCGATGTGGCAGCCGGCCTGCGCGTCGTGGCCGACACCACGCAGGCCGCGCAGGCGCAGCAGGCGATGCGCGAGTGCGTGCAGGCCGTGGGCGTGCCCACGGCCTTGGCCCACCTGGTCGGAAACACCCTGATCGCACCCGTGCACCGCACCCGGCCCGAGCAGTGGGAGGAGGTGCTGCGGGTCAACCTGGGCAGCGCGCTGGCCGTGCTGAGCGCGTGGACCGCGACACTGCGCGAGGCCGGACAGGCGGGGGCGGCCGTGCTGGTCAGCTCGGTGGTGGCGCGCGTGGGCGCGGCCAATCACGAGGCCATCGCCGCGGCCAAGGGCGGGGTGGAAGCCCTGGTGCGCAGTGCCGCGGCCACCTACGCGGCCTCGGGCCTGCGGGTCAACGCCGTGGCGCCGGGCCTGACCGACACGCCGATGACAGCCGGCCTGCTCAAGCTGCCCGCGCAGCGCGAGGCCGCCGGCCGACAGTACCCGCTGGGCGGCGTGCAGAACGCCGACGAGGTGGCGGCGGCGATCGAATGGCTGCTGTCCGACGCTGCCTCGCGCGTCACCGGGCAGGTGCTGCCGGTGGACGGCGGCTTCACCTCGGTGCGGCCGCTGGTGAAATGAACCCGCTCAGCGGGAGAACTGCGCGCCCATGGTCGCGCCCTTGGACAACTGGGTGAGGTAGACGACCAGGTCGACCATCTCGGGGCTGTCGTAGGCGGGGGGCTTGCCCATGATGCCGGCGCGCACGCAATGCACGATCTGGCGCTCCAGGGTGTAGACGGCGTGTTTCTTGCCCTTGAACTTGGGGTATTTCGCGGCGGCGCCGATCAGGCTGGGAAGGTGTTGTCCGGAGGGGGTGGTGCCTTCGGGCTTGCCGCCGTCGGTGTGGCAGGCGGCGCAGGTCATCAGGTGGTTGCTGAAGGCGTTCGGCGGCACCCAGGTCTGATGCGTGCCGAAAGTGTCGTTGGCGAACACCCGCGCACCCTGTTCGGCAGCCTGTTCCAGCGAGGAGACCCTGGCCGTGGCCGTGAACTTGCCCGCCGGCGCGGTATCCGCGCGGGCCGGAGAGGCGCAGGCTGCGCCCAGCGCGATGCACGCGGCCGTGAACAGGGTGGACGACAGGGGTGTTCGTACGCGATGCGGGCGGTGCATGGTGTCTCCTCGAGGATGCGCGCCGGGAAGGCTCCCCGCAGTATCCCTTGGCCGGCCCCGGGGATCAACGTTCGGGACGTATCCAAACGTGTGCGCAGGGTTGCGGCCCCGGGAGTATGCGTTATATTCCGCCGTGCATAACCGAATCCCGGCCATCGTCCGGACCTAACCCAACCACGGGAGCCATGCATGCAGCGCAAGACCCTTTCCCTGATCGCAACCCGAGCGGGCGCGCTCGCCGCGGCCGTGCTCGGCGTCTGCGGCGTGCCGCGGGCCCAAGCCGCGCAGCCCGTGCTGTCGGTGGCGTATGCGGGCTCCATGGGGGCGTTGATGGACAAGGCCCTCGGCCCCGGCATCGAGCGCAGCGCGCACGTGCGCTTCCAGGGGCGCGGTGCGGGGGCCTACGGCCTGGCCCATCTGCTGGCCGATCGGCAGATCCAGGCCGATGTGTTCGTGTCCATCACGCCGGGGCCGATCGAGGTGCTGCAAAAGGCCGGACTGGTCGGCACGGCCGTGCCGGTGGCCAGCACGCAGATGGTCATCGCCTACAGCCCCAAGGGCCCGCACGCGCAGGAGTTCCGCGAGGCGGCCGAGGGGCGCAGGACGTGGTATGAAGTGCTCGAACAGCCCGGGGTGAAATTCGGGCGTACCGACCCGACCACCGACCCGCAGGGCCGCAACATCGTGTTCGCGATGCTGCTGGCGGGGAATTACTACAAGCAGCCCGGCCTGGCCCGCACGATCCTCGGGGACTTCCAGCACAACACCACGCAGATCTTCGCCGAGCCCTCGTTGCTCAGCCGCCTGGAGAGCGGCCAGATCGACGCCTCCTCGGGCTACCTGAGCGCGGTGATCTCGCACAAGCTGCCCTACATCAAGCTGCCGGCGCAGGTGAACCTCAGCGATCCCTCGATGAGCGAGGACTGGTACGGCAAGGTGCACTTCAGCATCGTCGCGCCCGACGGCAAGCCCCAGCAGTTGTCCACGCAACCCCTGGTGTTCTACGCGGCGGTGCTGCGCAACGCGGCCCATCCCGCCCAGGCGCGTGAGTTCGTGCGCCTGATGCAAAGCCGCCAGGGCCAGAAGATGTTCCACGACTTCGGCTACAGCGAGCCCAAGGGCGGCGACCTGCACTGAACCCGCCGGCTGCGCGCTGGTCGGCGCCCGCTGATTCACCTGTCCGTCAACGCGGGCGGTGCGCGGCTTCGCGGGCGGAGGCATCCGGCGGGGCCTGTGGCGCGCCGCCCGCGGCTTGCGCGCAGCGGGGTGGCGCCTGGCCAGCGGTCTGCCGCAGCAGCGCCTGCAATGCGCGAATCCTGGCATCCTTCTCGCCCAGCAGTCGGGTGACGCGCTGTTGCGCGCGCGCCAGCTCCCGGGCCAGCGCCAGGTTCTCGATCAGCAAGGCGCGCAATTGCGCGGCGCATGCGCAGGCGTGCCCATGGGACGGGAACTCGCTGTGAAGATGCTCGTGCATGGCGGGGCTCCGGGACGGCGAAATATGTATTGCGAATGCGAGCCATTCGCAATACGAGCCTCCAATGTACACCCGCGCGGCCCTCCCGGGAAATCCCCGCGCAGCCCGGCAAGGCGCTTCGCCCGGGGCGTTTGACAGCCCTGGGGGATGGGTTTATGTTTGCCGCTTGCGAATTCATTCGCAACTGGCGAACCCAATATCCAACCCGCCCAACCCGGATCTCCCTCCATGGCCAAGACCTTTGCCTCCGCCGCCGATCTGGCGGAAAAGCGCGTGACCTTCGAGCAGCTCTCCGAGCATGCATGGGCCTACACCGCCGAAGGCGACCCCAATACCGGGATCATCATCGGCGACGATGCGGTGCTGGTGGCCGACACGCAGGCCACGCCCGCCATGGCCGCCGACGTGATCCGGCGCATCCGCGAAGTCACCGACAAGCCCATTCGCTACGTCGTGCTGACCCACTACCACGCGGTGCGGGTGCTCGGCGCCAGCGCCTACGCGCCGCAGCAGATCCTGGCCAGCCAGGACACCTACGACCTGATCGTCGAGCGCGGCGAGGCCGACAAGGCCAGCGAGATCGGCCGTTTCCCGCGCCTGTTCCGCGACGTCGAGACCGTGCCCGCGGGGCTGACCTGGCCGACCATGACCTTCCAGGGCCGCATGACCCTGTGGCTGGGCAAGCTCGAGGTGCAATTGCTGCAGCTCGGGCGCGGCCACACCAAGGGCGACACCGTGGTGTGGTTGCCGGGAGAGCGCACCTTGCTGTCGGGCGACCTGGTCGAGTTCGACGCCACCCCCTACGCCGGCGACGCCTACTTCCAGGACTGGCCGCAGACCCTGGACAACGTGGCGGCGCTCAAGCCGCTGGCGCTGGTGCCGGGGCGCGGCCCGGCGCTCAAGGGCGAGGCGCAGGTGCAAAAGGGCCTGCAGGTCACGCGCGATTTCATCCGCGACGTCTGGACCCATGTGAAGGCCGGCGCCGACGCCGGCAAGGAACTGGGCGCCGTCTACAAGGAAACCTACGCCGCGCTCAAGCCCAAGTACGGCAACTGGGTGATCTTCGACCACTGCATGCCTTTCGACGTCACCCGCTGCTACGACGAGGCCACGAAGTACCGCGACCCGCGGGTGTGGACCGCCGAGCGCGATCGCCAGATGTGGGAAACCCTCGAAGGCTGAATTCAGGACTCCGCCACGGCCATGAGCACACGCAACTATCTCGCCGGTTTCGGCAACCAGTTCACCAGCGAGGCCGAGCCCGGCACGCTGCCACAGGGGCGCAACAGCCCGCAGCGCGCGCCGCGCGGCCTGTACGCCGAGCTCATCTCGGGCAGCGCCTTCACCGCGCCGCGCCACCAGAACCAGCGCAGCTGGGTGTACCGCCGCCAGCCCTCGGTGGTCACCGGGGCCTATGCACCGTACGAGCAGCCTTACTGGAAAAGCGGCGCCGCGCAAGGCCAGGACGTCGCGCCCGATCCGCTGCGCTGGCATCCGATCGCGATACCCGAGCAGCCGCTGGACTTCGTGGACGGGCTGCGCACCGTGGTGGTCAACGGCGATCCGGAGGCGCAGATCGGGGTGGCCGCGCACCTGGTGCTGATGAATCGTTCCATGCAGGCGCGCGCGCTGGTCAACGCCGACGCCGAAATGCTGCTGGTGCCCCAGCAGGGCGAACTGAGCATCGTCACCGAATTCGGCGTCCTGGACGTAGGCCCCGGCGAGATCGCGTTGCTGCCGCGGGGCATCGCCTTCAGCGTGAAGGTGCAGGGGCCGTCGCGGGCCTACGTGTGCGAGAACTACGGCGCGCCGTTCCGGCTGCCCGAACTGGGTCCCATCGGCAGCAACGGACTGGCCGCCGCGCGCGACTTCCTGGCGCCCGTCGCGGCCTACGAGCAGCCGCAGGAGCAGCCCTACGAGATCGTGCGCAAGTTCGGCGGCCGGCTGTGGCGCACGCGCCAGG
>JAKBNS010000025.1 GCA_021830925.1 Pseudomonadota bacterium | reverse complement strand
TGCAGGCACCGGCACCGCGACCACGCGCGACCCTGCACGCCGTGTTGCTGGCCGCGGCCTTCGCCTGCTGGGTGCTCGCGCTGGCGCAGCCCGAGCTGGCCGGCGGGTGGCTGCCTGCTGCGCCGCGCGGACGCGACGTGGTGGTGCTGCTCGACACCACGCTGTCCATGACCCTCGACGACCTGCGCTGGAACGGGCGGCCGGCCGAGCGCCTGGCGGTGGTCAAGCAGGTGTTCGCCGGTTTCGTGCGCGGCAGCCCCGGCGATCGCTTCGGCATCATCGCCTATGGCGCACGCGCCGCCACGCTGCTGCCGCCCACCTTCGACCGCCGCCTCGCCGTACGCATGCTGGCGCGCGCGCACGCCGACCTGCTGGGCGACGGCGGTTGCCTGGGCGATGCGATGAGCCTGGCGCTGCGGCAGCTCGGAGAGCGCGCGGGAGACCGCCAGGGGCCTCGGGGAGCGTTGCGGCCCGTGCTGGTCGTGTATTCCGACGACGGCTGGACCCGGGGCGGCCAGATCAGCCCGGCGCAGGCCACGGCGCTGGCGCGCGCACTCGGCGTGCGCGTGTTCACCGTGCAGGTGGGCGGTCGCCCGGCCGACGGCCGCCCCTACGAGGTGCCCGCCTTCGACGCCCCGCAGCCGGATCTGCGCGACATCGCGCGGCTCACCGGAGGCGCGTATTTCTACGCCGCCGACGCCGGCGCCCAGCAACGGGCCGTCCGCGCCATCGCCGCCTGCGCGCCCACGCTGCGGCCGCCGCCGAGCCGGCGCCGGGAGCATGCGCTGTACGCCTGGCCGCTGGGCTGCGGGGTCCTGCTGCTGGCGGCGGCGGAACTGGCGAGCGGCTTCGCGCGCCGGCGGGGCCGGACATGATGGCGCTGATTGCCGGCCTGCACTGGGCCCATCCCTGGGCGTGGCTGCTGCTGGGCGTGCCGGCGGGCCTGATGCTGCGACGCCGACGCGCGCGCGGCGCGCGGGCACGCCAGGCGCTGGCCTATGCCGACGCGCACATGCAGGTCTGGGCGCTGCGCTCGGGCCTGCCGCGCCTGGGCTTCTGGCGCGGCCTGGCCGAGGCGATGCCGTGGCTGCTGCTCGCGGCGGCGCTGGCCGGGCCGCGTCAACTGCTGGCGCGCGACCCAGCCGGCATGCCGCGCGCCGAACACCGCCTGCCCCTGATGGTGGTGCTGCAACTGCCGGCGCGCCACGACGGGACCCTGGCGGCCTCGCGCATGGCCTTGCACGACCTGCAGCGCCGGCTGCGGGGAGAACGCATGGGCCTCGTCGTGTACGGGCAGGGTGCCGGTCTGCTGCTGCCTTGCACCGATGACGCGGCGCTGTTCGACGACTTCCTGGATCGAGCCGGGCCCGCGCTGCTCGACGCCGATCCGGGCGACGGGCTGCCGGGCGCGCTGCTGCTGGCGCGCCGCGAGCTGTTGCGCGAGGCCGGGCCCTCCAGAGCCGTGCTGCTGGTGGCCGGCGGCAGCGCTTCCGGGCCCGGGGAACAGCGCGCGCTGCGGGCTCAGGCGCAGGCCCTCGAGGCCGCGCGCCTGCCGCTGTTCCTGCTGTGGACGGGGCCTGGCGAGATCGACTCCGCGCTGGCGGCGCTGGCGCGGCGCAGCGGCGGCGCCAGCGCCCGCCTGGGAAGCCCCGAGGCCTGGACCCTGTTGTACCGCCAGGGCATCGCGCGCCTGCCCTCCGATCCCGCACGCCCGGGCAGCGTGGCGGCATGGCGCGACCTGTATGCCTTGCCGCTGGCCGCGGCGATGTTGCTGCTGCTCCTGCTGCAGCTGCCGGCGCCGCGCCGCGCGGGCGCCGGCGGTGTTCCGGCCTTGCTGCTGGCGGCGGCCCTGGGCCTGCCGCTGCTGCCCGGCGCCTTGCCGCGTGCGCGGGCCGCCGAGGCCCCGGCTCGGCTCGACGCGGCTCGCCAGGCCTGGGAGGCCTGGAGCCGGCAGGACTACGCCGCCTGCGGCCGTCTGTACGCGGCTCTTGCCGGCTTCGACGCCCGCATGGGCGAGGGGGACTGCGCCTATCGGGCCGGCCGCTGGCCCGAAGCTGTCGCCGCCTTCCGGCGCGCCATGCTCGACGCGCCCGGCGATCGTCGGCGCGCGCTGGCGCTGTACAACCTGGGCAACGCCGCCTTTCACGTGCAGGGCGGCCTGCGCGAGGCGCTCGATGCCTACCGCGCCAGCCTGCGGCTGCAGCCCGCCGACCCCGCGGCCTTGCGCAACCTGCGCCTGGCGCAGGCGCAATGGACGGAGGAACATCCCGAAAGCGCCATCGCCGCCATGCGCAAGCGCGGCGCGCCGCTGGACCGGGCGCGCTTCGGGGATACGACGGACACCACCCCGAGCCGCATGCCGGCGCATCGCGGGCAGGCGCCCCAGGTCTACCAGGACCAGCGCCTGCAGGCCGGCGGTCGGCTGCGGGCGCGGGACGCGCCATCCGGCTCCGCGACGCAGGGCCTGCGCCTGGATCCGCGGGAGCTGCGGGCCGCGCGCCGCGGCCTGCGGCTGCTGCACGACCATCGGGGGGAACTGCTGCGCGCACTGTTGCGCCAGGACAGCCGCGAGGCCGTGGACCTGCAGCGCGATGCCAAGTCCGCCGCGCAGCGCGCGGCGACGCAGCGTGGAGCGTCGCCCGAAGTCCCGAGCGCCGCGGCGCGCTTCTCGGCGAACGCCTCGGTGAACGCTTTGGTGAGCGCTTCGGCCGGGAGCGCTCGGTGAGCGCGGGCGGCTCGCGCATGTCGACGAGGGTGCTGCGCGTGCTGGGGGCGGCAGCCGTGGGCATGGGGCTGGCGACGGGGCCCGCGGCGCAACCGGCCCTTGGCGCGGCGGTGAAGGCGCCCGCGTCGCGCCCCGCTCTGGTGTGCAGCGTGCAGCCCGCGCGGCCGCGGCTGGGCCACGCCGTGCACTGGGAGATCCGCGCACGCGATCTGCCGCCGCTGCCGCTGCTGCAGGCTTCGCAGCTGGGCAGGGACTGGCTGCTGCAGGGCCAGTCCGGCGAAAGCTCGGCCGGTCCCGGCGGCCATGAGCAGATCCTGGATTTGCGCCTGTATCCCCTGGTCGTCGGCCGCCTGCGCCTGCCCGGGCTGGGTTCGGGCAGCGCCCGTTGCCCGCCGCGCAGCCTGCGCATCGCCGCTGCCCAGGCCGGACAGGCGCCCCGGTATATCGCCGCGCGGGTGGCCACCGCCGGCGCCACCGTGGGACAGGCGCTGCGCATCGAGCTCGACCTTGCGAGCTCCGGCGGCCTGAGCTGGGAGCCAGCCACGGTTCATTCGGACGACGGCATCCTGCGTGCGCTGAACACGCTGGACACCCGGGTTGCCGCGCAGGGCGGGATCGAGGTGCTGCGCCAGACCTGGAGTTTCACGCCCACCCGGGCGGGCGACGTGAGCATTCGCTTCGGCCTGCTGCGCGCCCACCGTTTCGGCGAACTGCTTGTGTACCCGGCGGGCACGCTGCGCTGGAAGGTGCGGCCGCTGCCCGCCTACTGGCCCGAGGGCTGGCCGGTGGGGCATGCCCGGCTGCGTATCGAGCCTGCGCCCACGCGCCTGGAGCTCGGGGCCACCGGTGTGCTGCGCGCGCGGCTCGCCGGGGCGCAGGTGGGACGCCGTGCCTTGCTGGCGATGCTGCGCGCCGACGCCCATGCTCCCGGCCTGCGTTTCGGCACGCCACGGCTGCGCCGGCTGTCCGCCTCGGCGCATGCGGCGCCGGAGTGGGACATCGAGCTGCCCTGGAGGGCACGCGGGGCAGGGCGCCTGGCCTATCCCGAGCTGCGCGTGGCCTACTACGACCCCGAACGCGGCGCGCCCGGTCTGGCGCTGGCCGACTGGGGCAGCCTGCGCGTGCACGATCCGCGCCCGCTGCGCTTCGCGCTGGCCTGGCTGGCGGTCGGCGGCCTGGTGTTGGCACTGGCCATGCTGCGCCTCGGCCTGCGTCTCGCGCGCGAGGCCTGCTGCCGCGCACGCTGGCGCCGCATCGCCCGGCGCGGCGACGCGGGCGCGCTGTGGCGACTCTGGCGCCAGGCGCGCGAGCGTGGCGACCCGCGCGCGGTGAGCCTGCGCGCCTGGGTGGAGCATGCGCGCTGCGGGAGGCGCGGCGTGCGCAGCCCGGAACTCGACCGGCTGATCGAGCACGAGCAAGAACGCCTGTACGCGGCGCCGCGCCGATCCTGAGGGGCACGCGCCGGTGCCGGTGCGCGCGGGGCTCAGGCTGGCAGCGCGCGGGGCGGCGTGGCGCCGTGGGCCGTCAGGCGGCGCTGCGGCGCGACGGACCCGCGCATGCCCGCCGACGTTTCCCGTCGTGATTCCGGCACGCTTGCCGAGGCTTCGGACTCGCGCAGCTGGAACTGCCCCACCGCCTCGCGCAGGCTCTGCGCGCGAGCGCGCATCTGCTCGGCGCTGGCCGCCAGTTGCTCGGAGGCCGCGGCATTTTGTTGCGTTGCCTGGTTGATCTGGGCCACCGCCGCATCCACCTGCGCGATGCCGCTGCCCTGGGTCTCGCTGGCTGCGTGGATCCCCTTCACCAGTTCGGAGGTGCGCACGATCGACGCAACGATGTCGTCGAGCAGCGTGCCGGCCTGTTCGGCCTGGCGCACCGATCCGCGGGAGATCTCGCCGATCTGCCGCGCCGCCAGTCGCGAGCGCTCGGCGAGCTGGCGCACCTCGGCCGCCACCACGGCGAAGCCGCGCCCCTGCGCGCCGGCGCGGGCGGCCTCGATGGCCGCGTTCAAGGCCAGCATGTTGGTCTGGTAGGCGATGTCGTCGATCACCGAGATCTGCTCGGCGATGGCCTGCATGTCGGTCAGGGTCTTGCGCACCGCATCGCCGCCCTGCTGGGCCTGCTCGGCCGCCCGCCCGGCGATGTCCGCGGTCTGGCGCGCATCGTCGACATTGTGGCGCACCGAATCGGCGAAACGCTCCAGGGATGCGGCCGTCTGCTCCACCGAGGCTGCCTGCTCCGAGGCGCCTTGCGACAGGGTCTGCGAGGTGCCGGACACCTCCAGGGAACTCCTCGCCATGTCGTCGGCCGAGCCGCGAATGGTCGCCAGGGTCGCGCCCAGCCGGTCCACCATGCCCTGCAGCGCCGCCATCACGCTGTGCTCGTCGCCGGCGCGCAGTCGCACGCGCAGGCTCAGGTCGCCCCCGGCCACCGCGTGGGCGGCCTGCGACAGTTCGTGCGGCTCGGCGCCCAGCACCCGGGTGATGGATCGGGTGATGACGAAGGACAGGAGCAGCGACAGCAGCAGCGCCAGCGCGCCCATCGCCACGGCGATGCGCAGGTTGGTCGCGTAGACCTCGTCGGCCTGGCGCGAGGCCGCGCCGAAGCCCTGTACCGACAGGTCGCCGAGGCTGCGCAAGGCCTGGCGGATCCGGGTTTCCTGCGGTAGCACCTGCTGTTCGAACACGTCCTGCGCACGGTTGCCGTCCTGCTGCACGGCCAGCATCGCGTTGACCGCCTGCGCGTAGCGCTGGCGATGCTGGCGGACGGCGCCGAGCAGTTCCAGCATTTGCGGTGAGTTGAGCAGGCGCTGCAGCGCGTCGATCTGACGCTGGTTGTCCACCAGTTCCTTGCGCAGCTTCAGGTCCAGCAGCCCCTGCTCGGCGGGGTCCTTGTTGGCCACCACCACACGCAGCGCCGAGCCCATTTCCACCCAGCCGTTCTCCAGCTGGGCGATGGCATGCGCCTGCGGCCAGGCCTGGCCGCTGAGTCGGGCGTCGGCCTGCTGCATGGTCGCCAGGCCGCGCAGCGACAGCGCCGCCGTGATCAGCAGCATCAGCACCAGCACGCCGAAGCCCAGGCCCAGCCTGGTGCGGATCTTGAGGTTCTGCAGCATCGGTACCACCCCGTCGAACACCCTCGGAAACGCCAGGCATCCCGGGAGGGAAAACCGGGCGCAGGGTCATTCTGGGTGCGCAAATATGACGATTCCACCTCGATCGCCGCTCGACGCGCCGGGCCGGAGCACCCGCAGGCGGATCCGCTATGCTCGGCGCACTTTCTTGCCGGCCGACCCGGATTCCCTCGTGCGGGAATTCGGGACGGAGCGCCCCCAGGAGTCATTCATGCGGCATTGCATTGTCGGAACCACCATGCCCGTGCTCGAGATCACCCTCGATCGCGGCGAGAGCGTGTATGCCGAGACGGGCGAGTTCTCCTGGATGGACGACGACGTGCAGATGCGCACGTCGACCAGCGGCGGCGGGGCAGGGGGCCTGTTCGGCGCGCTGGGGCGCGCACTGAGCGGCGGGACCTTGTTCATGACCGAATACGCCTCGGCGCGCGACGGCGCGCGCGTGGCCTTCGCCTCCCATCTGCCCAGCACCATCACGCCGGTGGAACTCGACGGGCGCCGCGAATACCTGGTGCACAAGCATGGTTTCGTGTGCGCGACCCCGGGCGTGAACTTCAGCCTCGGCCTGCAGCAGCGCCTCGGCGCGGGAGTGTTCGGCGGCAACGGATTCGTGCTGCAGAAGCTCTCGGGAAGCGGGCAGGCCTTCGTGGAACTGGGCGGGGAATGCGTGGTGCGCGATCTGGCGCCGGGCGAATCCATCCGCGTGCATCCGCACCATGTCGCCATGTTCGAAGCTGGCGTGAATTTCGACATCGCGCTGATCAAGGGCTTCAAGAACGCGATCTTCGGCGGCGACGGAATATTCCAGGCGCGGCTCACCGGCCCCGGCCGGGTGTGGCTGCAGAGCCTGACCATCTCGCGCCTGGCGCACGACGTGGCGCCGTACCTGACGCAAAAGCGGGATTGAGCGGGGCAGGGCGGCAGCGTTGCGCCGCGCCTGCGATGCGCCGCGAGCGCCGTACGAAGCGCAGGGCTGTTTGAGGGGCCTGGTGCGCCGGATGCGGCCAGCGCCCTAGCATGGACCACCTGGGCACGAAGCTCGATGTGGCGGCGTTTCGCCTCTCGGATTTCCGCCCGTGGACCACGTCGCGAGCAGGCCCTTCGATGTCGCAACTGAAAGCCGCAGTCACGTCCATCCTGTTTTGTAGCTTGCTGTTCGGCGCCATCGGCCCGCTGCTGGGCACGCTGATCGAGTCCGTTCTAATCGCGTGGGAACCGATCCAATACGCCTGGTTCTTGTTCCAGAACGGGCTGTCCATCAGGCCGGCGACGCGCACGCTGTTCACTTCGGGGTGGATCGTCATCGTCTACCTCGCCTACTACGTCGCCGCCGTTCCCGCCTTGCTCACGGGGGCGGTCGTCGGAGCCTTGCGCAGGAGTGTCGTGCACCGCCATGGCTATCTGGTTGCCGGCTTGCTCGGCGGCCTGCTGGGATGCGCGATCGCCGTCGGCTACGGCTTGTTCGACAGCCTCTGGTTCCAAGATTCCCCGGGCACCAATTCGTTTCTCGAATGGCTTGCTCCGCTGCGCGAGGGACATGTTCCGCAGGGGCTTCCTCCCATTTTTCTCTTACCCACCCTGGTGCGCGCGGGCTTTGGCGCGGGGTTTTTCGGCACCATGATCTACAAGCGAGCGTCGCGCTGCGAACTTCCGCCCGCTGCCGCGGAAGCCAGTGGCGCAGTTGGTTGAAGGGGCAGCATGCGGCCAGCATCATCGCCGGCAACTCGTGCAGCGCGCCGCGCGCGGGCATGTCTCGGCCCTCCTGCGGAGTAGACTGCGCGCGTTCGCGGTACCCGGGATTCCGTCATGCGCCTGTTCCTTGCCATCTTCCTGCCCTGGCTGGCCTTTTTCACCATCGGCCGGCCCATCGCAGGCATCATCTGCCTGGTACTTCAGCTGACCATCCTCGGGTGGATTCCGGCGGCCATCTGGGCCGCCTACTCGCTCGGCCAGTACAAGACCGACAAGAAGATCCGGGCGGCGCTGACCGGGCGCTGAGCGCAAGGGTCTGGCCGGGCGCGCCCGGCTGCTTCGGATTTCCGGATCGAAACAGGACCTTCCAGTCCGGGTCGCGAGCGCACCGTTCCGGTGCGGCGGCATGGATCTTGCATGGCCTCTCCGACGTTCCTCGTGTCCCGAAGGAGAAACCATGCGCTCGCGAACATCCCTGCTGTCGGCAGGGGGGATCTTCTCGGTCGAGGACCGCCGCAGCCTGAAAGGCTATGCGGCGGCCATCGCGGTCTTGCACGTCGTCGGCTGGGGGCTGTGCCTGGTCTACACGCGGTCCCATCCGGCCTTGCTGGGCATGGGGCTGGCCGCCTACCTGTTCGGCCTGCGCCATGCCTTCGACGCCGATCACGTCGCGGCCATCGACGACACCGTGCGCCTGATGCTGCGCAACAACCGCGGCCCGCTGGGCGTCGGATTCTTTTTTTCCCTCGGGCATTCCACGGTCGTGTTCCTGTTGGCCGCGCTGACCGCCGTGCTCTCCGGAGTCGTGAGGCACCGACTGCCGGGCCTGGTGCATTTCGGCAGCGTTGCCGGCGCGCTGGTGTCGGGGGTGTTCCTGTTGGGCATCGGCCTGCTCAACCTGGCCGTGCTGCTGGACATGCTGAAAATCTGGCACCGGCGCCACGAGGCGCACGATCATGCGCGCCTGGACGAGCTGCTGGCTCGCCGTGGCCTGCTCAATCGGCTGTTCGGCCAGCGCCTCACGCGGATGATCCGGCACGCCTGGCAGATGTATCCGGTGGGATTGCTGTTCGGACTGGGTTTCGACACCGCATCGGAGATCGCGCTGCTGGCCCTGGCCGGCGGGGCCGCGCTCGGCAGCCTGCCGGTGGGCGCGGTGCTGGCGCTTCCGATCCTGTTCACCGCCGGGATGTCGATGATGGACACCGCCGAGGGGGTGCTGATGACCCGTGCCTACGGCTGGGCGATCTTCGATCCGGTGCGCCGGATCTTCTACAACCTGACCACCACCTCCCTGTCCGTCGCGGCCGCGTGGATCATCGGCAGCATGGAGATCCTCCAGGTGCTGGTCGGCGAACTCCACCTGCGCGGGCGGTGGGCCGAATGGATGGCCCACCTTCCCTTCGGCGCCTTCGGCTACGCCATCGTCTCGCTGTTCCTGCTGGCCTGGGGTGCCTCCTACCTGGTCTGGCGCCTGGGGCGTTTCGAGCCGGCGCGGGCGGCTCGATAGAGCCGCCGGCTCAGCAGATGCGCGGCAGCTGGTCTCCCACCAGCATGTCCGCGCGCCGCTCGCCGCCGAGCCGGGTACGCACGCTGAGCGTGCCGGCGGGCGCCGCCCGCACCTCGCCGATGACGCAGGCATCGCGCCCGTCGGGATGCGCGCGCATCGCCGCGAGCACGGCCGGAGCTCGCTCGGCCGCGACCACCGCGACCAGCTTGCCCTCGTTGGCCAGGTACAGCGGGTCCAGGCCGAGGATCTCGCACACCCCGCGCACCGCCTCGCGCACCGGAAGCGCCGCTTCATCGAGTCGGATCGCGCATCGGCTGGCCTGGGCGAACTCGTTGAGCACGGTGGCAACGCCGCCGCGCGTGGCGTAGCCCGTGGATGCAGCCGGCGCTCGGGGTCGCTGGCTACACGGCGACCGCGCTACCGCCTCAAAGACAAACGGCCTAGGCTGCAATGCGCCTAAGCCGTTGAATTTCTTGGTGGGTCGTGCGTGACTCGAACACGCGACCAACGGATTAAAAGTCCGCTGCTCTACCGACTGAGCTAACGACCCCGACCGAAACACTCAATCATAACAAAGTGCGTCGTGCCTGCCGGA
>JAKBNS010000213.1 GCA_021830925.1 Pseudomonadota bacterium | reverse complement strand
GGAAGACTGCTGTTGCTGTTGCTGTTGCTGTTGCTGTTGCTGTTGCTGTTGCTGTTGCTGCTGGTGTTGGCGCTGTAGTTGCTGGCCTTGCGGTTGCCGCGCCTGCGGCTGCTGCTGCCACGGCTGCTGGATCCGCGACCCCGCCGGTGGGAGCGATGGCTGCGGCGGGCGCGGCGGCTGCGGCGGGTGGATAGGCTGCGGTGGCTGCACCGGCCGAAGCGGCTGCAGGGGCTGAATGGGGCGCTGCGGCTGCTGGCCCGCGCGAGGTGCCGGCCCCGGCCCCCCCGGCAGCAGGTTGCCGGGAGGCTGGTTGCGAAGGGGCGGCACGGCCTGCCGAGCTGGAGCCTGCGGGCGCTCCGCGCTGCGAGGCGCCGGCGGTTGCGCCGGCGCCGGCATGCGCAACTCGGGGCCACGCCGCAGGGGCTCGACGCCACCGCCCGGCCGCGGGGCCGGCGGCCTGGGCTGGCCCGGCCGCCAATCGGGAGGCAACGCCTGGCCGGGGGCATGGTGCCGCCACTGGTCGCGATCCACGCGCACCCGGCGGCCGTGCCAGTCGATGACGCCCCAGATCCAGCGCCCGGCGAGCAGGGGCACTGGCTCGACCAGGATCAACGCCTGGCCCGGCGTGAAGCCGCAGTCGGGCGGCGGCGGCTGGTAGGAGAAATCCTGCATGGCGCCCGCCGGCCATGGCCCGTACACGCACCAGGGGTCGTATTCCGGCACCGCCATCCAGCCCACCGCATGAATGGAAATCACCCCGTCGGCGATATCGACCAGGCGATCCTGCGTCGGGTCGAGGGTGCCGGCGTCCAGGGCTCGCCAGCGCAGGCGCTGCACGGCGTCCATCAGCTCCGGCCCCTGCCACTCGTAGGCGCGCCCGAGTCGTTGCGCCCAGGCCGGATGGTCGGCCAGCATGTCGAGCACCCTGGGCAGGCGCAGCAGCGCGCGCACGCTCGGCGCCCAGTCCTGCGGTGCGCCACCGCCGCCCTGCGCGGCATATCGTCGCGCCTGCAGGACCTGCGCGGGATGCAGGCTGGCATCGAGCGTGTCGAGCAGCAGCTCATCGTCGAACAGCGCGACCGGCGCCGCCAGCGTCTCCAGCTGCACGGCGTCCAGCGGCTGCGCCTCGGGTCCGGCGCGCTGCGCCAGCACCGGGGGCGCGGGCTGCGCATCGGCGAGGCGCAAAGCTGTCCAGCCCGGGGCCGACGAACCCAGCCCCGGCAGGACCAGCCATGGCAGGATCAGCCAGCGCAAGCCGCGCGCGCGAGCGCGGCCAGGCACACTGCAGGTCTTTCGAGCATCCATGGCGGACTCCCGCGGGGACTCCCGAGCCCCGCACGGACAGCATCATCGCGCCGGGGAGGCCGCTTCGCCTTGACTCGCCGCAGCAAGTACGCCGACCTGGCCGGTGGGCTCGATACCCAGGCTCCTAGTGCGGGAATTCCGGCGCCGTCGGCGCGCCCAGGGTATGACGCTCGAACCAGGCCTTCACATACTGCAGGTGGGCAGCCTCGCGCTCCAGGGCGAGCTCGAACTCGCGCTGCATGGCCGTGTGCTTTTGCGTGGCAGCCAGTGCCACCAGGATTTCCCAGCCGTAGTGGTCGGCCATCTCGGAAATGAGCAACGCGTGCAGCGACTGCACGATGCTGGTGCGGGGGTCGCAGATCACCTGCAGCAACCCGGCGGACTCCATGCCCACCAGATCCCCGCCGGGGGTCTGGGCGCTGCTGTCGCCCCCAAGCTCCTCGATACAGCGTGCCACCAGCGCGAAATGCCCGGCCTCCTGCTCACGCATGGTCAGCAGCTGATCCAGTGGAACCAGGGCTTCGCCGTCGTCGCCCTGGCTGCTGCGCACCTTGGTGATCAGCATGTCGAGGACGCGCGTGGCGGTACGCTCGAAGGCCAGCCGTTCGCCCAGCTTGTCCAGCAGCAGCTGCGGACTGTTGCCGCTGATCATCGCCACGCCGGTGTTCAGCACGCCCTTGACGCTACCCGGCGGCGGAACCGAGCCCAGCGGACCGGCATCGGCGATGTAGCGAGCGCGCATGTCGGCGGTCGCCGCGGAGACCGGCGATTGCGGCGCGGCCGGCGCGAGCTCCACATGCTGCTCGTGCATGCGCCTGGCGTCCAGCGGAGACATCTGCACGCCGGTTCGGTTGCTGCCCATGCGCGGTTGTTGATGCTTCATGTCGAGATTCCTGTTGTGGTTCGGGATCAGGCGTTCGCCGGGTGCAGGCGCGCCAGTTCGGTTCCGGGGGTCCAGGTGTAGCCGGCGGCCACGGCCTCGCTGGGCGAGCCCTCGGCATCCACCTGCGCGCGGTAGTCGCGGGTGGCCTGGCTTTCCTGGCTTCGCGGCACATGGCGTTGTGCGGCCACGCTGAGCTCGAGCTCCTCGCGCATCACCTTGCGCACGAATTCGCGCTGACTGGCGAAAGGCAGGGGTTCTGGCAGTTCCCGCGGCACCAGGCGCTGCGGGTCCTGGCCCTGCTGGGTGCGCAGCAGGCCGGCGACGAAATGGAACTGGCCGATCTCGTAGTCGAGCATCTGCTCCCAGAACGCCTTGATCCGCGAATCGCTCTCCTGCTGCACACAGGCCGCGTAGCTCCAGGCCTCGGCGGCCTCGTGCAGCAGCCACTGTTCCAGCCAGGTCTCCCGGGGGTCGATCAGGGATGCGAAGTGCGTGGCGTGCTGCTCCTCGATGGAGGCGATCTCGGCCAGCAACTGGCGCACCACGGGGTCGGAGTGGGCCACGCCGGCGTGGGCGAACAGACCGCGCATCTGCGACGCGCCGGCCTGCATGCACAGCAGGTGCAGGCGACTTGGAAGGCCCACCGTGGTGCAGTCGTAGGACGCCAGCAGGTCGTCGTGGGGGGCTCGGTGCTGCAGGATGCTCGGCCGCGCAGGCACGATGTCGGTGTAGCTCTGCAGGATGTTGTTCGCATCCCTGCCCTCGACGCGGTCGAGCAGCGCGGCGAAGCGATAGAGATGATCCATATCCTCGAGCAGAACGAAGCGCAGCGCGCTGGCGATGGACTCGTGCGCTTCGCGTTGCGCGAGCGCGGCGCCCACCTCGACCGCGCACTGCTTGTGGGCCAGCGCGAGTTCCAGTGCCGAATGATCGGCGCCGAGCAGCGAACGCACGGCAATGCCCTGATGCAGTTCGATGCGCCGCACGCGGGCCAGGCCTTCGCGCAGTTCGGCGCTGGCGCGCGCCGCGCCGTGGGCGAAGCGCAGCGCCTGATCCTCGAGGGCGGACATGAGCACGATGCGCACGCGGGTGAAGGCGTCATCGTCGAGCTTGCTGATCGGCGTGCGCACCATGTCGTGCCAGTTCAGGTATTGCAGTTCCACGGGCGTGCCGCGGGCACTGTAGAGATCCAGGGCCATGGGGTTCCTCCAGGAGTGGGGTGGTCAAGACGACAGGCGGTGGGCGACAAGGCCTCAGCGCCCCGGCCGCGACGGATCGGAAACCTGCCTGAGCACATCGCCGGCATCGCCGGCCCGCTCGCCCCTCCCCGCGTCGTGCTGCGCGATGTCGCCCAGCGCGACCATGCCGACCAGCCTGCGTTCCTCGCCGCGAGATACCACGGGGATGCGCCGCACCTGGCTGTCTGCCATCTGACGCATCACGTCGTCGAGGGCCTCGTCCTCGAAACACCAGCACACGTCCTCGCTCATCACGTCCGCCACGCAGGCGTCCGAGGGAGCATGGCCGGCGGCCGTGCCGCGCACGATGATGTCGCGGTCGGTGACCATGCCGACCAGGCGGGTACCGTCGCACACGGGCAGCGCGCCGACGTCCAGGTCGCTCATCAACTGCGCGGCTCGCTGCAACTTCTCGGCCGGCGCGACGAAGCGCACGTCGCGGGTCATGATGTCGGATACATGGGGCATGACGAATCTCCTTGCGGTTGCGAAAGGCGGCCGCATGGTGCCGCGTCCGGCGCGGCACCATGCGGGGTGCAATGCAAGGTCTGATACGTCAAGCGCGGACGAGTTCCCCAGTCCGGTGACTTTTTGTTGCCTCTCCTGGCGAGCCAGACGCAACGGACGACGCGCGCGGGGCCCTTCGGGGCCCGCGCTCAGACGGCGCCGGGGATCGGCGCCACCTCGTGACGCACGTCCCCGCACTGCGCGCGATGGCGCAGCGCGTGATCCATCAGCACCAGCGCGAGCAGCGCCTCGGCGATCGGCGCGGCGCGGATGCCCACGCAGGGATCGTGGCGCCCCAGGGTCTCCACCGTCGCCGGCTGTCCGCTGCGATCCACCGAGCGACGCGGCAGGCGGATGCTGGACGTGGGCTTGAGGGCGATCGACACGGTCACCGGCTGACCGCTGCTGATGCCCCCGAGCACGCCGCCGGCGTGGTTGCTCGCGAAGCCCTCGGGCGTGAGTTCGTCGCCGTGCTCGCTGCCCTTCTGGCTCACGCTGGCGAAGCCGGCGCCGATCTCCACGCCCTTGACCGCGTTGAGCCCCATCATCGCGTGCGCGATGTCCGCGTCCAGCCGGTCGTACAGCGGCTCGCCCCAGCCCGCCGGCACGCCCAGCGCCTCGACGTACACGCGCGCGCCGCAGGAGTCGCCCGACCTGCGCAGCGCGTCCATGTAGTCCTCCAGGCGCGGCACGACCTCGGCATTGGGAGCGAAGAAGGCGTTGTCGGCGACATGCTCCCAGGACTGGAAGGGAATCGGCACCTCGCCCACCTGCTGCATGCAGCCACGCACGACGATGCCGTGGCGCTCGCGCAACCATTTGCGCGCCACCGCGCCGGCGCCCACCAGCGGCGCCGTCAGGCGCGCCGAGGAACGTCCGCCGCCGCGCGGGTCGCGCGTGCCGTACTTGCGCCAATAACTGTAGTCCGCGTGCCCGGGCCGGAAACTCTCGGCGATGCTGGCGTAGTCCTTGCTGCGCTGGTCCTGGTTGCGGATGAGCAGCGCGATCGGCGTGCCGGTCGTACGGCCTTCGTAGACCCCGGAGAGAATCTCCACCGTATCGGGCTCGCGCCGCTGCGTGACGTGCCGCGACGTGCCCGGACGCCGGCGGTCGAGATCGGGCTGGATGTCGGCCTCGGACAGCTCCATGCCCGGCGGGCAGCCGTCGATGACGCAGCCGATCGCTGGGCCGTGGGACTCGCCGAAGGTGGTGACGGCGAACAGCAGACCTAAGGTGTTTCCGGACATGCGCCCCATTGTAGGCAGCCCCAGGCCGCGGTCCCATGCCGCGTTCCCATGCGGCGCGCCGCCGCCGACTAGCCGTGGTGGACGGGCGAGGCCTCGCGCAGCGCTCGCAGCAAGCGCTCGTGGACACCGCCGAAGCCGCCGTTGCTCATCACCAGCACGTGGTCCCCGGGCCGCGCGCTGGCGGCCACGTCGTCCACCAGCGCCTGCAGCTCGCGGTGGGCGCGCGCGCGCGCACCCAGCGGCGCCAGCGCCTCGGCCAGGTCCCAGTCGATGCCTCCGGCATAGCCGAAGCTCAGGTCCGCCGCGCCGAGGGCCTGCGGCAACTGCTGCTTCATGGAGCCCAGCTTCATGGTGTTCGAGCGCGGCTCGAACACCGCCAGGATGCGCCCGTCGGGACGCGCCCGCCGCAGCCCGGCGATGGTGGTGGCGATCGCCGTCGGATGGTGGGCGAAGTCGTCGTACACCTCGACCCCGGCCGCGCTGCCGCGCAACTGCATGCGCCGGCGCACGCCCTGGAAACGTCCCAGGGCCTCGCAGGCCAGCGCCGGATCCACGCCCGCATGGGCGGCGGCGGCCACCGCGGCCAGCGCGTTGGCCCGGTTGTGCGCGCCCATCAGCGCCCAGCGCACGCGCCCGACCGCACGGCCCCGTGCCAACAGTTCGAAGTCCTGCTCGTCGCCACGGAAGCTCCACGCGACGGCTTCGGCTTCGGCGCCGCCAGCCTGCGCAGCGACCTGCGGGTCCTCGCCGACCAGGTGTTCGAAACGCTCCACCTCGCTCCAGCAGCCGCGTCGCAGCACCCGGTCGAGGGCCGGACTGTGCGCCGGCACGATCAGGCGCCCGCGCCGCGGCACGGTGCGGACCAGGTGATGGAACTGGGTCTCGATCGCCGCCAGGTCGGGAAAGATGTCGGCGTGGTCGTACTCCAGATTGTTCAGGATGGCCGTGCGGGGGCGGTAATGCACGAATTTGGAGCGCTTGTCGCAAAACGCGGTGTCGTATTCGTCCGCTTCGACGACGAAGCACTCGCCGTCGCCCAGGCGCGCCGAGACGCCGAAATCCTGCGCCACGCCGCCGATCAGGAATCCCGGGCGCAACCCGGCCTGATCGAGGATCCACGCCAGCATCGACGAGGTCGTGGTCTTGCCGTGGGTGCCGGCCACCGCCAGGGTCCAGCGCCGGGCCAGCACATGCTCGGCCAGCCACTGCGGGCCGCTGGTGTAGGGCTGCTGCGCGTCCAGGATGGCCTCGAGCAAGGGGTTGCCCCGGCTCACGGCATTGCCCACCACCCACAGGTCGGGGCGCAGCGAGAGCTGCTCGGCACCGAAGCCCTCGACCAGTTCGATGCCCAGCGCCTGCAGCTGGTCGCTCATGGGCGGGTAGACCTGGGCGTCGCAACCGGTGACCCGATGCCCGCCGGCCTGCGCCAGCGCCGCGACCCCGCCCATGAAGGTGCCGCAGATTCCCAGGATGTGGATGTGCATCGCCGCATTGTAGGAAGCGCCGCGGCCCGGACCGTGGCCCGGGGCCCGGGGCCCGGCAGGCCTACACTGGATGCATGAACCCGCTACGCGAGGAACTGGCCGCGGTCGCGGCGCGGCTGGTGGTGGAGGACGGCCTGGACTACGCCAGCGCCAAGCGCAAGGCATTGCACCAGGTGCTGGGCCCCGGCGCGCGCAGCGACGCGCAACCCGACAACGACGACGTGCGCGCCCAGGTGGAGCAGTACCTGGCCGTGTTCCACGGCGACACCCACCCGCGGCTGCTCTGGCGTCTGCGCGCGGCGACGCTGGCGCTGATGCGCGAATTCGAGGAATTCCGCCCCTATGTGGCGGGAGCGGTGTGGAACGGCACCGCCACCGAGCACTCCGGCCTGCACCTGCTGCTGTTCTGCGACGACGCGAAGGAAGTGGAGATCCACTGCATCAACCGCGGCATCCGCTACGCCACCTCGCAGGCCGGCCACTACGCCGGGCGCCGCAGCGTGGAGCGGCTGGAATTCCTCTGGCCCCTGGCGGGCGAGGACGGAGCGCCCGAGCAGGCGCTGGAAGCCACGCTCAGCCTGTATCCGGCGAAGGACGAGCGCGGCGTGCTGGTGCACGGCGGCCACGGCGCGCGCGGCGCCGCTCCCGAGCGCGGCAGCCTGCAGGCGCTGCGCAGTCTGGTCGAGGCGGGCCCAGGGCGTTGACGGCGCAGCCGATGCGCTATGCTTGCCCGAGCCCTCACCGAACGCGCAAGCGCGCATCAACCAGCGCCGTACCCGCTCATGAAAGCCCGCATCTCCGTCGTGCATGGCCCGAACCTGAATCTGCTCGGAACCCGCGAGCCGCAGGTGTACGGAAGCACCACGCTGGCGCAGATCGACGAGGGCCTGCGGCGCCTGGGCGACGAGCTCGGCGTGCAGGTGGAGTGCTTCCAGAGCAACCACGAGGGCGCGCTGGTCGAGCGTATCCACGCGGCGGCACGCGACGGCACGCGCTTCGTGCTGATCAACCCGGCGGCGTATACGCACACCAGCGTGGCGCTGCGCGACGCGCTGGCCGGAGTGGCCCTTCCTTTTGTCGAAATTCATCTATCCAACGTTTATCGTCGGGAAAAGTTCCGGCATCATTCGTACTTCTCCGATCTCGCGGAAGCGGTGATCAGCGGCTGCGGCGCCATGGGCTATAGCCTCGCCCTTCGCTTCGCCGTTGAGCGATTGATGACAAATCCGCAGAGTTGAGTACAATTCGCGGAATCTTCGGACAAGATCCAAGCGAATAGCATCGAGTCCTAGCTGAAGTTGTCTGGCCCTGGAAACCCGGCCTCGCCTGGCGCTCGCGCATCGGGCCGGCGGCCGTTCCGGCAATCCGGCGAGGCCCGCGCATGACGGGCCGGATGCGAGACCCGAAGGTCCGTGTCATCGCCCGCCCCTGCAACCCACGCCGCGCGAGCGGCCCGCACATCATGGATTTGCGCAAGCTGAAGACCCTGGTCGATCTGGTATCGGACTCGAACATCTCGGAACTCGAGATCACCGAAGCCGAGGGCAAGGTACGTATCGTGAAGGCCGGCCCCGCCCCGATGGGCGCCGCCATGCAGCCCTACATGGTGCCGATGAGCCCCGCCCCGGCGGCCGCGGTGGTCGAGGCTGCGGCTGCGACCGCCGCCGCAGCCGCGCCGGCTCCGACCGGAAAGTTGATCAAGTCGCCGATGGTGGGGACCTTCTACCGCGCCTCGGCGCCGGGGGCGAAGCCCTTCGTCGAGGTGGGGGACACGGTCAAGCAGGGCCAGGCCGTGTGCATCGTCGAGGCGATGAAAATCCTCAACGAGATCGAGTCCGAGATCGACGGCGTGGTCAAGCAGGTGCTGGTCGAGAACGGCCAGCCGGTCGAGTACGGCCAGGCCCTGTTCGAGCTCGAGTAAGCCGCCACCGTGGCCGCGCGCAGCCCCGCATCCTCCGCTCAGCGCACCGGGCCCCTACCTTCCAGGCCGAGGCCCCGAGCCGAAGCCCGCCCTGCCATGTTCAAGAAAATCCTCATCGCCAACCGGGGCGAAATCGCCCTGCGCATCCAGCGCGCCTGCCGCGAACTGGGCATCAAGACGGTGGTCGTGTACTCCGAGGCCGACCGCGACGCCAAGTACGTCAAGCTGGCCGACGAGGCCGTTTGCATCGGCCCCCCCCCGTCGGCGGCCAGCTACCTCAACATGCCCGCGATCATCTCGGCGGCCGAGGTGACCGACGCGGAGGCCATCCATCCGGGTTACGGGTTCCTGTCGGAGAACGCCGATTTCGCCGAGCGCGTGGAGCGTTCCGGGTTCACCTTCATCGGTCCGCGTCCCGACTCCATCCGCATCATGGGGGACAAGGTCTCGGCCAAGCAGGCGATGATCAAGGCCGGAGTTCCCTGCGTGCCCGGCTCGGAAGGCGAACTCCCCGACGACCCGCGGGAGATCACGCGCATGGCGCGCGCCATCGGCTACCCGGTGATCATCAAGGCGGCGGGCGGCGGCGGCGGGCGCGGCATGCGCGTGGTGCACACCGAAGCGGCCTTGCTCAACGCGGTGGCCACGACCAAGGCCGAAGCGCAGAGCGCCTTCGGCAATCCCGCGGTGTACATGGAGAAATTCCTGACCAACCCGCGGCACATCGAGATCCAGATTCTGGCCGACGAGCACGGCAACGCGCTGTGGCTGGGCGAGCGCGACTGCTCCATGCAGCGCCGGCACCAGAAGATCCTCGAGGAAGCGCCGGCCCCCGGCATCTCCCGGCGCCTGATCGAGCGCATCGGCGCGCGCTGCGCGGACGCCTGCCGCAAGATCAGCTACCGCGGCGCGGGCACCTTCGAGTTCCTCTACGAGGACGGGGAGTTCTACTTCATCGAGATGAACACCCGCGTGCAGGTCGAGCACCCGGTGACCGAACTGACCACGGGCATCGACATCGTGGTGCAGCAGATCCGCATCGCGGCCGGCGAGGCGCTGACCGTCAAGCAGCGCCAGATCCAGTGCAACGGCCACGCCATCGAATGCCGCGTGAATGCCGAGGACCCGGTGCGCTTCACCCCCAGCCCGGGACGAATCACCACCTGGCACGTGCCCGGAGGCCCCGGCGTGCGCGTGGACTCGCACGTCTACAGCGGCTATTTCGTGCCCCCCAACTACGACTCGATGATCGCCAAGATCATCGTGCATGGCGCCACGCGCGAGCAGGCGCTGGCCCGCATGCGCACGGCGCTGTCCGAAATGGTCGTGGACGGCATCGCGACGAACATCCCGCTGCACCGCGAACTGCTGGTGGATGCCCGCTTCATCGAGGGCGGCACCAACATCCACTATCTCGAGGAATACATGGCCGCGCGCCCGGCCTGATCCGAAGCGAAGCACCGATGCCCTATCGCGAAGTGCTGATCGCCGCCGGACAGGATCTGGCGCTGCGCCTGTCGGACGCGCTGCTCGAACTGGGCGCGCTGAGCGTGGACGTGGAGGACCGCCTGGCGGGCTCCGAGCAGGAGCGCGCGCTGTTCGGCGAGCCCGGGATGGAGCAGCCGCGCGCGGCCTGGAGCGACAACCTGGTGCGCGCGCTGTTCGCCGACGAATCCGGCGCCGACGCCGCCCTGCTGGGCCTGCTGGCCGATGGCGTGCTGCCGGACCTGCAGGGGGTGCGTCAGCGCGAAGTGGCCGAGCAGGACTGGGTGCGCCTGACCCAGTCGCAGTTCCAGCCCGTGTGCGTCGACGAGCGCCTGTGGATCGTGCCGAGCTGGCACGAAACTCCGGCCGGCGCCTCGATGGTACTTCGCCTGGATCCCGGCCTGGCCTTCGGCACCGGCACCCACCCGACCACCCAGCTGTGCCTGCGCTGGCTGTTGCGGCAGGGATCGCTGCGCGAGCGGCAGGTGCTGGACTACGGCTGCGGATCCGGCATCTTGGCGCTGGGCGCCGCGCTGCTGGGCGTGGAGGCGGTCGACGCAGTGGACATCGATCCGGACGCCGTGCAGGCCACGCGCCTGAACGCCGAGGCCAATGGGCTGCGCCTGCGCCACGTGTGTCACGTCGACGAACTGCCGGCGCAGCGCTATGACGTGGTGGTGGCCAACATCCTTGCGTCTCCGCTGCGCCTGCTGGCGCCGGTGCTGGCCGCGCGCGCGCGGCCGGGCGGCCAGTTGGTGCTGTCGGGCATCCTGGAACGCCAGGCCGAGGAACTGATCGAGGTCTACGCCCCCCATGCGAGCTTGAGCGTCTGGGCCGAACTCGACGGCTGGGTTTGCCTGGCGGGCCCCGTGCGGGGCTGAAGCGGTCCGCCGCTTCTTATACTGCGGCGATGCCCCTCGCCACCCGCTGCCCGCACTGCGACACCGCCTTCCGGCTGGTACGCGACCAGTTGCTGCTCAGCGGCGGATGGGTGCGCTGCGGGCGCTGCGGCGAGGCCTTCGACGCCGCGGCCGCGCAATTCGAATTCGAGGTGCAACCTGCAAGCTCCGAGGTTCCTGCCGAGGTTCCTCCCGAGGTTCCTCCCGAGCTTCCTCCCGAGCTTCCTCCCGAGCTTCCTCCCGAGGTTCCTCCCGAGGTTCCTCCCGAGGTTCCTGCCGAGGTCCCTGCCGAGGTCCCTGCCGAGGTCCCTGCCGAGCTTCCTCCCGAGCTTCCTCCCGAGCTTCCTCCCGAGCTTCCTCCCGAGCTTCCTCCCGAGCTTCCTGCCGAGGTTCCTGCCGAGGTTCCTGCCGAGGTTCCTCCCGAGCTTCCTCCCGAGGTTCCTCCCGAGGCGGAGCATCCACGCTCCGCTGCCGAGCCCGCGTGGTCGGATGCGCCGGACGCGGAGCGCTGGTTGGACGCACTCGGCGACTTTCCCGGTGTCGACGCGCTGGAGCACGCGCAATCGCCCGAGGAACCTTCAGGCTCGGTGCTCGACGGGCTGGCCGACACCGCCTGGCTGCACGGCGAGGAATTCGACGATGAACATCCGGCCGACGCCTCGCTCCACGCGGACGACGCGCCCGACCATGCTCCGACCTTGCCGGCGCACGCGCTGGAGGACGACCAGCCCGCCGAGCATGGATTCTCCGGCGGGTCGCCGGGGCACGAGGTCGACGAACACCCGGACGAGACCGTGCAGCTCGCGACCTCGCTGGCCGCGCATGCCCACGACGGACGCGTGGAGCCCGGACTCGACCCGGACTTCGAACCCGCCTTCGTGCGCCAGGCCAGGCGCCGGGAGCGCTGGTCGCGCCCCTGGGTGCGGGCCGTGCTGGGAGTGCTGCTCGTGCTCCTGGTGCTGACCGGCGCGGGGCAGGCGGCCTGGGTCTGGAGGGATTCGCTCGCGGCGCGCTGGCCGGCGTCGCGCCCGGCCCTGGCCGCGCTGTGCGCGGTTGCGGGCTGCAGCCTGGCTCCGCCCCGCGACGCAGCGGACCTGGCCATCGACGCCTCGTCCATGTCGCCCAGCGGCCCCTGGCGCCTGCACCTGGCCGTCTCGCTGCACAACCGGGGAACGCACGCGGTCGCCTATCCGTGGCTGCAACTCAGCCTGGGCTCGGGCGGGGACGAGGACCGGCTGCTGGTTCGCAAGGTGATTTCACCCGAGCAGTACCTGGGCGCGCAGGGCCTGGATCCAGGACAGGTCCGCTCGCGCCTGGATGCCGGGCTCGCCGCGGCAGCGGAACTGCACATTCGCCTCGACCTCGCGCTGCGCGAGGGCCCGGCGGCCTCCTACACCGTCTACCTGTTCTATCCCTGAAAGCCGCGCGGGCGCCGGCGCCCGCGCCCGCTCAGGCCAGCGCGGCGACGTCGTCCAGCGCGCCGACGTAGGCGGCGTCCAGCATCAGGTCGTCCCAACCCAGCGGCGCCTGGGTCGCGAGCAGCGCGGCGCGGCGGGCCGCTCCCAGCGCGTCGGGCTGCCAGTCTCCCCGCCGCTCGGCCTCGCGCAATCCGGCGATGCAGGCATCCAGCGCCGCGCCGCCGTCCAGCGGTGCCAGGTTGCAGACCAGGGCCATGTCGCATCCGGCGCGCAGGGCCAGCAGCAGCGCCTGCACGGTGTCGCCCGCCGCCTCGCGCGCGCCCTGCATGGTCAGGTCGTCGCTGATGATCGCGCCCTGGAAGCCCAGGCGCTCGCGCAGCACCTGCTGCAGCCAGCGCTGGCTGAAGCCGGCGGGAAGCGGGTCCACGCGCGAGTACACGACGTGGGCGGGCATCACCGCGCGCGCGCTGTGGCGCAACCAGCCGTAGGGAGCCGCGTCGGCCTCGACGATGCGCGACAGCGCGCGCCGGTCCACCGGCAACGCGACGTGGGAGTCGGCCTCGGCCCAGCCATGGCCGGGAAAATGCTTCAGGCAGTGGCCCAGCCCGACCGCCTGCAGTCCGGCGATCAGCGCCTGCGCCAGCAGCCCCACGACCCGCGCATCGGAATGCAGCGCTCGCTCGCCGATGACCTGGGATCGCCCCCAGTCCAGATCGACCACCGGGGTGAAGCTCAGATCGATGCCGCAGGCGCGAAGTTCGGCGCCCAGCACGCGCCCGAACGCCCCGGCCGCCTGAACGGCGCGCATCGGCTCGCGCATCCACAGTCGCCCCAGCGAGGCCATGGGCGGCAGCACGGTGAAGCCGTCGCTGCGAAAACGTTGCACCCGGCCCCCCTCGTGGTCGACCGCGATGACCAGGTCGGCGCGCGCCGCCTTGATCTGCGAGGTCAGCGCGACCAGCTGGCGGCGCGATTCCCAATTGCGCGCGAACAGGATCACGCCGCCGACCAGCGGATCGCGCAGGCGCTTGCGCTCGCGCGGCGCGAGCTCGCAACCGGCAACGTCGATGAACAGCGGAGCGTGGGGCAGATTCATGCGGAAGGGTCCGGCGTGGATTCGAGGATCTCGGCGACGACGAAGGCCACCGCGGTGTCGGTCTCGTCGCTGATGCTGACGTGCAGCGCGAGCCCGCGCTGCGCGCACCAGGCGGCCAGCGCGCCGTGCAGCCTGACCTGCGGGCGACCGCCCGGCGCGTTGAGAATCTCGCAGGCCTGCCAGCTCATGGGCATGTGCAGGCCCAGGCCCAGCGCCTTGGACAGCGCCTCCTTGGCCGCGAATCGCGTGCCCAGGTAGGCGATGCCGCGCGCCTGCGAACGCGCCCGGCGTGCCGCGAACACCTGCTGCTCGGCCGGCCCCAGGATACGCCGCGCGAAGCGCTCGCCATGCCGCTCGCAGGCCTGCCCGATGCGCCGCAGATCGCACACGTCGGTACCGACGCCGTACAGGCGTGCGTTCATCCGGCCGGCCGCGCCGCCGCGCTTTCGATGCAGGCCTTGAAATCGCGCACCGCGCGCTCCATGCCGACGAACAGCGCATGCGCGACCAGCGCGTGCCCGATGTGCAGCTCGCGCACCTCCGGCATCGCCGCCAGCACCGGGGTGCTGCGCAAGGTCAGCCCATGGCCGGCGTTGGTCTGCAGTCCGGCCGCGCGGGCGCGCGCGATGGCTTCGCGGATGCGCGCGAACTGGCGTTGGGCGGAGCCTTCGTCGCCCGCCTCGACCGCGTTCGCGTAGGCGCCGGTGTGCAGCTCGATGCATGGAGCGCCGCTCTGCACGGCGGCGTCGATCTGCGCCGCATCGGCCTCGATGAACAGCGATACCCGGCAGTCGATGGCGGCCAGTCGGGCGCAGGCCTCGCGCACCCGCGGCAATTGCCCCAGCACGTCCAGGCCGCCCTCGGTGGTGAGCTCCTGGCGCCGCTCGGGCACCAGGCAGGCCATGCGCGGCCGCGCCTGCTCGATCAGGTCCAGCATTTCGCCGGTCAGCGCCGATTCGAAGTTCAGCGGCGCGTGCACCTGTTCGCGCAGGCGGGCCACGTCCTCGTCGCGAATGTGGCGGCGATCCTCGCGCAGGTGGAAGGTGATGATGTCGGCGCCGCCGCGCAGCGCGTGCAACGCGGCTTCCACCGGGTCCGGATAGCTGCCTCCGCGGGCGTTTCGCAGTGTGGCGACGTGGTCGATGTTGACCCCCAGCAAGGGGCCGCGGGGAGCCGGTTCGACGAGGGGATTCATAGTTGGTGGAGGTCGATCAGCAGCTGGCGCGTGCGCAGCGGCTGGGTTCCCAGATGATAGCCAAGCAACTCGCGCATCAGCGACTTGGCCCCGCGCAGGGCCCCGGGATGCTCCCAGCGCGCGTCGGCGATCGCCAGCAATTGCTCGCCGGGCATCGCCGTCGAGGCGTCCTGTTCGACATGCTCGAGCACGCCGCGCTGCGGGTCGACCACGTACAGGCCCTGCGGGCGCACCGGCTCGCCGCTGGTGCTGAGCAGGTGCAGTTCGGGCAGGTGACCGAGTTCGCGCAGCAGTTCCATCTCGAAACCGCGCAACAGCGGCTCGACCTGTTGACGCGAAGCGTACAGGGGCCCGCGGGCCGGCGCCGCCGCGCCCCCCGTGCCCGCGCCCTCGCCCAGGCGGGTCAGGGCCTGCAGGTAGGCGTCGAACAGCGCCTCGTGCGGATCCTCGCGCGGCAGCAGGCGCATCAGCAGTTCGTTGAAGTAGAAACCGCACAGCAGAGGCAGGCCCGCCAGCGGCGCCACGCCGCCGGTCCATTCGGCGCGGGTGAGGGTGCGCACCTCGCCCTGTCCGCTCCAGGACGCGGCGAATGGCGCGAAACCCAGCAGCACGGTGCGCAGTTGCGAATGCGGGCGCTTGGCCCCCTTGGCCACCAGCGGCAGGCGGCCGTGGTGGCGACTGAACACGTCCAGGATCAGGCTGGTCTCGCGCCAGGCGTGGGCGTGCAGCACGAAGGCCGGCTCATCGTGCGCGCGCTCGATGCGCCGGGCCGGCCGCCTGCGGGGCGCGGATCGTTCCACCAGGTGTCCCGCCTGCCGCCTAGGCCTTCATTCCTCGTAGCCGTAGGCGCGCACCGCGGCCTGGTCGTCGGCCCAGCCGGAACGGGTCTTGACCCACACCTCGAGGAACACCGGCGCGTCGAACAGCCTTTCCATGTCCTGCCGCGCTTCGGTGGACAGGCGCCGCACCAGCGCGCCGCCACCGCCGATGACCATCGCCTTGTGACTGTCGCGCTCCACCACGATGCTGGCGGCGACGCGCCGCAGCCGGCCGTCGAGCTGGAAGCTGTCGATGACCACGGTGCTGCTGTAGGGCAGTTCGTCGCCGGTGAGCCGGAACAGCTTCTCGCGCAGGATCTCGGCCGCCAGGAAGCGCTCCCCGCGGTCGGTCAGCGCATCCGCGTCGAAACCCCAGGGGCCTTCGGGCAGATGGCGCGCCAGGATGTGCAGCAGGCGCTGCGCATCGGCATGCCGGCGCGCCGACAGGGGCACGATCTCGGTCAGCCGCGGATCCTTGCCGCGCTCGGCCAGCCACGGCAGCAGCTTCTCGCGGCCGCGAATGCGATCGAGCTTGTTGGCCACCAGGATCACCGGACGCCCCTTCGGCAGCAACTGCCCGACGAGTTCGTCCTCGGAGCCCCAGGTGCCCGCCTCGACCACCCACAACACGACGTCCACGTCGGCCAGCGCGCCGCGCACGGTGCGGTTGAGCGCGCGGTTGAGCGCGCGGGTGTGGCGCAGCTGGAAACCCGGGGTGTCGACGAAGGCGAACTGCACGGCACCCTCGGTGCGCACCCCCAGCAGACGGTGGCGCGTGGTCTGCGCCTTGTCCGAGGTGATACTGATCTTCTGGCCCACGAGGGCGTTGAGCAGGGTCGACTTGCCCACGTTGGGGCGCCCGACGATGGCGATGGCGCCGAAACGCTGCGGCACCTGGGCTTCGGTGGAGACTTCGGTGGAGACTTCGGGAGAGACTTGGGTCATGGCTTGGCGGCTGGCTGGCCCCGCGACGGCATCGCGCCGGCTCGCAGCAGCTCGATCATGGATTGCGCGGCCTGCTGCTCGGCGGTGCGTCGGCTGGGGCCCTCTCCGGCGCTTTGCAGCCCGAGCTCCACGACCTCGCATTGCACGACGAAATGCTGCGCGTGCGGGGGCCCGCTGGTCTGCAGCACGCGGTAGCCGGGCAGTTGCATCTTGCGCCCCTGCAGCATCTCCTGCAAGGTGGTCTTGGCGTCCTTCGCACTGGCCCGCAAGTCCAGCTGCCGCAGGCGCTCGCCGTACAGCCGGCGCACCAGCGCGCCGGCCGCTTCGATGCCGCCGTCGAGGTAGACGGCACCGATCAGGGCCTCCAACGCATCGGCCAGGATGGAGTGGCGGCGCCGTCCTCCGCTGCGCTGCTCGCCCTCGCCCAGCGACAACAGTTCGCCCAGGCCGGCCTCGCGTGCCAGTTCGGCCAGCGTGGCCTCGCGCACCAGCGCGGCACGCCAATAGGACAGGTGGCCTTCGTCGGCCTCGCCGTCGGCGTACAGCAGAGTGGCGACCAGCAGGTTCAGCGCGGCGTCGCCGAGAAACTCCAGGCGCTCGTTGTTGTTCGCGCCGTGGCTGCGGTGGGTCAGCGCCTGGCGCAACAGCGCGCCATCGCGAAATCGATACTGCAGGCGCGCCTGCAGTTGTTCCAGCGCGCTCACCGCCTCGGGCGCCCCGTCAACGCGACTTCCCGGCGAACTTGAGCAGCAGGTACGCCGGACCGACCAGGTGGATCTCCTTCTGGTACGCGTACGAGACGACCACGTTGCCGTTGACCTTGGTGATGCTGAGATCCTTGCCGTTGATCGAGCTGATGTAGTCGACCTCGGCCATCTTGTCGAACTTGGTGCGGATGTCCCCGACCGTGGGCCCGGCCTTCGCGGCCTGGTCCACCGCATGCTGGATGGAGATCGACTCCTGCCAGTCCGGCACGATCTGCAATCCCAGCACGACCAGGATGGCGATGATCGCCCCCCAGAACAGCAGGCCGATCAGCGTGATGCCGCGTTGACGTTGCGCGTGGCTCATACCGCAAACCCCATCGAGTGCTGACAGCAGGTCAATGAATCGGCCCGATGTTCTTCAGGCCGCCGAAGTTCATCCAGACAAAAAACGCCTTCCCGACGATGTTGCGTGCCGGCACGAATCCCCAGTAGCGGGAATCCAGTGAATTATCGCGGTTATCGCCCATCACGAAGTACATTCCTGCGGGAACCTTGCAGACGAAGCCCTGCGAATCATAATGACAAGCGTCGCGGTGAGGAAAATTGTCCGGTCCGCCGATCACGTAGGCGGGCGCCTGGGGATTGATCAGGATGCGGTGCTGCACGCCATCCAGGCTCTCGCGGTACTGCTGGTAATAGGCCATGCTCGACGGATCGAACCACTGGCCGTCGGCCTTCTCGGAGATGGGCTTGCCGTCGATCACCAGTTGCTTGTTCTCGTACGACACCGTGTCGCCCGGCAACCCGACGATGCGCTTGATGTAGTCGACCGCGGGATCCTTGGGAAGGCGGAACACGATGACGTCGCCGCGACGCGGGGCCCGCCCCGGGGTCAGCCGCTCATGCCCCAGCGGAAGGCGCAGGCCGTAGAGAAATTTGTTCACCAGGATCAGGTCGCCCGGCACCAGCGTGGGCTCCATCGACCCCGAAGGGATCTTGAAGGGCTCGGCCACGAAGGAGCGCAGCACGAACACGAAGGCGATCACCGGGAACAGCCCCGCCGTCCACTCCAGCCACCAGGGCTGGCGCAGCAGTCGCGCACGGGTGGCCTGGATGTTCTCGTCGCTGAGCGAATCGTCGGGCGTGATGCCCTGTGCGCGCAGTTCGTCGCGCCGCCGACGCAGCGCCGAGGTCGCGGCCTCGGCGGCGTCGATGCGCTGGCGCGCGAAGCGCAGGCGTTCGGCGATCCAGAACAGGCCGGTGACCACCAGCAGCACGAACAACAGGAGGGTGAAATTGACGGCCGGTTCTTCCATGGAACGAAGTGGTCTGGGGCTGGGCTGGGCTGGGGCTGGGGCCGGGAGAATCAGCCCTCGACCTTGAGAATGGCCAGGAAGGCTTCCTGGGGCACCTCGACGGTACCGATCTGTTTCATGCGCTTCTTGCCGGCCTTCTGCTTCTCGAGCAGTTTGCGCTTGCGGGAGATATCGCCGCCATAGCATTTGGCCAACACGTTCTTGCGCATCGCCTTGATTGTCTCACGCGCGATGATGTTGGCCCCGATGGCGGCCTGGATCGCGACGTCGAACATCTGACGCGGAATCAATTCGCGCATCTTGGCGGCGACCTCGCGCCCGCGGTACTGGCTTTGCGAGCGATGCACGATCAGCGACAGCGCGTCCACGCGTTCGCCGTTGATCAGCATGTCCACTTTCACCACGTCGGCCGCGCGGTATTCGAGAAAGCTGTAATCCATCGACGCGTAGCCGCGCGAGATGGACTTGAGCTTGTCGAAGAAATCCAGCACGATCTCCGCCAGGGGCATTTCATAGACCAGCTGCACCTGGCGCCCCATGTAGGACATGTTGGTCTGCGCCCCGCGCTTGACGTTGCAGAGGGTCATCACCGCGCCGACGTATTCCTGGGGCATGAACAGCTTGACCGTGACGATGGGCTCCAGGATGGTGTCGATACGCCCGACCTCGGGCATTTTCGACGGGTTGTCCACGGTCACCTCGCTGCCGTCGCGCAGGCGCACCTGGTACACCACCGACGGCGCGGTGGTGATCAGGTCCATGTCGTACTCGCGCTCCAGGCGCTCCTGCACGATGTCCATGTGCAGCAAGCCGAGAAAGCCGCAGCGGAAGCCGAAACCCAGCGCCGACGATACCTCGGGCTCGAAACGCAGCGCGGCGTCGTTGAGCTGCAGCTTCTGCAGCGCGTCGCGCAGCGCGTCGTACTGGTTGGCCTCCACCGGGTACAGACCGGCGAACACCTGCGGCTGCACTTCCTTGAAGCCCGGCAGCGCCTGGGTCGCCGGACGCGAGGCCACCGTCAGCGTGTCGCCCACGCGCGCGGCCTTGAGTTCCTTGATGCCGGCGATGACAAAGCCCACCTCGCCTGCGCCCAACTGGTCTCGCGCCACCGACTTGGGGGTGAACACCCCGAGTTGCTCGCAACCGTATTGCGCGCCGGTGGCCATGAGCTGAATCCGGTCGCGCACGCGCAGCACGCCGTCGAACACCCGCACCAGCATCACCACGCCGACGTAGCTGTCGTACCAGGAGTCGATGACCAGGGCCTTCAACGGCGCGTCCGGGTCGCCCTTGGGAGCCGGCACCCGCGCGATCACGGCCTCGAGGATTTCGTCGATGCCCATGCCCGTCTTCGCGCTGGCCAACAGGGCCTCGGAGGCGTCGATGCCGATCACGTCCTCGATCTCCTGGCGCGCCGCTTCGGGATCGGCCTGCGGCAGGTCCATCTTGTTGAGCACCGGCACCACCTCGACGCCCAGCTCGATCGCGGTGTAGCAGTTCGCCACCGTCTGCGCCTCCACGCCCTGGCTGGCATCGACCACCAGCAGCGCGCCTTCGCAGGCCGAAAGCGAGCGGCTGACCTCATAGCTGAAGTCGACGTGCCCGGGGGTGTCGATGAGGTTGAGCCGATAGGTGTGGCCGTCGCGCGCGCGATAGCTCAGCGCCGCGGTCTGGGCCTTGATGGTGATGCCGCGCTCGCGCTCCAGGTCCATCGAGTCGAGCACCTGGCTTTCCATTTCCCGCTCCGACAAGCCTCCGCAGCGCTGGATCAGGCGATCGGCCAGCGTGGACTTGCCGTGGTCGATATGGGCAATGATGGAAAAGTTGCGAATCCGTTGCATGCGCGCAGAGAACGATCGAACCTGCCCCGGTCGGGGCCGGGGCAGGGCCGCAGCCAGGGACGGCGACGGCGGAACAAAAAAAAGGCGCGGCCATTCGCGTCGCGCCTACCAACAAAATCGTTTGGCAACTGCTTGTTGGGCCTTCATTTTAAGCCCGCGGGCCGGCCCGGCCAGCGGCGCGCGACCGGCCGGCCGCACATCAGAAGCGAGAACATCGCGAATTTGCCACAAGAATCGCAACAAAAACCGAATTTCCCCCTATTTTGCAAAAGTCAGCTTCAAATTCAGGCTTCGCCAACGAATTTTATTCGGAAACCTTGCGCGGATGCACCAGCACGTAGGTGGCGGTCTGTCCACGACGCACCAGCAGTGCCGCGGCCTTGTCGCCGGGCAGCTTCGCGAGCTGCGCGTCGAACTGCGACGCCGTGGCGATCCCCGAGGCGTTCAGGGCCTCGATCACGTCTCCCACGCGCAAGCCGGCCGCCGAGCCGTAGGCATCGACGCTCTCGACCAGCACGCCGCCGCGAAGCCCCAGTTGCGCCAGTTGCTCCCGGTTGAGATCGACCACGCCGACTCCCACCGGACTGCGCGCCGCGGGCGAGGGCTGGATCGGCGCGGCCGCGGGAGCCTTGTCGCTCCAGGACCCCACGATGACCCTCAGGCTGGTGGCGCCGCCCGGCCGCAGTACGTCCAGGCTCACGCGGGTGCCCGGATGGATCGCTCCGACCAGGCGCGGCAGGTCGCTGGAACGCCGCACCTCGTGGCCGTCGATGGCCGTGATGATGTCGCCCGGGCGCACGCCGGCCGCGTCGGCCGCGCCGCCCTTCTCCACCTGGCTGACCAGCGCGCCGCGCGCCGTGCCCAGCCCCAGCGCCTGCGCGAGCTGGCGGCTCACGTCGCCGATGACCACGCCGATCTTGCCTCGCACCACGTGGCCGCTGGCCTTGAGCTGGCGGGCCACCGCCATGGCCTGGTCGATCGGCACCGCGAAGGAAATGCCCATGAACCCGCCGGTGCGACTGTAGATCTGGGAATTCATGCCCACCACGCGCCCGTGCATGTCGATCAGGGGTCCGCCCGAGTTGCCGGGGTTGACCGCCACGTCGGTCTGTATCAACGGCGTGTAGTCGCCGGTATCGCGCGACTTGGCGCTGACGATGCCGGCGGTGACCGTGTTGTCCAGCCCGAAGGGCGAGCCGATGGCCACCACCCATTCCCCGACCTGCAAGCGGCTGGAATCGCCGATGCGTACCGCGGGCAGGCCGGCGGCGTCGATTTTCAGCAGCGCCACGTCGGTGCGGGCATCGGCTCCGACCAGGGTGGCGGTGAACTCGCGGTGATCGGTCAGGGTCACGACGATGCGCTCGGCCCCGTCCACCACGTGCGCGTTGGTCAGCACGTAACCGTCGGAGGCCAGGATGAAGCCCGACCCCACCCCCACGGGTCGCTCCTCGTCGGGGGTCTGGGCCGTGCCTCCATCGCTGCCCGGAGGCAGGGGAATGCCGAAAAAGCGCCGCAGGAACTCACGGGTCTGCGCATCCTGGCGCGCGCTTTCGTCGGGCGCGCGGGTGTAGGTTCGAATGTTGACCACCGCCGGGCCGACCTGGCGCACCAGGCGCGTGAAGTCCGGCAGCCCGACGACCAGCGCGGGCCCGGAACCCGGCGGCGGCGCAGGCGCGAAAACGGCCGATGCCGTGGAAGAGGCCTGGGGCAGCGTGGCGGCGGCCCGCGCCGTGGTTGCCGACAGGGTGATGCACGCGACCGACAGCAAGGCCAGCCATGCGCGATCGTGGCGCACGACACGCCGTGCGACGAGCCTTGCAAGGTTCACGAGGGGATCTCCAGCGGAAGACGGGGCGATTTGCGCGCCGCCGGGCGCAACACCCGTTCGGCGGCGCCGGGCCATCCATGCCCCGGCGACGATGCGCGAGCATAACGCGTGCCCGCGCGCAGTACCCGACACGGGCGTGCGAGCCGCGTCAGCGCAGCGCGTGCAGGCGTGCGGCTTGCGGGCTTTGCGGCACGGGCAGGCAGGTGCCCTGCGCGAGTAGCGCGGATCGGACCGCCGGATCGGCCGCGCGCCCGCGCACGCTGACCCGCTGAGGCGTCGTGCCGGCTCCGGACGTGGAAGCGCCGCGGGCCCATGCCGCGCCCGAGGCCTGCGGCCGCACGACCTCCGAGGGCCCCCACGGCGCGGATTGCTGCGGCAGCAACGCGCCCACCAGCACCACCGTGGCCAGACCGGCCAGCGCGACGCCGAGGGCCCCCGCCCAGGGTTTGGCGCGCCACCACGATGCGGCGCCAGACTCCTCGCAGAGCACCCCGGGCGCGAAGCGCACCGGCTCGGCGCGCAAGCGCTCCTCGAATCGCCGCAGGAAGGCCGCTTCGTCGAAGCCGCCATGCAGATCGGGCGAGCGCAGCCAGTCTCCGATCCGGTGGTAGCGCAGCCAAGCCGCGCGCGCCTCGGGTTCGCGCGCCAGCTCGGCCCAGAACTCGCGATGCGGGCCAGGGGGCGCTTCGCCATCCATCAGCGCCGAGACCCGTTGTCGAAGCCGAAGCGCCTCGGGCCGCTCCGCACGGTGAGCATCGGCGATCTCGTGTGGATCCATGTCCTCGTCGGCGCCGCCCGCGACGCCAGGTTCATCGGGGCCGGGCTCGCGCCCGGCAACTGCATGCTCGTTCATCTCGCGACCTTTCGCCCCCCTTCAGTATCGTTCATCGCGTTGTTGGCGCCTACCAGCGCTCGTTCGTGCGCGTGCCCAGCAACGGGCGCAACCGGCGCGCGATGGCCTCGCGCGCCCGGAAGATGCGTGAGCGCACGGTGCCGACCGGGCAGCCCAGCAACTGCGAAATCTCCTCGTAGCTCAACCCCTCGATCTCGCGCAGCACGATGGCGTCGCGCAACTCCTCGGGCAGATCCTCCATCGCGGCGTTCACGGCGCTGACCAGTTCGCGGCTGGCCATCACCGCTTCCGGCGTGTCCATGCTGCTTAGTGGCTCCTGGCTGGAAAAAGTTTCGCCAATGTCCGGAGATTTTGCATTTTCCGGGAAAACGGGACTGCGCGCGCCCGACAGGGCGCTGCGCTTGGCGGTATTGACCGCGATGCGGTACAGCCAGGTGTAGAACTGGCTGTCGCCGCGAAACTGCCCGATGGCACGGTACGCGCGCAGGAAGGTTTCCTGCGCGATATCTTCCGCGGTGGCAGGATCGGCGACGAAACGCGAGATCAGCCGAAAAATGCGCCGCTGGTACTTGGCCACGAGCAAGGCGAAGGCCTGCTGGTCGCCATGCTGGACACGTTGGACCAGGGCCTGATCGGATCGGTCGTGCACAAGGGGCGGGGAAAGGGACGGAGCCCGTGGCGACAGGCAACGGGAAGCCAGACAAGCTGCGGCATCCCATGTCCCCCGGCTCCCGTCCGGGAACCCGGCGCAGACTCCGGCATGCCGACCGGGTCATTACAACCCCGGCGGCGTTAAAGAGCCAGGCGCGTGCGCAATTCCCGCCAGATAGCGGGTGCAATGTTCGAAGGCACCGGGAGCACCTCGCGGCCGCGGTCGCTCAGCCCGAGTACCAGCAGCAGCCCGGGGAGGCTGAGCGCGCGCACCTGCGCCAGGCGGCGCTGGCGCCGCTCCTGCTGCAGCTGCCAACCCTGCGCGCCATGGCTGAGGGTGAAGCTGCGGATCTTCCAGTAGGGAACCTGAGCGGTCAGTACCATCAGGAACACCCCCAGGGACAGCCCGGCCATGACCGGGAAATCCAGCGCATCTCCCGCGTCCCACCAGCGCCAGGCGTTCCAGACTCCGGCCAGCGCGACGGCGAGATCGAAGCCGATCAGCAGCGCGTGCCAGCGGCTGAAACGCTCGACGCGAACATGCAGGGGGGCGGCAGGCTGCATGACTGGCTGGCCCCGCGCGGCCTCACACGCGGCGGAACACCAGCGAACCGTTGGTGCCGCCGAAGCCGAAGTTGTTCTTCAGCGCGTACTCGATGGGCATTTCGCGCGCGGTGTTGGCGCAGTAGTCCAGGTCGCACTCGGGGTCCTGGTTCTGCAGGTTGATCGTGGGCGGCGCCACCTGGTGGTGCAAGGCCAGCACCGTGAACAGGCTTTCGACCCCGCCCGCTCCGCCCAGCAGGTGCCCGGTCATCGACTTGGTCGAGCTGACCACCAGCTGCTTCGCATGGGCGCCGAAGGCGGCCTTGATGGCATCGCTCTCGTTCTTGTCCCCCAGCGGCGTCGAGGTACCGTGGGCATTGAGATACTGCACGCGCTCGGGCGCCACGCCGGCGTTGGCCAGCGCCGCCTGCATGCACTTGCGCGGACCGTCGACGTTGGGTGCGGTCACGTGGAACGCATCGCCGCTCATGCCGAAGCCTACGAGTTCCGCGTAGATGCGGGCGCCGCGGCGCTGCGCCAGCTCCCAATCCTCGAGCACCATGACCCCGGCGCCCTCGCCCAGCACGAAACCGTCACGGTCCCTGTCCCACGGCCGGCTGGCGGCGGCGGGGTCGTCGTTGCGCGTGGACAGCGCGCGCGCCGACGCGAATCCGCCGATGCCCAGCGGGCACACGGTGGCCTCGGCGCCGCCCGCGACCATGGCGTCGGCGTCGCCCGACTCGATCAGGCGCGCGGCCAGACCGATCGCATGCAAGCCGGTGGTGCAGGCCGTGACCACGGACAGGTTCGGCCCCGCGAAGCCGTACTGGATCGACAGGTGCCCGGAGATCATGTTGATGATCGACGAGGGCACGAAAAAGGGCGAGATGCGACGTGCGCCGCGATCGATGAAGTCCTGGTAGGTCTGCTCGATCATCGGCAGGCCGCCGATGCCCGAGCCGACCATCACCCCGATGCGCTCGGGATCGATCCCGTGGGCGCCCTCCAGCCCGCTGTCGCGCACGGCCTGCATGGAAGCGGCCAGCCCGTAGTGGATGAAGGTGTCCATATGGCGCGCCTCCTTCACCGGGATGTACTGCCCGATGTCGAAGTCGCGTACCTCGCCGGCGAAGCGCGCGGAGAAGGTGGAGGCGTCGAACTTGGTGATCGGGCCGATCCCGGACTTGCCGGCGACCAGGTTCTCCCAGGCCGTCTGCACCGTGTTACCCACGGGGGAAACGATTCCGAGACCGGTGATGGCGATGCGACGGCGCAGAGTCATGGCAAGCAACCAGGTGATACGGGAAATCCAGCGGAACTATAGGGGAAAAGACGGGAATCGCGACGCATGGAATCGTCACGTCGTGGCGGCCGGGCCCCGCGGGCTGCCGGCGCGCCCCGCCACATCCGCCGGCGAACGCCGGCGCGGGCTTCAGCCCTTGTGGTGCTGCTTGGCGTAGTCGACCGCCAGTTGCACGGTGGTGATCTTCTCGGCGTCCTCGTCGGGAATCTCGATGCCGAACTCGTCTTCCAGCGCCATCACCAGCTCGACGGTGTCCAGCGAGTCGGCGCCCAGATCATTGACGAAGGACTTCTCGTTCGTGACCTGATCCTCGGCCACGCCGAGCTGCTCGGCAATGATTTTCTTGACGCGTTGTTCGATATCACTCATGTAACTCTCCAGAAAAAAGGCTTTCGAATTCTATCCACCCGGGAGCTGGCCGCCACCGGGAAATCAGCACATGCTCAGCACATGTACATGCCGCCGTTGACGTGCAACTCACAGCCCGTCACGTAGGAAGCCTGCGGACTCACCAGGAAGCCTACCGCATGCGCGATGTCCTGCGGCTGTCCCAGGCGACCCAGGGGTATGCGCGCCAGCAGCGCGCGCGTGGTCTGCTCGTCGAGCGCGCGAGTCATGTCGGTATCGATGAAGCCGGGAGCCACGCAATTGACGGTGATGTTGCGACTGCCCAGCTCCTGCGCCAGCGCCCGTGTCATGCCGGCCACGCCGGCCTTCGCGGCGGCGTAGTTGGCCTGGCCCGGGTTTCCGCTGGCCCCCACCACCGAGGTGATGTTGACGATGCGTCCGCCACGCTGTTTCATCATCGGACGGATCACCGCGCGGCACAAGCGGAAAACCGAGCTGAGGTTGGTGTCGATCACCGCCGCCCAATCCTCGTCGCGCATGCGCAGCGCCAGGGTGTCGCGGGTGATGCCGGCGTTGTTGACCAGCACCTGCAGGCCACCGCGCTCCTTCACCAGACGATCGACCAGCGCGTCGGCGGCCGCGGCGTCGTTGACGTCGAGCACCACCCCCTGGCCACCGCTGCCCAGCGCCTCCTGGATGCGCGCCGCGCCCGCTTCGCTGGTGGCCGTGCCCACCACCCAGGCTCCCATGTGCTGCAGCTGCGCGGCGATGGCCTGGCCGATGCCGCGCGTGGCCCCGGTGACCAGCGCGGTCTGGCCGGCCAGCGGCGCTTCGGATGCGTTCATTGCAAGCTCCCCTTGATGGTCTGCGCGCTGTCCAGATCGACCAGCGCATGGCTGAGCAGCGCGGAGTCGATGCGCCGGGTGAGTCCGGCGAGCACCTTGCCCGGTCCGCATTCGACGATGTCCGAGCAGCCCGCGTCGCGCAGCGCCTGCACGCACTCGACCCAGCGCACGGCGCCGGCCGCCTGCGCGGCCAGCGCGGCGCGGATGCCCGCGGCGTCGGCATGCCGGGCCACGTCCACATTGTGGATGACCGGCACCCGCGGCGACTTCACCGGGACCTTCTCGAGGTACTCGGCCAGACGCGCCGCGGCCGGCGCCAACAGGCTGCTGTGGAAAGGCGCCGACACCGGCAGCGGCAGCGCGCGCTTGGCGCCGCGCTCCTTGAGCATCGCGCAGGCGCGCTCGACCGCGGCCTTGGTGCCGGCGATCACCACCTGCCCCGGCGCGTTGAAATTCACCGCCTCGACGGCCTCGCCGACGGCGGCGGCGGCCTGCGCGCAGGTCTCGCGCACGGCCTGGTCGTCCAGCCCGAGCACCGCGGCCATGCCGCCCGCGCCCACCGGCACGGCCTCCTGCATGGCCTGGGCGCGAAAGCGCACCAGCGGCAGTGCATCGGAGAATTCGAGGGCACCGGCAGCCACCAGCGCGGTGTACTCACCCAGGCTGTGGCCGGCCACCAGGCTGGGCATCGCCCCCCCCTCGGCCAGCCACACGCGCCACAACGCGATGCCCGCGGTGAGCATGGCCGGCTGCGTGTTGGTGGTCAGATTCAGCTCCTCGGCCGGGCCCTGGCGCATCAGCGCACCCAGGTCCTGGCCCAGCGCATCGGAGGCTTCGCGCAGGGTCTCGCGCACCGCCGGGTGCTCGCCCACGGCGTCGAGCATGCCCACCGACTGCGAGCCCTGCCCGGGAAACACGAAGGCAAACGGTTTCATTCAGAGTTCTCCTCCCCATCAAGGTCCCGGCTGCGCCGGGGCGTGCGACGCCCGCGCGCCGCGCCATGCGCTCGCGCGGGTCGCCGTCAGAATTCGACCAGCGCGGCGCCCCAGGTCAGTCCGCCGCCCACGGCTTCGAGCAGCAGGGTCTGGCCGCGGCGCACCTGGCCCGCGCGCACGGCGGTATCGAGCGCCAGCGGGATCGACGCCGCCGAGGTGTTGCCGTGCCAGGCCACCGTCTGCACCACGCGCTCGGCCGGAATGCCGAGTTTCTTCGCGGTGTGCAGCATGATGCGGATGTTGGCCTGGTGTGGCACCATCCAGTCCACGTCGCCGGGCGCGCGCCCGGCCTTGTCCAGCACTTCGCGGGCCACGCTCTCGAGCACGTGCACGGCCTGCTTGAACACCGCCTGGCCGTCCATGTGCAGGAAGGGACGCCCGCTGATCCTGCCACCGTCGATGCGCCCCGGCGTGCACAGGATCGAGGCCTGGCGGCCGTCGCCATGCAGGGCGCTGGACAGCACGCCTCCACTGTCGGCCGGCCCCAGCACCACCGCGCCGGCACCGTCTCCGAACAGCACGCAGGTGGTGCGGTCGCTGAAGTCCAGGATCTGCGAGAACACCTCGGTGCCGATGACCAGCGCATGACGCACGCTGCCGGAGCGCACGAATTGGTCGGCCACGCTGAGGGCGTAGATGAAGCCCGCGCACACCGCCTGCACGTCGAACACGGCGCCCCCCGGACAACCCAGGCGGCCCTGGATCAGCGCCGCGTTGGAGGGAAAGATCATGTCCGGCGTGGACGTGGCCACGATGATCAGATCGATGTCCTGCGCCTGCAGTCCCGCGTCCTGCAGGGCGCGGCGCGCCGCGTGCTCGCCCAGTTCCACGCTGCCCACGCCTGGCCCGGCGAAGTGACGTTGGCGAATCCCGGTGCGCTCGACGATCCACGCGTCGCTGGTCTCAATGCCGTCGCGCGCCAGGCGCGCGGCGAGATCGTCGTTGCTGACCGTCTCCGGCGGCAGATAGCTGCCGGTGCCGAGAATGCGGGAATGGATCGACATGGAAATCGCGGTCCGGTTGAAGGATACGAGGGAATCGAGGCGGGGCGTCGCGGCAGGTCGCGGGCCCGCCCCCGGGCTTTCAGGTCATGTCCGCCGGCCCCGCCGCGACCGGAGTCGGCGCGGGGGAGTGCAGTTCGCCCAGGATGCGCTCGATCTCCTGCACCACCCCGCCCTGCGCGGCCTCGTAGGCCCGCTCCAGCGCGTGCGCGAAACTGGTCGCGTTGGCCGAACCGTGGCTCTTGAACACCAGCCCGCGCAGGCCGAGCAGGGCAGCGCCGTTGTAGCGCTGGGGGTCCACGCGGCGGCGAAAGCGGTGCAGCAGCGGCAGCACGGCAAGCGCCAGCACACGGGTACCAAGATTGCGCGTGAATTCCTGGCGCATCATGCCCATGAGCATGCGGGCCACGCCCTCGGTGGCCTTCAGCGCCACGTTGCCGACGAAACCGTCGCAGACCACGATGTCCACGCCGCCCTTGAAGATGTCGTCGCCCTCGACGTTGCCGAGGAAGTTCAGGCGGCCTTCGGCGTGCGCCTGGCGCAGCAGCTCGCCGGCCCGCTTGATCATCTCGCTGCCCTTGATCACCTCCTCGCCGACGTTGAGCAGGCCGACCCCGGGGTTCGGATGCCCGCCCGCGGCGGCGAAGGCCGTGCCCATGACGGCGAACTGCAGCAGGTGCTCGGCCTCGCAATCGACGTTGGCGCCGAGATCGAGCATCAGCGTCGAGCCACCCGCCGCGTTGGGCAGGTAGGTGGCGATGGCCGGGCGTTCGATGCCGGGCAAGGTCTTGAGCACGTAACGCGCCACGGCCATCAGCGCGCCGGTGTTGCCGGCGGATACGCAGGCCTGCGCGGTGCCGTCCTTCACCAGCTCGATGGCGCGCCGCATCGACGAGTCCTTCTTGCGCCGCAGGGCCACCTCGACCGAATCGTCCATCGCGACGACCTCGGAGGCCGCCACCACGCTGGCCCGTTCGTGCCCGAACAGCCCATGCTTGCGCAGCCCCTCCTGCATGGCCTCGGGCTGGCCGACCAGCAGCACCCGCACCTGCGGGTGGCGATCCAGCAGCGCGCGGCAGGCAGGCAGGGTCTCGCCGGGACCATGGTCCCCGCCCATCACGTCAACGGCAAGGCAGGCCTTCACGACCGCGCACTCCACGTTCGAGGGCTCGCGCCCACGCGGCCAGCGGCCACGCTCGGCGACCACGTCCGCTCATGCGCCACGCGCGCCACGCAGGGGCGCGCCCGCAGGCGACGCTTCACTCTTCGGTTTTGGTCTTCAGGACCTTGCGCCCGCGGTAGAAACCGCTCGGGCTGATGTGGTGGCGCAAGTGGACCTCGCCGGTGGTCGGCTCGAGGGCCACCGGCGGCTGCTCCAGATGCTGGTGCGAGCGATGCATGCCGCGCTTGGACGGCGACTTCTTGTTTTGCTGAACGGCCATGGCCAAACCCCTGGGGAAAAATCGCGTGATTGTACACCGCGCCGAGCGCTCGCCCCTACACGGGGCTGCGGCCGACATCGGATCAATTGGGCTTCCGAAGCCCCGCGAGCACCGCGAACGGCGACGCCGGCGCAGGCTCCAGCTCCCGCGGGCCCGCTCGCGCGGGCAACTCCTGCGGGCAGTTCTCGTGCATCGGCACCAGCGGCAGGGCCAGGATCAACTGATCCTCGACCAGCTCGGCCACGTCCACCGGATGGAGGGCACAGAACGCCTCCTCGTCGGACTCCAGTTCCTCGCCGTCCAGTTCGGGCTCCTGGTCGACCAGGCGCAAGGTGACCGCGTCGTCCAGGCGATGCCAGGAGGTCTGCAGGCAGCGCTGGCACAGCATGGGCAGCTCGCCCCGCACGTGCAGGCGCACCAGCAGTTGCGCCTGACCCGAGGCGCCGTTGCGCAGCATGCCCCGCAGTTCCCAGTGCACCCGCAACTCGGCCAGACGGGAGGCCTCGCCATGCAGCGAGGCGGCAAGGCGCGGCAAGGCGCCCACCGCCACGTCGCCCTGCAGTTCGCGGCCTCGCTGCGCGAATTCCTTCAGGTTCAGGCGTCGCGGCAGCCCCGCGTCGGACGGCGTTCCCGGCATCTTCATGCAAGAGAGTGTATCCCGCCGCACCCGGAGCGCGCACACCGATACCCGGGCGAGTACGATGAAGACTCGCCGTCGGCGCAGCTACGCCCCGGAGCCCGCCGGGCGTGCGCCGGCGGGCCGGACTGCACCCTACACTTGCAGCTTGTTCCAGGCCTGCGCGCCGGCATTCCCTTCTTTTCGAAGCATCGAGCATCGCCATGCAGACCTTGGCACATCTATTTCCCACCGGCTGGTTCCATTTTCTGGGCGGCGGAGTGGTCATCGGACTGGGGGTCAGTCTGTTGTTCGGACTCACCGGATTCATCGGCGGCGTGAGCACCGCGTACAGCGCCGTCTGGTCGTGGTTCAGCACATGGCCTCATTTCCAGAGCCCCCGCCTGGTAGGAACCCGAAATTGGCGCATGTTCTATGGCGCCGGGATGATCCTGGGTGGACTCGCGTATCTATTCACGGGCATGCACGGGCATCCCTTCGTGACGGCCGTGCCCCGCTGGCAACTGGCGTTGGGCGGCGTGTTCGCCGGCTTCGGCGCGCGCATGGGCGGAGGCTGCACATCCGGGCACGGCATCTGCGGCCTGGGCTCGCTGCAATGGCAGTCGCTGGTGGCCGTATGCGTGTTCCTCGCCACCGCCATCCTGACCGCGCACGGTGTGCGTGCGGCGGGCGGGTTCTGATCGGGGAGAGGGATCATGAAACACGTACGTACCGCCCCGGTGATGGTGTCGGCGCTGCTCGCCGGCGTGCTGTTCGGCTTCGGCCTGGCCTGGTCCACGATGGTCCGCCCCGAGGCCATCCTGAGCTTCCTGCTGTTGCACGACATGGGACTGCTGCTGGTCATGGGCGGCGCCGCGGGCACGGTGCTGCTGGCCTATCGCCTGCTGCCGCGCCTGTTCGCCCGACCCCTGTTCGGCCTGGGCTGGGCGAAACACCCGTCGCCCTTCAATCGCCGCATCCTGGCGGGCTCGGCCTTGTTCGGCGTCGGCTGGGGCCTCAGCGGCGTGTGCCCGGGGCCGGCGCTGGCCGGCCTGGGCGTGGGCAACTGGCCGCTGCTGTGGGTGGTCGGCGGCATCCTGCTGGGGGCCTGGATCGAAGGCCGCTTTTTCGAGAAGGACTGATGGATTCGAACTCCCCGAGGCCGCACGGGTCGCCCGTGCGCTCTCCCCTGATTCTCGCGTCGACCTCTGCCTATCGGCGCGAATTGCTGCAACGTCTGCGCGTACCTTTCGCGGTGCAGGCGCCCCACGTGGACGAGACCCGCGTGCCTGGCGAGGCCCCGCGCCACCTGGCGCTGCGCCTGGCACGGGAAAAGGCGCTGGCCGTGGCAGCGACGGCCGGCCCCGCCTGGGTCATCGGCTCCGACCAGGTCTGCGCCTGCGAGGGCGAGATCCTGGGCAAGCCGGGCGGCTTCGAGGCCGCGCTCGGGCAGTTGCGCCATCTGCGAGGCCGCGAAGCCGTGTTCCACACCGCGGTGGCCCTGGTGGACCCGGACGGCGACGTGCAGGTGCGCGAGGTTCCGACCTGGGTGCGCATGCGCGAACTGGACGACGCGCGCTTGCGCGCCTACCTGCTGGCCGAACAGCCCTATGACTGCGCGGGCAGCGCCAAGTCCGAAGGGCTTGGCATCGCGCTGCTGCAAAGCGTGCGCAGCGAGGATCCGACCGCGCTGGTGGGCCTGCCGCTGATCGCGGTATGCGACATGCTGCAGCGTGCGGGATTCGACCTGCTGGCGGGCGAGGCCGCATGAGCTCGTCCGCGATGGACCCCTCCGATGGCCCGACGTCGGGCTCGGACAAGCGCGGGCGGCTACTGTTGGTGCCCACACCGCTGGCCGACGTCGAGGCCACGCCGCTGGCGCAGGTGCTCCCGCTGGGCACCTTGCAGGCCGCGGCCGGACTGCGGCACTGGATCGTCGAGAACGCGAAGACCGCGCGCGGCTTCCTGGGCGCGCTCAACGCTGTATGCCCGCTGCAGGTGCCGCTGCAGCAGCAGCAACTGACCGTGCTGCCCAAGCACCAGCAACTCGACGCCGACGCAGCCCGTTCGCTGCTGGCTCCCGCGCTGCAGGGATTCGACCTGGGCCTCGTGTCGGAGGCCGGCGCCCCCTGCGTGGCCGATCCCGGCGCCGCGGTGGTCGCTCAGGCGCACGAACTGGGCTTGCGGGTCCTGCCGCTGGTCGGCCCCAGCAGCCTGCTGCTGGCCCTGATGGCCGGCGGGCTGGACGGCCAGTGCTTCGCCTTCCACGGCTACCTGCCGATGGCCGAGGAGGCGCGGCGCAAGGCCCTGCAGGCGCTCGAGCGCGACAGTGCGCAGCGCCGGCAGACCCAGATGTTCATCGAGACGCCCTACCGGAACGCCGCGCTGCTGCATGCGCTGGCCCACGTGCTGCGCCCCGACACGCGGGTCAGCGTGGCCTGCGATCTCACCGCGCCGCAGGGTTTCGTGCGCACGCGCAGCGCGGCGCAGTGGCGCACCGAACTCGATCGGCTGCCGCCGCGCGCGCCGACCATGTTCTCGCTGCTGGCCATGCCTGCCTGAGCGCGCAAAAGCCGCGGCAGCGTCGGCGAGACCAGCCGGCCCCGCCCCGGGCCGCGGGTCTCATTGCAACGACCACCCCTGCGGCAGGGCTTCACGGGCCGCGCCCATGCCGATGGATGCGCCGAAGCGCTGGGCCAGTCGATCCACCACGTTCTCGCGGCGGGTGAAGTCCACCAGGCGGGTTTCGTGCACCACGTCGCGCGCCACGCTTCGCGTGTCGCCGTAGCCGTCGGCCAGGCCCTGCTGCACCGCGGATTCGCCGGTCCACACCAGGCCCGAGAAGGTCTGGTCGTCGATTTTCAGGCGCGAGCCCCGGCCTTTTTTCACCGCGGCGATGAATTGCTGGTGGATCTGCTCGAGCATGGCCAGCGCGTACTGCTTCTGCTGCGGAGTCATCGGGCTGAAGGGATCCATGAACCCCTTGTTCGAACCCGCGGTGAGCAGACGTCGCGTGATCCCCAGCTTGTCCATCAGGCCGGAGAAGCCGAAGCCGTTCATCAGCACCCCGATCGAGCCCACCAGACTGGCCGGATTCACGTAGATGCGGTCGGCGGCCACCGCCACGTAGTAGGCGGCCGAGGCGCAGGCTTCGTCGCATACCGCGTAGACCGGGATGTCCTTGTGCAGCGCGCGCAGGCGCCAGATCTCCGCGTTGATGCGGCTGGCCTGCACCGGCGATCCGCCGGGGCTGTTGATGCGCAGGATGACCGCGCGGGTCTGCGGCGAGGCGAAGGCGTCGCGCAGCGACGCGTCGATGTTGTCGGCGCTGGCGTTGCTGGTGGCGGACATCTCGCCTCGCAGGTCGACCACGGCGACGTGCGGCCCGGAGGCAGCCGTGCCGGAGCCTTCGCCCCCGCGCCAGGCCGCGGCCACGACCGCCAGCACCAGCGCGAGCACGCACAGGCGGAAGAACACGCTCCAGCGCCGCGAACGCCTGCGCTCGGCGACGATGTCCATGACCAGGCGTTCCAGCACGCTGCGCTCCCACGCCGCGGGCGGGGCTCCGGCCGGAGTTCGCGACGGTGCCGCGCCGAGGGTGGGTTCGTTGTCGTTCGGGTTCATGCTCATGCCCGGGGGGGCGCCGCGGGTGGCGCGGCGGAAGCCTGTTCCAGCATAGCAAGTCCGGACGAAAACCGGACCGTCAGGGATTCGGCGTGCCTGTGCGCAGCAGCATCCGGCGCAGCTCCGACACCGAGCCGGCCACGCCCAGGGGCTGCAGGGTGCGCAATTCCTCGGCGCCGTGCGCGCCGTAGCTGACCCCGATCGAGCGCACGCCCGCGTTCAGCGCCATTTGCAGATCGTGCGTGGTGTCGCCCACCATCAGCGCGCTGCCGGCATCGGCGACGAGTTCGTCCAGCAGTTCCAGCAGCATGCGCGGGTGCGGCTTGGACTGGGTCTGATCGGCGGTGCGCGTGGCGTCGAACAGGCCGCGCAGCCCGCTTTGCTCCAGCGCCAGCTCCAGTCCGGCGCGCGACTTGCCGGTGGCCACCGCCAGGCGCATGCCGTGGTCGCGCAATTCGCGCAGCAACGGCACCACCCCGTCGAACAGCACGAGTTCGTCGGCATGCGCGAAGTAGTGGCGCCGGTAGGCGCGCGCGACGCGCTCGTAATCCGCGGGGTCGAGGCTGGGCGCCACGCGCTGCAACGCGTCGCCCAGCCCGAGACCGATCACGTGGGTGGCCTGCTCGGCCGCCGGCTCCGGCACGCCGACCTCGCGGCAGGCCGCCTGGATGGCACGGGTGATCGCGGCCGTGGAATCCATCAGCGTGCCGTCCCAGTCGAACACCACCAGATCCCAGGTCTGGTTCATGGCCGCGGCGCCTCCAAGGAGCCCGCGCGATCGGCGCTCGCATCAGCGCGACGCCGGCTCCGCGGCGCGGCGCCTGGCGCAGGGACCGCGCAGGCACGTGCCAGGCGCGCCAGCCACTCGGCGTCTGCGCCGGGCCATCCGGCCTGCAGCACCAGCTCGCGCCCGTCGCCCGGATGCTGCACTGCCAGACGCGCGGCGTGCAGGAACATGCGGGGATTGCGCCCGACGCCGGGCGGCACCTCGCCCTGCGCCAACGCATGGTTCAGCGTCTCCAGGCCGTATTTCTCGTCCCCCGCCACCGGATAGCCCAGGCTGTGCAGGTGCACGCGGATCTGGTGCGTGCGCCCGGTGTGGATACGGGCCTCCACCAGGGTCAGCCCGGCCACGCCGGTGCGTTGCGCCCACACCGGGTCCGGCCAGGCGAAGCGCTGCAGCGGGCGGAACTGGCTGCGGGCTTCCTGGCCCTGCCCGGGATCGACCACGCGCACGCGGCGCTCGCCGCTGGGCGTGAGGTAGCGGTGCAGCGATTTGGCCACGGTCACCGCGTCGCCCTGCCACAGGCCGGCCACCAGCGCCAGGTAGCGTTTGTCGGCCTCGCGCCGGCGAAGGCTGGCGTGCAGCGCGGTCAGCGCGCTGCGCTTGCGGGCCAGCAGCAGCACGCCCGAGGTGTCGCGGTCCAGCCGGTGTACCAGTTCCAGGAAGCGGTCGCCGCGCGCGCTGCGCAGCGACTCGATGAGGCCCCAGCTCAGCCCGGAGCCGCCGTGCACGGCGATCCCGGCCGGCTTGTCCACCGCCAGCAGCCAGTCGTCCTCGTACAGCACCTCGTAGTTGCGCGCGGGCGCCGCCGGTGGGGCCGCGTCGACGAACACGGGGGGCACTCGCACGCGATCCTCGAGCTCGAGCTTGCGCGAGGCCTCGGCGCGCGCGCCGTTGACCCGGACCTCCCCCGAACGCACGATGCGGTAGATGTGGCTGCGCGGCACGCCCTTGAGGCGGCGGGCGAGAAAATTGTCCAGGCGCTGGCCGGCCCCCGACTCGTCGACGGCGATCACATTGGCGGCTGCTTGGCTGGAGTGCATATAATGAAATGGCGTAGCGCGCGTCGTACAGTCTTCCACCGACACGCCGGCTACGCGGGGAATGTAGTCGTGCTGGTCATGTTGCTGGTCACGCACAAGGCGATGGCCTGTGCACGCCGGCGCTCGATGGCCCGCCTTGGCGGGCATCCCGCAGCGCATGAAGCGACTTCGGCACCTGCCGCGCGCCTTTGCACGCGCGGGCCGCCGAGGAGGGCTGCGCGCAGTGGGACCGCCGCCCGGGAACGCTCCGGCACCCGGGCGCGACGCACGAGCAGCATTGTAGTGGCCGTCGCGTCTCGCGATGCGGCGGCGCGACCCGACTTCCCCGCGGCCTGGCTGGTACCTCGCGCAAAGCCCGAGTTGCGAATCGACAGAATGCCCCGCCGACCCGGCCCTGCCGTGGTCCCTGACAAGAAGATCCAGTCACGTGCCGTACTTACCCCGCCGCCCAGCACCGATCCCCGCCCGCCGCAAGCGCCCTGCCGCGCGCCGGGCAGGGCCGTCGGCCGCGCCGCGCGCACCGGTACCTGCCTGATCCCTGTCCTGTGCGTCGCGCCGGGATGAGTCGGCGCCGCGTGGCCTCTGCCGTTTCCGATTCGAGCCTGCTGCGCACGTCGGGTCCTCGTGACCCTGTTGCCATCAAGCACCCCGCCCCGAAGGGCGGGATGGAGAATCGAACATGAAACGCATGTTGTTCAATGCGACGCAGGCCGAAGAGCTTCGCGTGGCGATCGTCGACGGCCAGAAGCTGCTCGACATCGACATCGAGCAGGTCGGCCGCGAACAGCGCAAGGGCAATATCTACCGCGCCACCGTGACGCGCGTGGAGCCCTCGCTGGAAGCCTGCTTCGTCGACTACGGCGAGGAACGCCACGGCTTCCTGCCCTTCAAGGAAATCTCCCGGCGCTACTTCCGCGAAGGCGTGCCGGCCTCGCAGGCGCGCATCCAGGACGTGATACGCGAAGGCCAGGAAATGCTGGTGCAGGTGGAGAAGGAGGAGCGCGGCAACAAGGGCGCCGCGCTGACCACCTTCATCTCCCTGGCCGGGCGCTACCTGGTGCTCATGCCCAACAATCCGCGCGGCGGCGGCGTGAGCCGGCGCATCGAGGGCGACGACCGCCAGGAACTGCGCGAGACCATGGAGCAGCTGCAGTATCCCGAGGGCATGAGCCTGATCGCACGCACCGCGGGCATCGGGCGCAGCGTCGAGGAGCTGCAGTGGGACCTGAACTACCTGCTCAAGCTGTGGTCGGCCATCGAGGAGGCGGGCAATTCGCAGCGCGGCGCCTTCCTGATCTACCAGGAATCCTCGCTGGTCATCCGGGCCATCCGTGACTACTTCACCAGCGACATCGGCGAGATCCTGATCGACACCCAGGACGTGCACGACCAGGCGCACCAGTTCATGGCGCACGTCATGCCCGACAACGTCGGGCGGGTCAAGCGCTACCGCGACGACCTGCCGCTGTTCTCGCGTTTCCAGATCGAGCACCAGATCGAGACCGCCTACTCGCGCACGGTGAATCTGCCGTCGGGCGGCGCCATCGTGATCGACCACACCGAGGCCCTGGTGGCCATCGACGTGAACTCCGCGCGCTCCACGCGCGGCACCGCGATCGAGGACACCGCGCTGCGCACCAACCTGGAAGCGGCCGAGGAGATCGCGCGCCAGATGCGCCTGCGCGACCTCGGCGGCCTGATCGTCATGGACTTCATCGACATGGATGAAGCCAAGAACCAGCGCGCGGTGGAGGACCGGCTGCGGGACTGCCTGCGCCAGGACCGCGCGCGCGTGCAGACCAGCAAGATCTCCAAGTTCGGCCTGCTCGAGGTGTCGCGCCAGCGCCTGCGCCCGGCGCTGTCCGAAGGCGCCTATGTGACCTGCCCGCGCTGCAACGGCACCGGCCACATCCGGGACACGGATTCCAGCGCCCTGCAGATCCTGCGCATCATCCAGGAAGAGGCGATGAAGGAAGGCACCGCCGCGGTGCACGTACAGGTCCCGGTGGAAGTGGCCTCGTTCCTGCTCAACGAGAAGCGGGCCGAGATCGCCAAGATCGAACTGCGCCAGCGCGTGGCCGTGCTGCTGGTGCCGAACAAGCAGCTGGAGACGCCGAACTACAAGCTCGAACGCCTCAAGCACGACGATCCGCGCCTGGACAACCTGCCCGCCAGCTACCGCATGGCCGAGGAACTGGAGCAGGAGACGACCATCCTGCGCCAGGCCAAGGACGAGCGCCCGCGCCAGGAAGCGCTGGTGCGGGGGATCACCCCCGAGGGTCCGGCGCCCAGCCCGGCCCCGGTGCCCGAGAAGCCGGCAGCCGTCGTGGCCCCGGCGCCTGCCGCGGCGACGCCCGCGGCACAGGCCGCGTCGGGCGGCTTGTTCGGCTGGCTGCGCCGCGTACTGGCGCCCACGGACCCGGCTGCGCAGTCGGCACCCGCCAGCGTGCCCAAGGCCGAAGCCGAGGCGCCCGCGCCCGCGCGCGGTGAAGGCCGCGGCCGCGGCCGCGACGGCCGCGGCCAGGGCCGCCGTGGCGAAGGCCGCGAGAACGCCGGCGAAGGTCGTCGCGGCGCCGGCGCGGCCAGCTCCGCCCCGGCTGCCGGCAATGGCGCCTCGAACGGCGGGCGTGGCCGCGGAGGCCGTGGCGAGCGCACGGAACGTACCGAGCGTGCGGATCGCCCGGAACGTGCGGAACGCCCGGAGCGTGCGGAACGCCCGGAGCGCGCCGAACGTGCGGAGCGCCCCGAAC
>JAKBNS010000139.1 GCA_021830925.1 Pseudomonadota bacterium | reverse complement strand
ACAGCAGGGTCTCGATGCAACCGCGCTGGCCGCACCAGCAGCGCGGGCCCGGTACCTCGCCCCAGGCCGGCGCCGGGCGCGGCCAGGGCAGCGAGTTGTGGCTCCATTCGCCGGCCAGGCCGTTGTGCCCGTCGAGCACCCGCGCGCCGCAGGCGACGGCCCCGCCCACGCCGGTGCCCAGGATCACCGCGAACACCACCTCGCAGCCGGCCGCGGCGCCGTCGGGCGCGATCTCGCTGAGGGCCAGCGCGTTGGCGTCGTTGCGCAGGCGCACCGGACGGCCCAGCAGGGCCTCCAGGTCGGCATGCAGCGCGCGATCGTTGAGCACCACCGAATTGGCGTTGCGGATGCGCCGGTCGACGGGCGACTCCGACCCCGGGATGGCCACCCCCAGCGACCGCTCGCAGCGCGAGGCGCCGAGTTCGCGCTCCACGTCGGCCACGCACTCGGCGATGGTGCGCAGCGTGCCCGCGTAGTCCCCCTGCGGCGTGGGCCGGCGACGGCGCAGCTCGATGGTGCCGTCGTCGCGCACGGCCGCGCACTCGATCTTGGTTCCGCCCAGGTCCACCCCCAGGCGCAGCACGGCATTCATGCGGATTCTCCGGTCTGCGGCGGCTCCAGCAGGCGCAGCAACGCGGGCTCGTCGAGCAATTCCACGCCGAGTTCGCGCGCCTGCTCCAGCTTGCTGCCCGCCTCCTCCCCCACCACCACGTAGCGGGTCTTGCGCGATACCGAGCCGCTGACCTTGCCGCCGGCGGCCTCGATGCGCTGGCGCGCCTGATCGCGACTGAGCGTGGGCAGCGTGCCAGTGAGCACGAAGGTGCTGCCGGCGAGGTGGCGCGAAACCGGCTGGCCGGCGCTCTCGTCCCAGTGCACGCCGGCGGCCAGCAACTGCTGCACCACCTCGCGATTGTGGGCCTGCGCGAAAAAGGTCTGGATGCTGGCGGCCACCACGGGGCCGATGTCGCTGACCTGTTCCAGGCGCTCGATGTCGGCGTCCAGCAGCGCCTGCAGGCCGCCGAAATGCCGCGCCAGTTCCTTCGCGGTGGCCTCGCCCACGTGGCGGATGCCCAGCGCGTAGATGAACCGCGCCAGCGTGGTGCGCAGGCTTGCGCGGATGGCGCGCACCAGGTTGTCGGCGCTTTTCTCGGCCATGCGCGGCAGCTCGGCCAGTTGCTCGGCGCGCAGCGCGTAGACATCGGGCAGCGAGCGCACCAGGCCGCCGTCGACCAATTGCTCCACCAGCTTGTCGCCCAGGCCCTCGATATCCATGGCCAGGCGGCTGGCGAAGTGCAGCAGCGCCTGCTTGCGCTGCGCCGAACAGTACAGGCCGCCGCTGCAGCGCCAGTCCACCTCGTCGGGTTCGCGCACGATCTGCGAGCCGCACACCGGACACGCGCCCTGCAGCAGGGCCTGCATGTCGAAGGCCTGGGTGCCGGGCGGACGGCGCTCGGCCACCACGCCCACGATCTCGGGAATCACGTCCCCGGCGCGGCGCACGATCACCGTGTCGCCCACCCGAACGTCCTTGCGCCGGGCCTCATCCTCGTTGTGCAGCGTGGCGTTGGTCACGGTCACGCCGCCGACGAACACCGGCTCCAGGCGCGCCACCGGCGTGAGCTTGCCGGTGCGTCCCACCTGCACCTCGATGGCCAGCAGCCGGGTGCTGCGCTCCTGCGCCGGATACTTGTGCGCCACCGCCCACACCGGCTCGCGGTTGCGAAACCCCAGTTCGGCCTGCAGCGCCAGGCCGTCGACCTTGTACACCACGCCGTCGATGTCGAAGGGGAGCGAATCGCGCTCGGCCAGGATGCGCGCGTGGAAATCCACCAGCAGTTGCGCGCCGGGCCCATGCACCCGCTGCGAAGCCACCGGCAGCCCCATGTCGGCGAAGGCGTCGAGCATGGCGTGCTGCGAGTCGGGCCGATCCGGCCAGCCCGCGACCTCTCCCCAGCCGTAGGCGTAGAAGCTCAGCGGCCGTTGCGCGGCCAGCCGCGGGTCCAACTGGCGGATGCTGCCCGCGGCGCCGTTGCGTGGGTTCACCAGCGCCGGCAGTCCCTTGGCCCGCTGCGATTCGTTGTAGCGCAGGAAGTCGGCGCGCTTCATCACCACCTCGCCGCGTACTTCCAGGACCTCGGGCAGGTCTTTCTCCGCGCCGCTCAGGCGCAACGGCAGGTTGCGGATGGTGCGCACGTTCAGGGTCACGTCCTCGCCCGTCTCGCCGTCGCCGCGCGTGGCGCCCTGTACCAGCACGCCGCGCTCGTAGCGCACGCTGACGGCCAGGCCGTCGAACTTGAGCTCGGCCTGGTAGTGCAGCGGCGACGCGTCGGGGTCGAGTCCCAGGCGGTTGCGCAGGCGCTGGTCGAAGGCCAGCGCCCCGTGCTCGCTGGTGTCGGTCTCGGTGCGGATGGACAGCATGGGCACGCGGTGACGCACCGGCGTGAACCCGGGCAGCGCCGCGCCGCCCACGCGCTGGGTCGGCGAGTCCGCGCTGCGCAACGCCGGCCATTGCTCCTCGAGTTGCTGCAGCTCGCGAAACAATGCGTCGTAGTCGGCGTCGGGGACCAGCGGAGCGTCGAGCAGGTAGTAGGCGCGGTCGTAACGCGCGATGTCCTCGCGCAGGCGCTGCACGCGCGCGACCGCATCGGCCGGCGCTGCGGGAATCGGGTCTTGGTTCATGGAACGGAGGGCGCGCCGGGCGCGCGGGCGACGGTGCTCAGGCGAACAGGCGCTGCGCGGCCGGCGTGCCGGCGCCCAGCCCCCGCGCTTCGAGCGAGGCGTAAAGCTGCTGCAACTGCTGCTCGATCTGGTCCAGCGCGGCCGGCGAAAGCGAGGCGCCGTTGTCGTCCACCTGGCGCGCGCCCAGCGCCTGCGACAACTGGCGCGCCGCCTCGCGCATGCGCGCGAAGGGCCGCAGCCCCGGCGCCACGTGCGGCACGTCCAGCAGCAGCGTGGCACGCGCCACCGGCATCGCGGGGTCGTCGGACAACTCGGCGTGGGCGTCGTACTGCAGTTGCACCACCGCGTAGCGCCGCGGTTCGGCCTGGGGGTCGGATTCGTCGGCGAAGTTCTCGACCAGCGCCATGCGCCCGGCCGCCATGTTCGTGGTGAAGCCGCAGGCCTGCGCCTGCTGACGCAGGAAATCCAGCCCCCAGGCCACGCCCTGCGCCTGCAGGTTGATGGACAGTTGGGCGTCGTTGCCGGCTGCGAATCCGTCCAGCTCGCGCGCTTGTTCCAGCACCTCGGCCATGTCGGGCAGGTCCGGCGCCACGCCCAGGGCTTCCCCCAGCGCATGGCACTTGGTGACGAATTCGGAATACTCGATCGCATTCAGCGCGCCGCTGCGGCTGGCCATTTGCACGGCCGCCTGCAATTCCGCATAGCGCTCGCCCGGCTGCAGGCTCTCCCAGCCGCCCGTGCGCGCGTTGCGTCCCTCGAACAGCAGGGGCTTGGTGCCGGCGCGGGCCGTGCGCGGCAGGCGCTGCTGCAGGGCCTCGCCGGGCACGGGCTGCTCGAACACGAAACAGGCGATGGCGTCGATCAGCGGATCGATGCGCGCCGCCGCGGTGCGCGCCCGGGTCGCCTCGGCGCCCGAATCCGGCAAGCCGTCCGGCTCGGCGGCCTCGCTGACTTCGTCGAGCCCGGGCTCCACGCGGTCCTGAGGCGTGGTGGCGGGGAACAGGTCGCCCGCGCCCGGCTCGCCGCGCTCGTCGCGTTCGCTGCGGGCGCGCCGGCGCCGCAATTGCCAGGACTGCCAGCCATTGAAGCCCAGCACGGCGGCGATGATCACCACTCCGACCGCGGCCAGCGCTTCCTGCAGGGGACCCATGGGTATGCCTTCCTCTCGATACGGGTTGTGTGCTTCGACGATGCGGCGCCGGCGACCTCAGGCCACGGCCATGCGCGCGGCGGTATCCATGTCCACCGCCACCAGGCGCGAGACGCCCTGCTCCTGCATGGTCACGCCCACCAGTTGCTCGGCCATCGCCATCGCGATCTTATTGTGCGAGATGAACAGGAACTGGGTGGCGTCGGACATGGTTTCGACCAGGCGGGCGAATCGTTCGGTGTTGGCGTCGTCCAGTGGCGCGTCCACTTCGTCCAGGATACAGAACGGCGCGGGGTTGAGGTGGAAAATGCCAAACACGAGCGCGATGGCCACCAGTGCCTTTTCCCCTCCGGACAACAGGTGGATGGTGCTGTTGCGCTTGCCCGGGGGCTGCGCCATCACCTGCACGCCGGCGTCCAGGATTTCCTCGCCCGTCATGATCAGGCGCGCGGAGCCGCCGCCGAAGAGTTCGGGGAACAGGCGTCCGAAGTGCCCGTTGACCTCGTCGAAGGTCTGGCGCAGCTGGGTGCGGGTCTCGGCGTCGATGCGCCGAATCGCGTCCTCCAGCGTGTTCGCGGCCTGCTCCAGATCGGCGTTCTGCGCGTCCAGGAATCCCTTGCGCTCGCGTGACTGCTGCAGTTCGTCCAGCGCGGCCAGGTTCACCGCGCCCAGCGCGGCGATCTCGCGTTGCAGGCGCTGGGCATCGCGCGCCAGCTGATCGGGCGCCAGATCGGCGCGCGCCTCCAGTTGCTGGCGCAGGCCTTCGAGGTCGACCTGCGCCTCGGCCAGCTGCTGCTCGAACTGCTGCGCCTGCAGGCGCGCCTCCTGCTCGTCGAGCTGACGCTGGCCGATGGCCGCGCGCAACGGCTCCAGCTCGCGCTCCAGCAGCACGCGCTGCTCCTCGGTGGCGCGCACCCTGGCGCTGAGTTCGTCGTGCTCGGTGCGCCGCGCATGCAGGCGCTGCTGCGCCTGCTCGCGCGCTTCCAGCGCATCCTGCAGACCGGCCCGCGCGCTTTCGTCGTGCAGTCGCTCGAGCTCCTGCTCGGCCGCGCGCAGACGCTCCTGCGCGGCGTCGATCTGTTGCTGCGCCGTGGCGTCCATGCGCTGCGCGTCGGCCATGCGCTGGTGCAGGCTGCGCACCGCGTAGGCGCTCTCGGCCTGTTCCTGCTCCAGGTTGCGCAGCAGGGCACGCGCCTGGCTCAGCTCGGACTGCTCGCGCATGGCCGCGGTATCGAGGTCGGCATGCTGCTGCTGGCTGTTGCCCACCTCGGCATCGAGCTGCTCGAAGCGCGCCTCGCTCTCGGCCAGTTGCATCTGCAGCTCTTCCTCCTGCGCGGCGGACTCGGCCAGATCGGCGTCCAGACGCTCGGCGCGGGCGCTGGCCTCCTGCTGCTGTTGCTGCAGCTTCAGGCGCTCGACCTGTACCGCGTGGGATTGCTGGGTCATCGATTGCAGCTCGCGCCCGGCCTGGGAGAGCTGCTCCTGCGCGCGCCCGAATTCAGCCTCCGCCTGCGCCGCTGCGTCCTGCGCCTGCTCGGCCAGCAATTGCTGGGCGCGCTGCTGACGCTCCAGGTTGTCGATTTCCTGCGCCCTCGCGAGCAGGCCGGCCTGCTCGCTGTCGGCCGCGTACAGGCTGACGCTGTGGCGGGCCACCATGTGCCCCTGCGGCGTCGCCAGCACGGCTCCCGGCGCCAGCTCGCCGCGGCGCTGCAGGGCCAGGGCCAGCGAATCGGCCGTGTACACCGCGGCCAGCCAGTCCTCCAGCACCGCGCGCAAGCCGGGGTCTCCCACGCGCAGCAGCGCCGACAGCGCACGCATGCCCGCCGGCGCGGGCGGCGGCGCGGCGCCCTGCGGCGGCGAGAAAAAACTCAACTTGGCCGGCGGCGGATCGGCGGCCAGCGCGCCGGCGCCCTCCAGGGCGTGCAGCTCGAGCGCAGCCAGGCGCTCGCGCAGCGCCGCCTCCAGCGCATCCTCCCAGCCCGGCTCGATCTGGATGCGGCTCCACAGACGTGTCATGGACTCCAGCCCGTGGCGGGCCAGCCAGGGCTGCAGGCGCCCTTCGGTCATGATCTTTTCCTGCAAGGCCTTCAGGGCCTGCATGCGCGCCGTGGTGGCCGTCAGGGTCGCCGCGGCCTCCTGCGCCTGCTGCTGCGCCTGCTGGCGCTCGGCCTGCAGCCGCGGAACGCGTTGCCGACCTTCGTCGACCGCGACCTGCGCGCGCTCGCAGGCCGTGCCCAGCACGGCATGCTGCTGCTCGAGTTCGGCCAGGCGCGCGCCGTCGGGCGCGGCGAGTTGCCGTCGCTCGCCGTGCAGGCGCTGCATGCGCTGCTCCACCGCCTGGCGCTGCTGGCCGAGGTTGCGCTGGCGCTCGGCTTCGGCCTGCAGGCGCTGCTGCGCCGCTGCCGCCTGCGCCCGCCATTCCGCGGCGCGCATCTGGGCGTCGGCCAGGCGCGCTTCCAGCGCCGGGATCAGCTCGCCCTGTTCCTCCACGCGCGCCGCCGCCTGCTGCTGCAGCTGCTCGGCGGTCTCGATCTCGATGGCCGCGGTCTCGGCATCGGCGCGCGCCTGCTGCTGGCGCTGCTGCCATTGGGTCAGCTGTTCCTGCAACTCGGCGTGGCCGCGCTGCGCGCGTTCGCGCGCTTCCACGACGAAGCGGATCTCCGCCTCCAGGCGCGCCACCTCGGCCTGCGCCGCGTACACCTCGGCCTGCGCGCCGTTGAGGGTTTCGGCGGAGGCGTACTGCGCCTGGCGCAGTTGCTCCAGGTCGGCCTCGGCGGCGCGCAGGCGCGCGGTGTGCTGGTCCAGGTCCAGCTGGGCGCGGCCGCCCTGCTCGCTCAGGCGCGCCTGACGCTGCTCGGCATCGCGCAGGCGCAGCAGCCACAGCGCGTGCTGGCTGAACTGGCTTTGCTGCTGCAGCTCGTGGTAGCGCTGCGCCACCGCCGCCTGCTGCTCCAGCTTGTCCAGCTGACCGCCGAGTTCGCGCAGGATGTCGTGCACGCGCTGCAGGTTCTCGCGCGTGCCGTGCAGGCGGTTCTCGGTCTCGCGCCGGCGTTCCTTGTACTTGGACACACCGGCCGCTTCCTCCAGCATCACCCGCAGTTCCTCGGGGCGGGACTCGATGATGCGGCTGATCGTGCCCTGGCCGATGATGGCGTAGGAGCGCGAGCCCAGGCCGGTGCCGAGGAAGATGTCCTGCACGTCGCGCCTGCGCACGGGCTGGTTGTTGATGAAATAGCTCGATCCGCCGTCGCGCGTGAGCACCCGCTTGACGGCGATCTCGGTGTACTGGCCGAAACTGCCGCTGACCCGATGGTCGCTGTTGTCGAACACCAGCTCCACGCTGCAGCGCCCGGCCGGCTTGCGCGACCCGGAGCCGTTGAAGATCACGTCCAGCATCGAGTCCCCGCGCAGCTCGGCGGCGCGCGATTCGCCGAGCACCCAGCGCACGGCATCGATGATGTTGGACTTTCCGCAGCCGTTGGGCCCCACCACGCCCACGCGCCGCCCCGGCAGGTTGAACGCCGCCGGTTCGGCGAAGGACTTGAACCCGGCGAGCTTGATGGTGGACAGTCGCACGTTGCTGAAACTCGTTTAACTTACTGATTTCAAACGAAAAATATGCGGCTCCAGCCGCATCGGCCCATGATAGCATCCGCGCCGCGCGGCGAATCGCCCGCGGCCCCGTGCCTGCTGCCCGATAATGCCCGTTTACCCGTTCGCAGGGCCGCAGCCATCATGAGCACCAAGAGCACCAAGAGCACCAGAAACCCCAGGAAGTCCGAGAGCCCCGAGCGCTCCGGAACCGCCCCGACCCAGCGCGCCCCGTCCGCGGTCACGCAGCCCGGCAAGGCCCTGCAGGTGTTTCCGAACCCGGCTCCCGAGCGCGACTACCACATCCACATGCAGGTACCTGAGTTCACCTGCCTGTGTCCGCTGACCGGCCAGCCCGATTTCGCGCGCATCGACCTGGACATCATCCCCGACCGCGCCTGCATCGAGCTCAAGAGCCTGAAGCTGTACATGTGGAGCTACCGCAACGAGGGCGCGTTCCACGAGAAGGTGACCAACACCATCCTGGACGACATCGTGAAGGCCATCGCGCCGCGCTACCTGCGCGTGACCGCGCAGTGGTACGTGCGCGGAGGCATCTACACCAACGTGGTGGTGGAACACCGCAAGCGCGGCTGGAAGCAGGCGCCCACGGTGGATCTGAGCCGCTTCGCCACGGCCCAGCCCGCGCTGCCCGGCGCGCGCTGAAGCCGGCACGCCTGCGCGACGCGGCCCGCAGAGGAGCGCGCCAGGAGTCTGGGCGGCAGCAGGCTCGCCCTCTGCCGCCCAGACTCCTAGGCGCTGCGCACCAGCAGCACGGCCTGGCCGCTGCTGACGGCGATGCTGCCCCCCGGCCCGGGGGCCACGCCGTAGGGCGCCCCCAGCGCGGCGGGCAACGGTCCCGGCACGGCCAGTTCACCGCCGGTGCGCCCGGCCACCGTGCGCAGGGCCCCGTCGGTGCCCAGCGCGCGCAGCTTCAGGTTGCCGGCGTCGGCGATGTAGAGCACGCCGGCAGCGTCGAAGGCGATCTGCTGGGGGCGGCGCAATTGCGCCTGCGGGCCCGGGCCGTCGACGTCGCCCGGCTTGCCGGGCATGCCCGCCACCGTGCTCACCTCGCCATGCGGGCTGATGCGCCGTACGTCGTGGTTGAAGTACTCGCTGACGTAGATGCTGCCGTCGCCCTGCACGGCGATTCCCACCGGGGTGTTGAACAGGGCGTGGCGCACGGGGCCGTCGCGGTGTTCGTTGATGCCCGGCGTGCCCGCCACCGTGGACACCAGGCCGTCGCGCCCGACGCGGCGGATGGTGTGGTTGTAGGCGTCGGCCACCAGCAGGTCGCCGCTGCGCGGGTCGACGGCGATGCCCACCGGATGGTTGAACCGGGCCTGCGCGCCGGCCCCGTCGGCGTAGCCGGGCAACTGGTCGGCGCCGGCCAGCAGGCTCACCACGCCGTCGCGCAGCACGCGCAGCGTGTTGGCGTAGGAGTCGGCGACATAGATGCTGCCGTCGGCCCCCACGGCCAGCGCGTCGGGCCCCACGAATCCAGCTTTGGCGGCAGGGCCTTCCACGGTCCTGCGCAGTTCGGGCACGCCGGCGAGGCTGCTCACCGTCCCGTCAGCCGCGATGCGCCGCACCATGGCATTGGCGGCGTCGGCCACCAGCACGCCCCCGTGCGTGTCGGCGCACAAGCCGCGAGGGTCGAAGAACCTCGCCGCGGCGCCCGCCGCGTCGACATGCCCATGCTGGCGCGGATCGCCCGCCCACAAGCCGAGGCTGCCCGGCTGCGCGCCCCACGCGCTCAGCGGCCAGGGCGCGGCACCGACGGCGGCAACGGTGCAGGCGGCTTGCAGGAACTGGCGGCGGTGCGGGCTCATGGGACGGGCATTTTCGTAGATGCGAATGCGCGAATATTACGCCGCCCGTCTGTCGCCTACCCGCCGCCCGCCCGTGGCCTATCCATTGCCGAGCCAGAGACCCCGAATGGCCGCGATGCCCACGGCGCCGGCCGCGCGCGCCCTCGAGGCATCCCGGGCATCCAGCCCGCCCAGCGCGTACACCGGCAGGCAGGTCTGCTGGCATAGCTCGCGCAGCTTCTCCCAACCCAGCCCGGCCGCGCCGGGATGGCTGGCCGTGGGCAGCACCGGCGAGACGGTGGCGAAGGTGGCGCCCAGCGCCTGCGCCGCCTGCAGTTGCGCAGCGTCGTGGCAGGACGCCGCCAGCAGCAGCTGCGCGCAGTCGGCGCCGCAGGCCTCGCACCATGCCGGCTCCCGCAGCATGCGCGACGGCAGTTGCAGGCCGTGGGCGCCGAGTTCGCGCAAACTGCGCATGACCTGCGCCGGAGTGGCGCGCGTCAGTCCGGCGGCACCGAGCAGCAGGCGCGCGTCATGTTCGCGGCACAGGCGCAGCACCTCGCCTGCCAGCGCAAGCCAATGTTCCGGCTCGAGCCCGTGGGCGCGAAACTGCACCAGCAGCGCGCCCGGCGCATGCGCCGCCAGGCTTGCGTGCAGATCCTGCAGGAAGCGCGCGTCGTCGGCTCCGGGCTGCGGCGTGATCAGGTACAGCTCGGGCAGCGCGCAGCGATCCTGCGCGCGCGTCGGGGCCGCGGGCGGCCCCATCAGGCGCCGCGGCGGTCGACCAGGGCGCGAGCGATGGTGCCGAGGTCGACGTATTCGAGCTCGGCCCCCGAGGGCACGCCGCGCGCCAGGCGGGTGATGCGCAGGTCCAGCGGCCGCAGGGTTTCCGCGATCACGTGGGCCGTGGCCTCGCCCTCGTTGGTGAAATTCGTGGCCAGGATGATCTCCTCCACCACGTCCCCTTGCAGGCGCTGCACCAGGCGATCCAGCCCGATGTCCTTCGGCCCCATGCCGTCCAGCGGGCTGAGCCGGCCCATCAACACGAAGTACAGACCGCGGTAGCCCATCGACTGTTCCACCGCCGCCTGGTCGGCCGGAGTCTCGACGATGCACAGCAGGCGCCGGTCGCGGCGCGGGTCGGAACAGGTGGCACAGATGTCCGACTCGGTGTAGGTGTTGCACATGGCGCAGCGCCGGATCGCCTGCAGCGCGCGCTGCAGCGAGAGTTGCAGCGCCTCGGCCGCCTCGCGATCGTGCTGCAGCAGGTGATAGGCCATGCGCGCCGCGGTCTTCGGCCCGACGCCGGGCAAGGCGCGCAGCGCGTCCACCAGCGCGTCGAGGGCCGGCACTTGCGTGGGGGCCTGCGGATGATTCAAGGGGATCTCCGGGCTGAGGCGAGGCGTTGCGGGATGCGCGCGGCCGCGCCGGGATCAGAACGGCAGCTTCATGCCCGGAGGCAGCGGCATGCCGGCGGTGGCGGCGGACATCTTCTCCTGCGCGGTGGCTTCGGCCCGGCGCAGCCCGTCATTGAACGCGGCCGCCACCAGGTCCTCCAGCATGTCCCGATCCTCGCCCAGCAGGCTGGGGTCGATGCTCACCCGGCGCACCTCGTGCTTGCAGCTCATCAGCACCTTCACCAGGCCGGCGCCCGACTGGCCCTCGACCTCGATGCGCCCGAGTTCCTCCTGCACGCGCTTGATGTTGTCCTGCATCGCCTGGGCCTGCTTCATCAGGCCCGACAGTTGTCCCTTGTTGAACATGAAAACTCCTGAGTCCGGAATGTTCGCTGCGGCGCCGTCGGCCGCGAAGAAATGCCGCCCCGGCGCGCCGGGACGACGCCATGAATCGCATCACGCGTCCAGCGGACGCACCGAGCCGGGCACGATCTGCGCCCCCAGTTCGTCGACCAGCTGACGCACCAGCGGATCGGCGGCGATGGCCTGCTCGGCTTCCTGCTGGCGCTGCGCGCGCAGCGCCGCCGCGCGCAGATGCGCGGTGTCGCGCACCGCCCCCACCTCCACGCGCAGTTCGATCCCGCGCCCGAAACGATCGGAGAGTGCGGCCTGCACGCGCTCCAGCGCTCCGGCGCGGGTGTATTGCTCGCTGGGCACGCGCAAGACCCACGCACCCTCCCGCACGCCCACCCATTCGCTTTGCAGCGCCAGGCTGCGCGCCAGCGCCACCAGCGGCAGCTCGCGCGCCAACTCGGGCCAATCCCCCACCTCGCCCAGCCGCCCGACGAGCGCCCCGGGCTCCACCTCCGCGGCCCCCGGCACGGACACCGGAGATGGCGCGCGCGAGGCCTCGGGCGCGTTCGCATCCGAGGCCTCAGCGGCCTCGTGTACGGGTTCATGCACGTCCGCGCCTGCGGACCCGTGTCCGGAATCGTCCCCGGCCCCGGGACCGTCCGCATGCGCCCGAATCGGCTGCGCGCCGGCGTCCGCGGCGAGCCCGCGCGCAGGCTCGGGTTCGGGTTCGGGTTCCGCTTCCGCCTGCGCGGACGGCGTCGCCTCGGGCGCGGCGCGGCGCGCGGGGACAGCCTCCGCCTCGCCCTGTCGCACCGACTGCGCCTGCGGCGCGCCGGCCGGAGTGCGCGGCGTGGGGGCGTCGCCGTGCGCACGCGAACCCGATCGATCCAGTGCGTCGAGTCCCCGCGCGGCGCGCGCCGTGGCCACCGGGGCGAAGGACAGCAGGCGCAGCAGCACCATGCTGAAGCCGCACAGCGCGTCCGGGGCCAGGCCCAGTTCGCCGCGCCCCTGCAGCACCATGCTGTAGGTCAGTTGCAGGCTCTCCGGCGACAAGGCGGCGGCCAACTCGCGCAACGCGGCCGCGTCGGGATCGCTCTCGTCCAGGCTTTGCGGCAGCACCTGCAGCACGGCCAGGCGCTGCAGCAGCGCGGCCAGGTCTTCCAGCGCCTGCGGCAGCGACAGCGCGCGCTGATCCATGGTCTCGGCCAGTTCGAGCAGCGCCTGCGCGTCGCTGCGGGCGAGCGCGCGCAGCAGGTCGAACAGATAGCCTGAATCGACGGCGCCGAGCATCTGGCGCACGCCGTCGACACTCACCCGCCCGGCGTCGAAGGCGATGGCCTGGTCGGTCAGCGACAGCGCATCGCGCATCGAACCGCGCGCCGCGCGGCCCAGCGCCTGCAGCGCCGCGGCCTCGAACTCCACGCCCTCGGCGCCCAGCACCTGCTGCAGATGCCCGGCCACGGCCGCCGGGGGCACCGACTTGAGCGCGAACTGCAGACAGCGGCTGAGCACCGTCACCGGCACCTTCTGCGGGTCGGTGGTGGCGAGCACGAACATCACCTGCTGCGGAGGCTCCTCGAGGGTCTTCAGCATGGCGTTGAACGCGTGGTTCGACAGCATGTGCACTTCGTCGATCATGTAGACCTTGAAGCGCCCGGCCGTCGGCTTGTAGACCGCCTGCTCGAGCAGGCGCGTCATGTCGTCCACGCCTCGGTTGGATGCGGCGTCGAGTTCGATGTAGTCGACGAAACGACCGGCGTCGATCTCCGTGCACGAAGGGCACACGCCGCAGGGTTCGGCGGTGATGTCGCCCTGCCCGTCGGCTCCGGTGCAATTCAGCGACTTGGCCAGGATGCGCGCGATGGTGGTCTTGCCCACGCCGCGCGTGCCGGTGAACAGATAGGCATGGTGCAGGCGCCGGCGTTGCAGCGCATGGGTGAGCGCGCGCACCACGTGGTCCTGCCCGACCAGGGTGGCGAAGGTCTTGGGGCGCCACTTGCGCGCCAGCACGGTACTCGACATGGAGGGGATTGTAAGGGGCCCCCGACGCACGCAACCGTGCGGCATGCTTACAATAGACCCCGACGGGCCGCCCCGCATTGCGGCGCGGTGAACCTGGTCAGGCCGGGAACGGAGCAGCCACAGCCGTTTCCCGCAAGTGCCGGGGGTACGGCTCGTCACCCCTCCCCCTTCCATGGCCTTCGTCGGTGAAGGCGCCGCGATCCGGCGCACGCCGCACGAAACCCGGATTCCGGATTCGGAGTTAAATAGAGGCTGTGCGAATTGCCGAGTTTCGTCGTGCCGTCGCGGACGGAATCGTGCTGAGACCTGGAACTTTCATGAGCGACCTGATCAAACACACCACCGATGCGTCCTTCGAACAGGACGTGCTGAAGTCGTCGACCCCCGTGCTCATCGACTACTGGGCGGAATGGTGCGGCCCCTGCCGCATGGTGGCGCCGATCCTGGACGAGATCGCCGGCGAATACCAGGGCCGGCTGCAGATCATGAAAGTCAATGTCGACGAGAACCGCAACGTGCCCGCCAAGTACGGCATTCGCGGCATTCCCACGCTGATGCTGTTCAAGGGCGGCGAGGTCGCGGCGACCAAGGTCGGCGCGCTGTCCAAGTCGCAACTGACTTCCTTCCTCGACGCGAATATATAATTCGTTCGCAGGCACGGATGCCCGCGGGTCTCGACCCGGCAGGCTCCGCGCCCGTGAAGCCGCAGGCGTGCCGAGCACGGCCGCGGCGCAGGACCCGCCGAAGGGACGGGCGAGCCGCGAGAGGCGCGCCCGGCCTGCCGGATGCGGGCCGCACCCCATGATCTCGAACACGCCGGCAAGGCGGCCCATGCACGACATGGCGCGCACGCCGGCGGTTCACTCGAAGCGAACAGATTCCGCTTTGCATGCGGCCCGCAAGCCGCATTCCCCTCCTCCCCGATCGCCAGTCCCTCCCGGATCCGCACGCCGCGCCTCGCAGGGCAAGCGGCGCGATCCCCGGAACCCCGCAGCCGATTCCCGTTCGCGCATCCCCGAATTTCTCGCCAAACCCCGCCATGCACCTGTCCGAACTCAAAGCGATGCACGTCTCCCAGTTGCTCGAGATGGCAACCGCCCTGGAGATCGAAAATGCCAGCCGCCTGCGCAAGCAGGAGCTGATGTTCGCGATTCTCAAGCGCAGGGCGCGTACCGGCGAGCAGGTATTCGGCGACGGGGTGATGGAAGTACTGCCCGACGGATTCGGCTTCCTGCGGGCACCTGAGTCGAACTACCTCGGCTCTCCGGACGACATCTACATCTCGCCCAGCCAGATCCGCCGCTTCAACCTGCACACCGGGGACTCGATCGAGGGTGAGGTGCGGGTGCCGAAGGACGGCGAACGCTATTTCGCGCTGGTCAAAGTGGACCGCGTGAACGGCGTGACTCCGGAGGAGAACAAGAACAAGATCATGTTCGAGAACCTGACTCCGTTGTTTCCGACGGAGCATCTGAAACTCGAACGAGACATTCGCGCCGAGGAGAACATCATCGGCCGCGTGATCGACATGATCGCCCCCATCGGCAAGGGCCAGCGCGGCCTGCTGGTGGCGCCGCCCAAGAGCGGCAAGACCGTGATGCTGCAGTCGATCGCCCATGCGATCACCGCCAACCACCCCGAGGTCGTGCTGATCGTGCTGCTGATCGACGAGCGCCCGGAGGAAGTCACGGAAATGCAGCGTTCCGTGAAGGGCGAAGTGGTCAGCTCCACCTTCGACGAACCGGCGCTGCGCCACGTGCAGGTGGCCGAGATGGTGATCGAGAAGGCCAAGCGCCTGGTCGAACTGAAAAAGGACGTGGTGATCCTGCTCGACTCGATCACCCGCCTGGCGCGCGCCTACAACACCGTGGTGCCTGCCTCCGGCAAGGTGCTCACCGGCGGCGTGGACGCCAACGCGCTGCAGCGTCCCAAGCGCTTTTTCGGCGCCGCGCGCAACATCGAGGAAGGCGGCTCGCTGACCATCATCGGCTCCGCGCTGACCGACACCGGCAGCCGCATGGACGAGGTGATCTACGAGGAATTCAAGGGCACCGGCAACATGGAGATCCACCTCGACCGGCGCCTGGCGGAAAAACGCGTGTACCCGGCCATCCTGCTCAACCGTTCGGGAACCCGGCGCGAGGAACTGTTGCTCAAGTCCGACATCCTGCAAAAAGCGTGGATTCTGCGCAAGCTGCTCTACCCGATGGACGAGATCGAGGCGATGGAGTTCCTGCTGGAGAAGATGAAGCAGACCAAGAGCAACTCCGAGTTCTTCGATCTGATGCGACGGGGGGGCTGAGGTCGCGCCCATTCGTGCGATAATGCTCCTCTTTGGCTAAGTACAGCGACCGCGCTGCATGGTTGCGCTGCGGCTGGCCGCACATTTTCGGAAACCCACCATGAAACCTGGCATCCACCCCGAATACCGCGACGTTTGCTTCGTCGACCTGTCCAACGGTTCGAAGTTCGTCATCCCTTCGACCGCCGCCACGCGCGAGACCGTGACCATGGACGACGGCCGCGAGCTGCCGCTGTTCAAGCTGGACACCTCGTCGGAGTCGCACCCTTTCTACACCGGAACCCAGAAGAGCATCGACTCGCTGGGCGGTCGCGTCGACAAGTTCCGCCAGAAGTTCGCTCGCGCGGCAGCGGCCGGCAGCAAGAAGTGAGGTACCGCGGGACCGGCTCCGGCCGGCCCGTCCCTCTGGGGAATCCGACGGGCAGCCTGGCTGCCCGTTTTGTTTGGCCGATCCCTCTTCTCAGCCCGACCCGATGAACTCCCCCGCCGAAACCCCGCGTGCGCCTGCGCCCCGCCCGGTGGTGAGCAGCGAAAGCGTGGCTCGCCTGCCGCGCTGGCCGCTGTGGCTGCTGTGCGCGGCCTATGTGCTGCCGGGTTTCGTGGGCCGCGATCCGTGGACCGGCGACGGGCAGACCTTCGGCGTGGCCTGGCAGATCGCGCAGGGCCACTCTGCCTGGCTGGAGCCCACGCTGTGGGGCCATGCGGTCAGCGGCGGCTGGATCGCGTACTGGCTGGGCGCGCTGGCGCTGAAGGCCTTCGCCGGCTGGTTCGGCGCGCCCGCGGCCACGCGCCTGCCCTTCATGCTGTTGCTGGCGGCCTGCCTGGGCCAGGTGTGGCACGCGGCCTACCAGCTCGCGCTGCGCGACGAAGCCCAGCCCGTGCAACCGGCCTTCGGCGAGCCCATCGCGCGCAAGGACTATGCGCGCGCGATGGCCGACGGCGCGCTGCTCAGCCTGCTGGCCTGCCTGGGGCTGCTGGTGCGCGGCCACGAAACCACGCCTGCACTGGTGCAACTGGCCGGGATCGGCAGCCTGCTGCTCGGCCTGGCGCTGCTGCCCAGGCGTGCGGCGCGAGCCAGCGCGGCGCTGGGTCTCGGGCTGCTCGCGCTGGCCTTCGGCGGCGCGCCCTGGCTGGCGCTGTTTGCCGCGCTGCTGGTCGCGGTGCTGCTGCCGCTGCCTGCACTGCGCGGAGCACGCACCGCGCCGGCGCTGGCCCTGATCCCGTGCATCGCCGTCTGCGCGGCGGTGTTGTGGCACCTGCATGGGGCCACCGCGGCGCGCCTGCCCACGCTGACCTCGGCCCAGCACCTGCTGGGGGTGCTCGCCTGGTTCCTGTGGCCCGCCTGGCCGTTGACCTGCTGGGCCGTCTGGCGCTGGCGCGCCTCGCTCGGCGCCTGGCATGTGCTGGCGCCCCTGGCGCTCGGCCTGCTGTGCCTGTTCTCGGCCTTTCTCAGCAGTTCGGGCAGCGCGCCGCTGCTGCTGGTGCTGCCGGCGGCCGCCGTGCTGGGCTCGCTGGCGCTTCCGGTCATGCGCCGCGGCAGCCTGGCCGCGCTGGACTGGTTCGCGCTGATGTTCTTCAGCCTGCTCGCCTTCGTGGTGTGGCTGCTGTGGATCGCGTTGCAGACCGGCGAGCCCGCGCATCCCGCCGCCAACATCGCGCGTCTGGCGCCGGGCTATCACGCGCACCTGCGACCGATTCCCGTGCTGCTGGCGCTGCTCGCCACCGGGGCCTGGGCGGCGGTGGCCGCCTGGCGTGCCGGGCGCCACCGTCACCCGATCTGGAAGGGCATGGTGCTGTCGGCCGGCGGCGTCACCCTGGTGTGGGTGCTGATGGGCACGCTGTGGCTGCCGGTGCTCGACTATGCCAGCAGCTACCGGCCGCTGGGCGAACAGGTGGGCCAGGCCTTGCGCGAACACGGAGCCGGGCCGGCGCCGCGGGTGCAGACGCTGGGCCTGAACCCCTCGCAGCAGGGGCTGCTCGGCTACTGGAGCGGCGCGCATTTCGTGCCGGGCGCATGGCCCGAGTCCTGGCGCACCCCCTACGTGCTGACCCTCACGCGCGGGGATGGCCTGCCGTGGCCGGTGCACGGAAAACTGCTCTGGTCCGGCCACCGGCCGGGCGAGAACGACGAACTGCTGCGCCTGTGGCGCCGCGATGACCCGCGGCGCTGAGGCGCACGGGCCGGCCCTCGGTCAGGTGCGCGAACTGCTGCGCCTGGCCGGCGCCGTGTTCGCGGGCCAGTTGGCCGTGGTCGGCTTCGGCGTGGCCGACACGGTCATGCTGGGTCGCGCGGGCGACACCCTGGGGCTGGCCACGCTCGCCCTCGGCCAGGCGCTGTACATGACCACCTGGCTGGCCCTCGACGGCGTGACCCAGGCACTGCTACCGGCGCTGGGTCGCGAGGTCGGCGCGGCGCGGCCCGAGCGCGTGGCCGGCGTGTTCCGCCAGGGACTGTGGCTGGCCGCGATGCTCGCGCTGCTGGGCTGCCTGCTGCTGCTGTGGCCGCAACCCCTGCTGCGCCTGACCGGCAGCCGCGATGCGGCGCTGCCCGTGAGCTACCTGCGCGTGCTGGCGCTGGGCCTGCCGGCGGCCATGCTCTACCGCATTCACGTCGCGCTGGGGCAGGCCATCGGGCGCCCCATGCTGGTGACCGTGCAGCAGGCGCTGGGCCTGGGCTGCAAGCTGCTGCTCAACGCGCTGCTGGTCGCGCCCTCGGGGCTCGGCCTGCATGGCCTGGCCGACCACGGCGCGCTGGGCTGCGCCACCGCCACCGTCATCACCCAGTGGCTGCTGCTGGCCGGCGCCTGGCGGCAGCACGGGAGCGATGCCGCGCTGCGCGCCTTGCGCGCGCTGCGCAGTTTCGATCCGCCTCACCCGCGTGAACTGCTCGGCCTGCTGCGCCTGGGCGTGCCCATCGGCGCCACGGTCATGGTGGACGTGTCCTCCTTCACCGGCATGGCCCTGTTCATCGCCCGCACCGGCAACGTGCAACTCGCGGCGCACCAGGTAGCGATCAGCGTGGCCACGGTGCTGTACATGCTGCCCTTGTCCATGTCCATCGCCACCGGCTCCATGGTGGCGCGCCAGCTCGGCGCGGCCCATGCGCGCGGCGCCGTGCGCGCGGCCTGGAGCGGCGTCGCGGCGGCCGCCCTGGTGTCGGCGGGTGCGGCGCTGAGCCTGCTGCTGCTGCGCGGGCCCATCGCCGCCTGGTACAGCAGCGATCCGCGCGTGGCCGCGGTGGCGGCGCACCTGCTGGCTCTCGTCGCGGCCTATCAGGTGTTCGACGCGCTGCAGGCCTGCAGCGCCTTCGCGCTGCGCTCCTGGCACGTGGCCGCCCTGCCCGGCGCCATGTACGCGCTGGCGCTTTGGGGCGTGGGCCTGACGGGCGGTTGCGTGCTGGGCCTGGACCTCACCGGGCTGAGCCCGCCGGCGCTGCAAGGGGCGGCCGGGTTCTGGACCGCCTATTGCGCCGGCATCGCGCTGGCCGCGACGGCCATCGTCTGGTTGTTGCTGCGGGTCACCCGACGCCAGCTGGCCGCGGCCTGATCCGGCGACCGCCGCATGCGGCCGTTCAACCCGGCAGGCCCTGCATCCGCTGCTCCAGATCCAGCCACTGCTGCTCGCAGGTCTCGATGTCCTGCAGCACCTGCTTGAGTTCGCGCCCCGCCTCGGCGCGTTCGGCCGGGCTCGGCGACGCCGCGGCCAGCGCCTGTTCGAGCTCGCCGCGCCGTGCCTCGAGCGCATCCAGGCGCCGCTGCGCCGCCTCCTGCGCCTGGCGCAGAGGCGCCAGCTGACGGTCGCGCTCGGCGCGCTGGCGCGCCGCCAGGCGGCGCTGTTCGCGCCGGTTCTCGGACGTCGCCTGCCCGCCATCGCCGTCATCGGCCGCGCGCTGGCCCGCGACGTCGCGCGCCGCCCCTCGCGCGCGCTCGAGCACCCAGCGCTGATAGTCGTCCAGGTCGCCGTCGAAGGGCCGCACGCCGCCGTCGGCGACCAGCCAGTACTCGTCGCACACGGCGCGCAGCAGCGCGCGGTCGTGGGACACCAGCAGCATGGCGCCGCCGAACTCCTGCAGCGCGAAACTCAGCGCCTCGCGCGTGGGCAGATCCAGGTGATTGGTCGGCTCGTCCAGCAGCAGCACGTTGGGGCGCTGCCACACCAGCAGCGCGAGCAGCAGGCGCGCGCGTTCGCCGCCGGACATGGTGCCCACCGGCTGCGAGGCCAGTTCGCCGCTGAACTGGAAGCGCCCCAGCCAGTCGCGCCAGTCCTGCGTGGTGCCCGGGCGCTCGCTGCCCTGGGCCAGGCGCTGCAGGTGCTGCATCGCCGTCTCGTCGGGGCGCAACACGTCCATCTCCTGCTGCGCGAAGTAGCCCAGCACCACGCCTTCGCCGGGATGCAGGCTGCCCACCAGGGGCTCCAGCACCCCCGCCAGGGTCTTCACCAGAGTCGACTTGCCCTGCCCGTTGGCTCCGAGCACGCCGATGCGCGCACCGGCCAGCACGTCCAGCTCGACCCCGCGCAGCACCGGCCTGCCCGGCGCGAAGCCGCATTCCAGCGTGCGCGCGCGCAGCAGTTGCTGGGGTTGGCGCTGCGGCTGCAGGAATTCGAACTGCAGCGAGTGGCTGAGCACCACCGGCGCCAGCAGTTGCATGCGCTCCAGCGCCTTGAGTCGGCTTTGCGCCTGGCGCGCCTTGGTGGCCTTGGCGCGAAATCGCTCCACGAAGGAATTCAGGCGCGCGATGTCGGCCTGCTGGCGCGTGTAGGCCGCCGCCTGCTGGGTCAGAGCCTGGGCGCGGCGCTGCTCGAAGGCCGTATAGCCGCCCGCGTAGCGGCTCAGGCGCCCCTGCTCCAGATGCACCGTGACGCGCGTGACCGCGTCCAGGAACTCGCGGTCGTGCGAAATCACCAGCAAGGTGCCGGGGTAGCGCGCCAGCCAGCTTTCCAGCCACACCAGCGCATCCAGGTCGAGGTGGTTGGTGGGCTCGTCCAGCAGCATGCAGTCGCTGGGCTGGAACAGCGCCTGGGCCAGCGCCAGGCGCATGCGCCAGCCGCCGGAGAAACTGCGCACCGGCTGCTGCAGCGCCCCTTGCGCGAAGCCCAGGCCCAGCAGCAGCGCCTCGGCGCGCGCACGCGCGCTGTAGGCCTGAGCGAGTTCCAGCGCCTCGGCCGCGGCGGCGATGCGCTGCGCGTCCCCGTCCCGCTCGGCCTCGCGGCTGGCGCGCAGCGCTTCCTGCAGCGCGGCGTCGCCGCGGCAGACGAACTCGGCGGCCTCGCAATCCTCGTCCGGCACCTGCTGCGCCACCGATGCGACACGCCAGTGGGCCGGGAATTCCAGCGTGCCGCCATCCTCGATCAACTGGCCCAGCAGCAAGCCGAACAGCGAGGACTTGCCGGCTCCGTTGGCCCCCACCAGGCCCACCTTCTCGCCCGTCTGCACGGTCAGCTCGGCCTCGTCGAGCACGACCTTGGCGCCGCGGCGCAGGCTCAAGCCCTGCAGGCGGATCATGCGCGGGCTTCCAGCGCGGCGGCCTCGACCAGGAACACCGCATCGTCGCCGGCGCTGACCGGCAACCAGTGCACCGGCAGGCGCGGGAAGGCCGCCTCGAAATGCGCCCTCTCGTGGCCGATCTCCACCACCAGCACGCCCTGCGGGCGCAGGTGGGCGGGCGCCTCGCGCAGCAGCCGGCGCACCAGGTCCATGCCGTCGTCGCCGCCGGCCAGTGCCAGGCGCGGCTCGTGCAGGAACTCGCGCGGCAGCGCGCGCATCGAGGTCTCGTTGACGTACGGGGGATTGCACAGCACGAGGTCGAAGCGTTGCTCCGGCTCGAAGGCCTCGAACAGGTCCGAGCGCAGCAGACGCACGCGCCGCTCCAGCCCGTGCGATTCGACGTTGGCCCGCGCCAGCTGCAGCGCCGGCTCGGAGATGTCGCAGGCCGTCACCTCGGACGCGGGCCAGCGCTGCGCGGCCAGGATGGCCAGGCTGGCGCCGCCGGTGCATATGTCGGCGATGCGCGCCGGCTCGGCGCGCAGCCAGGGCTCCAGGCCCTGGTCCAGCAATTCGGCGATCAGCGAACGCGGCACGATGGCGCGTTCGTCGCACAGGAAGCGCTGCCCGTGCAGCCAGGCCTCGCCGAGCAGGTAGGCCAGCGGACGGCGCGTGCGCAGGCGCTGCTCCAGCAGTTCGTGCAGACGCTGCAGCGCCGCCTCGGGCACGACGCGGCGCTGCAGCGCCGGCAGGCGCGCGAAACTCTCCAGCAGCGGCCAGCCCAGGCTGTGCACCAGCATCCAGGCTGCTTCCTGGCTCGCGTCCTCGGTACCCTGCCCGAAGCTCAGCCCGGCATCGCTCAGGCGCTGCGCGGCCTCGCGCCAGGCCTGCGAGAAACGGACTCCGGGCATCAGGCCGCCAGCGCCTCGAGGGTGCGCCGGTACACCCCGGCCAGGGGTTCCAGGAAGCGCAGTTCGATGTGTTCGTCGATCTGGTGGATGCTGCCGTTGGGCGGGCCGAACTCCACCACCTGTTCGCAGACCTTGGCGATGAACCGTGCGTCCGAGGTGCCGCCCGTGGTCGACAATTCGGCCTGCGCGCCGGTCTCCGCGGCGATGGCCTCGGCCAGCGCGCGCGACAGTTCGCCGGGACGGGTGAGGAAGGGCTCCGCGCCCAGGGTCCATTCCAGGCTGTGCGACACGCCGTGTCGCTGCAGCAGCTCGACCACGCGGCGCTGCAACTGCGGCGCCGGCGAGGCCGGGCTGAAGCGGAAATTGAACAGCACCTCGAGCTCGCCCGGGATGACGTTGCTCGCGCCGGTGCCGGCATGGATGTTGGACACCTGCCAGGTGGTGGGCGGGAAATGCTCGTCGCCGTCGTCCCAGCGGGTGGCGGCCAGTTCGGCCAGCGCCGGCGCGGCCAGGTGCACCGGGTTGCGCGCCAGTTGCGGGTAGGCCACGTGCCCCTGCACGCCGTGCACGGTGAGCCTGCCCGACAGCGAGCCGCGGCGCCCGTTCTTGATCACGTCGCCCAGCGTGGCGGTGCTGGTCGGCTCGCCGACGATGCACCAGTCCAGACGCTGGCCGCGGCGACGCAGTTCCTCGCACACCTTGACCGTACCGTCGCGCGCCGGGCCCTCCTCGTCGCTGGTGAGCAGGAAGGCGATGGAGGCGCGCGGCCGCGGGTGGGCCAGCAGGAACTGCTCCACCGCAACCACCATCGCCGCCAGCGAACTCTTCATGTCGGCCGCGCCGCGCCCGTACAGGCGCCCGTCGCGCGCGCTGGGCTCGAAGGGATCGCTGGTCCACGCCGCCCGCGGCCCGGTGGGAACGACGTCGGTGTGCCCGGCGAACACCAGCACAGGGGAGTCGGCGCCAGCGCTGCCCGGGCGCAGCGCCCAGAGATTGTCCACGCGCCACTCGGCCGGGCCGCTGGCGATGGTCTCGCAGGCGAAGCCGCAGGCGCGCAGACGCGCGGCCAGCAGTTCCTGGCACCCGGCGTCGGCCGGGCTCACCGAAGGGCGCCGGATGAGTTCGCGAACCAGGTCCAGGGTCGGAGTCGCCGCGGCGGATGCGGAAGGGGTCGGGCTTGCGGATGCCATGGGTGAGGTCAATGCCCGTCCAGATCGAGGGAGATGTCGCGGAACGAGGGTTCGTCCGCCTCGGGCGCGGCGGCCTGCGCCGCCGGCCGGGAGGAGAAGTCGTTCTGCAGGCGCCACAGCAGATTGGTCGGCGAGTCGGCGGCCGCCAGCGCCTCGTCCCGCGCCACGCGTCCGTCCTGCACCATGTCGGCCAGGCATTGCTCGAAACTCTGCGAGCCCTCGGCCATGGATTTCTCCATGGCCTCGCGCACGCCGCCGAGGTCGCCCTTGACGATGAGCTCGCGGATCAGCTGGGTGTTCAGCAGCACCTCCACGGCCGGGATGCGTCCGCCGGAGCGCGCCGGCAACAGGCGCTGCGAGATCACCGCGCGCAGCCCGGCCGCCAGGTCCGACAACAGCGCCGGGCGCATGTCCAGCGGGAACAGACCGAGGATGCGGTTCAGCGCCTGGTGGCTGTTGGACGCGTGCAGCGTGGCCAGGCACAGGTGCCCGGACAAGGCGTAACTCAGCGCGGCGGCCATGGTGTCGCGGTCGCGGATCTCGCCGATCATGATGCAGTCGGGGGCCTGGCGCAGCGCGTTCTTCAGGCCGATGGACAGGTCGTGGGCGTCGATGCCGATCTCGCGCTGGTTGACGATGGAACGCTGGTTTCGGAACAGGTACTCGACCGGCTCCTCCAGCGTGAGGATGTGCCCGCTCATCTGCTGGTTGCGATGGTCGAGCATGGAGGCCAGCGTGGTGCTCTTGCCCGAGCCGGTGGAGCCGACCACGAGGATCAGCCCGTGGCGCTGCTTGACCAGATCGGCCAGCACCGGCGGCAGGCTCAGCGAGTCCAGCGCCGGAATCTCGCCGGGGATGTAGCGCACCACCACGGCCACCGTGCCGCGCTGCAGGAAGGCACTGATGCGGAAGCTGCCCAGGCCCTCGCGGGCGATGGCCAGGTTGAGCTCTCCGCGTTCGTGCAACTCGCGCATGCGCGGCTCGTCGACGATCTCCCCCAGCAACTTGGCGGGATCCTGCGCCGAGATCACCTGGCGGTTGATCGGCACCGATTGGCCGTTGATGCGGATCTGGATCGGCGCGTTGGCGCTGACGTACAGATCCGAGGCCTTCTTCTCGGCCATCAGCTGCAGCAGGCGTTCCATGGTCGACATCGGCGTGCTCCGGCGGGTGGCTTCGTTCAGTCGCGCAGCAGTTCGTTGATCGCGGTCTTGGCGCGGGTCTGCGCATCCACGCGCTTGACGATCACCGCGCAGTACAGGCTGTAGCGGCCGTCGGCGCTGGGCAGGTTGCCCGACACCACCACCGAGCCCTCGGGCACGCGGCCATACATCACCTCGCCGCTGGCGCGGTCGTAGATCTTGGTGGACTTGCCGATGTACACGCCCATCGAGATCACGCAGTTGTCCTCGACGATCACGCCTTCGACGACCTCCGAGCGCGCGCCGATGAAGCAGTTGTCGCCGATGATGGTCGGATTGGCCTGGATGGGCTCGAGCACCCCGCCGATGCCCACGCCGCCCGACAGGTGCACGTTGCGCCCGATCTGCGCGCACGAACCCACGGTGGCCCAGGTGTCGACCATCGTGCCCTCCCCCACGTAGGCGCCGATGTTCACGTAGGAGGGCATCAGCACCACGCCGGGGGCCAGGTAGGCGCCGTGGCGCGCCACCGCGGGCGGCACCACGCGCACGCCCGTGGCGCGCATCTCGTCCTCGCCCAGGCGGCTGAACTTGGTTTCCACCTTGTCGAAGAAATGCAGATCGCCAGCGCGCATCATCTCGTTGTCGGTCATGCGAAAGCTCAGCAGCACCGCCTTCTTGATCCACTGGTGCGTGACCCACTCGCCGTCGATCTTCTCGGCCACGCGCATGCGCCCGGCGTTGAGTTCGGCCAGCACCTGCGACACCGCGTCGCGCAGTTCGCTCGGCGCCGACTGGGGACCGTACTCGGCGCGGTTTTCCCAGGCCTGGTCGATGATGCTTTGCAGTTGGTTGCTCATGGATGGTTGCTTGGTTTCGTGGATCAAAGACCGCGCGCGTAGGCGGCGATGCGTTCGGCGGCCTCGACGCATTCGTCGACCCCGGCCACCAGCGCCAGGCGCACGCGCCCGGCGCCAGGATTGCGCCCGTCCTGCTCGCGCGCCAGCAGGCTGCCCGGCAAAACCGTGCAATTGTAGTTTTCGAGCAGGCCGCGGGCGAAGGCGACGTCGTCGCCGGGGGTGCCTGCCCAGAGATAGAAGGCGGCGTCGGGCAACGCCACGTCCAGCACCGGCTGCAGGATGGGCAGCACACGGGCGAATTTCTCGCGGTACAGGCGCCGGTTGTCCTCGACGTGCCGCTCGTCGTTCCATGCGACGATGCTGGCCTGCTGCACGGCCGGGCCCATGGCGCTGCCATGATAGGTGCGATAGAGCAGGAAGGACTTGAGGATGCGCGCGTCGCCGGCGACGAAACCCGAGCGCAGCCCCGGCACGTTCGATCGCTTGGACAGCGAGGTCAGCATGACCAGGTTGCGCAGGTCGTGCCTGCCCAGTTCGCGCGCCGCCTGCAGCCCGCCCAGCGGTGCCTGCTCGCCGAACCAGATCTCGCCGTAGCACTCGTCGCTGGCGATGACGAAGCCGTGTCGGTCCGACAGTTCGAATAGGCGCTGCCACTCCTGCAGGTCCATCACCGCGCCGGTGGGGTTGCCGGGAGTGCACACATACACCAGTTGGGTGCGCCGCCACTGCTCCTCGGTCACCGCGTCCCAGTCGAGCCCGAAGTTGCGCGCCGGGTCGGCGGGCACGAAGCGGCAATCGGCGCCGGCCAGCAGCGCCGCGCCTTCGTAGATCTGGTAGAACGGATTGGGGCTGAGCACCAGGGCGCCGCCGGCGCGCCGCGGGTCGATCACCGTCTGCGCCAGCGCGAACAGGGCTTCGCGCGAGCCGTTGACCGGGATGACCTGCGTGGCCGGGTCGAGGTCCACGCCGTGGCGGCGGCGCGCCCAGTCGGCGCAGGCCTGGCGCAGTTCCGGGGCGCCGAGGGTGGCCGGATACACCGAAAGGCCATCGAGGTGATCGACCAGGGCCTGGCGGATGAATCCCGGCGTGGGATGGCGCGGCTCCCCGATGCCCAGGCTGATCGGGCGCAAATCCGGGTTGGGACGGATATCCCGGGTGAGTTCCCGCAGCTTTTCGAAGGGATAGGGGCGGAGTCGGTCGAGCAGCGGGTTCACGGTGCGTGGCGGAATCAAAGCGTTTCATTCTAGGAAGGGGCGCGCGGCTGCGCGCGGATTCCTCGTGCGTTACAACTTTTTACCATCGGGCTGTCGCGCGCGGGACCCTTCCGGGCGTTATCGCCACGTACGGCCCAGCAGCCGGCACCCGGCCCCCAGCCGCTACCGCCCATGTCCCTGACCGCCTATGCTCCCACGCATGTCCGAGCCGACAGTGTCCCGTCCGTGAGCGCCCGCCCCGCGCTCGACCGCTTTTGTCTCGAGGTGCGTCCGCGAGCCATGCGCCTGGCGCTGCTGGAGACCGCGGGCAACAGCCACGTGGCCGCCGATCTGGTGCACGACAGCCTCGAGCGACTGGTCTCGCGCTACCCGGACAAGCCGGAGGCCGAATGGCCGCCGCTGTTCTACGGCATCCTGCGCAACCGGATCACCGACTGGCACCGCCGGCGCAAGGTCGAGCGGGTATTCGACTTCTTCTTCGCCGGCGACGAGGACTCGGACGGCGAGGCACCCGGCTGGGAAAGCCTGGCCGACCAGGCCCCCGGGCCGGACCAGCAGGTCGGCAGCCTGCAACTGGCCGGACGCATCGCCGACGCGGTGGCGCGCCTGAGTTCGCGCCAGCGCCAGGTGTTCCTGCTGCGAGAGATGGAAGACATGACCATCGCCGACACCGCGCGGGCCATGAACATCAGCGAAGGCAGCGTGAAAACCCACCACCTGCGCGCGCTCACGCGCCTGCGCGAGTGGCTGCGGGACGATAATCCAGCGTCGGGGGGGCCCGAACATCATGAAATCTGAAACCACCTCGGCATTCGAATCGGCCGCCACGGATCCGCGCGCCCTGGCCGACCGCTGGCGCGCCGGCTGCCTGAATGCCGCCGATGCACGGCGTTTCGAGCAGGCGATGTCCGCCGATCCTGCCCTGGCCGCGCACGCCCGCTTCGGGCGCGAGCTGGCACAGGGCCTGCAGGGGTTGCCGCGCCTGGCGGCGCGGCGCGGCGCGCGCACCCGGCGCGTGCGCTGGACCCGGGTCGTGGCCGCCGGCATGGTCACCGCGGGCCTGGCGGGCTTGAGTTTCGGCATCCTGCCCGCGCTGCTGCGCTCCACGCCCGCGATCCCCGCGGCAATCTCCGCGCCTCCCGCCAGCCCGCAGGTGGCCGACGCGGTGCAAAACCTGGATTTCTACGAATGGCTGGCCTCGCACCCCCAGGCACTGGGCACGGAGAACGGACATGATGGCGCGGCTTGAAGCGCGCCTGGCACTGGCGGCCGCGGTGCTGGCCGCGCTGGCCTGGCTGGCCCCCGCGGCGCAGGCCCAGGTGCCGCGCGGTCGCCCCGGCGGGCCGCACTGGCAGCAGCGCGTGCAGCGCTGGGACAGGCTGCCGCCGCAGCGCCGGCAGGACATCCTGCGCGAGCAGCAGCGCTACCGCAGGCTGTCGCCGCAACAGCAGCAGCGCCTGTTCGAGCAGTACCGGCGCCAGCGGCGCTGAGCGCGCCAGCCGGCGTCCCCCGCGCCCACCCGGTCAGCGCGGAGTGCGCACGCAGTCGATGCAGTAGCGCTTGCGGCCGTCGGCATCCTCTTCCTCGACCAGCCCGTGGATGTCGGTGGCGAAGCCGGGGAACTGGCGGTTGAACTCGCGCGCGAACTGCAGATAGCGCACGATCTTGGCATTGAAGCGTTCCCCGGGAATCAGCAGCGGAATGCCCGGCGGGTACGGAGTGAGCAGCGCCGTCGTGATGCGCCCTTCCAGCTCGTCGATGCCCACGCGCTCGATGTCCCTGTGGGCCATGCGTGCATAGGCCTCGGTGGGTGTCATCGCCGGCTGCAGGCTCGACAGGTACATCTCGGTGGTCAGGCGCGCCACGTCGTTGCCCTGGTAGGCGGTGTGGATGCGCTGGCACAGATCGCGCAGGCCCACGCGCTCGTACGTCGGATGCTGGGCGACGAACTCGGGCAGGATGCGCCACAGCGGCTGGTTGCGGTCGTAGTCGTCCTTGAACTGCTGCAGCGCGGTCAGCAGGGTGTTCCAGCGGCCTTTGGTGATGCCGATGGTGAACATGATGAAAAAGCTGTACAGCCCGGTCTTCTCGACGATCACGCCATGCTCGGCCAGGTACTTGGTGACCACCGCCGCCGGGATGCCGGTGGCGGCGAAGTTGCCGTGCAGGTCCAGCCCCGGGGTGATCACCGTGGCCTTGATCGGGTCCAGCATGTTGAAGCCGGGAGCCAGCTCGCCGAAACCGTGCCAGTCGTGGCTGCTGCCCAGCATCCAGTCCTCGCGCGCGCCGATGCCCTCGGGCGCCAGTTCCTCCTCCGGGCCCCACACGCGGAACCACCAGTCGTGCCCGAACTCCTCGGCCACCTTGCGCATGGCGCGGCGGAAGTTCAGCGCCTCGACGATGCTCTCCTCCACCAGCGCGGTGCCGCCGGGAGGCTCCATCATCGCCGCCGCCACGTCGCAGGAGGCGATGATGGCGTACTGCGGCGAAGTCGACGAGTGCATCAGGTAGGCCTCGTTGAATCGCGGCCGGTCCAGGTTGCGGGTCTGCGAGTCCTGCACCAGGATCTGCGAGGCCTGGCTCAGCCCGGCCAGCAGCTTGTGCGTGGACTGGGTGGAGAACACCATGGACTCGCGGGTGCGCGGCCGGCCCTCGCCGATCGCGTGCATGCCGGCGTAGAAGGGGTGGAAGGTGGCGTGGGGCAGCCACGCCTCGTCGAAATGCAGGGTGTCGATGTAGCCGTCGAGCATCTGCTTGATGGTGTCGACGTTGTACAGCACGCCGTCGTAGGTGGACTGCGTGATGGTCAGCACCCGCGGCTTGACCTTGCCGGCCAGATGGGCGGTCAGCGGGTTGGCGGCGATCTTGCGCTCGATGTTCTCGCGCTGGAACTCCTCGCGCGCGATGGGGCCGATGATCCCGTAGTGGTTGCGCGTGGGCGTGAGGAACACGGGCAGCGCGCCGGTCATGATGATCGCGTGCAGCACGCTCTTGTGGCAGTTGCGGTCCACCACCACGACGTCGCCTGGCGCCACCGTGGAATGCCACACCATCTTGTTGGACGTGGACGTTCCGTTGGTGACGAAGAACAGATGGTCGGCGTGGAAGATGCGCGCCGCGTTGCGCTCGGATGCCGCCACCGGTCCGGTGTGGTCCAGCAACTGGCCGAGTTCGTCGACCGCGTTGCATACGTCGGCCCGCAACAGGTTCTCGCCGAAGAACTGGTGGAACATCTGCCCCACCGGGCTTTTCAGGAAGGCCACGCCCCCTGAATGCCCGGGACAATGCCAGGAGTAAGAACCGTCGGCGGCGTAGCCCACCAGCGCGCGGAAAAACGGCGGGGCCAGTGAATCGAGGTAGGACTTGGCCTCGCGGATGATGTGACGCGCCACGAACTCCGGCGTGTCCTCGAACATGTGGATGAAGCCGTGGAGTTCGCGCAGGATGTCGTTCGGGATGTGGCGCGAGGTGCGGGTCTCACCGTACAGGTAGATCGGGATCTCGGCGTTGCGAAACCGGATCTCGCCGATGAACTGGCGCAGGGTCTGCACCACCGGCGCTTCCTCGCCCGGTTCCACCGAGGCGAATTCCTCGTCGTCGATGGACAGGATGAAGGCGCTGGCGCGCGACTGCTGCTGCGCGAAGCTGGCCAGGTCGCCGAAACTGGTGACCCCCAGCACCTCGCTGCCCTCGGTCTCGATGGCCGCGGCCAGCGCGCGGATGCCCAACCCCGAGTTGTTCTCGGAACGGAAGTCCTCGTCGATGATGACGATGGGAAAGTTGAAGCGCATGTCGGGTCCGGGCGGTCGCTGAAGGGCCCGCCGTCGGGCCCGCGCGCGAAAGTGTAGAGCAGTAGCGTGGGGTTGGCCCGGGCTTGCGCCGCCACGGGACGCGCGCCTTGTCTATGATGGCGCCATCTCCGCTACCCGCCCCACGCCATGCCGAGCACCCCGCTGCAATGGTGGATCGCCACCGCCGTGCTGGTCGCCCTGGAACTGGGAAGCGGCAGCTTTTACCTGTTGATGCTGGCGGTGGGCGCGGCGGCCGGCGCGCTGGCCGCCCACCTGGGCCTGGACGTCGCCATCCAGTGGAGCGCGGCGGCGCTGGTGGGCATCGGCGCGGTGGCCCTGCTCTACCTGACGCGCCGGCGTGCGCCGCGCCGCGCCCTGCAGTCCAACCGCGACGTCAACCTGGACATCGGCTCGGTGGTCGAGGTCCGGCAGTGGGACCCGGCCGGCAACGCCCGGATACGCTGGCGCGGCACCGAATGGCAGGCGCGCCTGGGCCGCGGCCCGGCCCTGCCAGGGCGCTTCCGCATCGCCGCGGTCGACGCCAATACCCTGGTGCTGGACGCGCTGGACCCACCCCCCTCCTCCCATTCCTGAGTCCCGGAGCCAAGTCATGGAATTCGCCGTCATCCTCGTGGTCATCGCAGTGCTGATCGCCTCGCGCGGCATCAAGGTGGTGCCGCAGCAGCATGCCTGGGTGGTCGAGCGCCTGGGCAAGTACGACCGCACGCTGGCGCCGGGCCTGAGCCTGATCGTCCCCTTCATCGATCGCGTGGCCTACCGCCACATGCTCAAGGAGGTGCCGATGGACATTGCCAGCCAGGTGTGCATCACGCGCGACAACACCCAGCTGACCGTCGACGGCATCCTGTACTTCCAGGTCACCGATCCGATGCGCGCCAGCTACGGTTCGTCGAACTACGTCGTGGCGATCTCGCAACTCGCGCAGACCACGCTGCGCTCGGTGATCGGCCGGCTCGAACTCGACAAGACCTTCGAGGAACGCGACTTCATCAACCACAGCGTCGTCTCCTCGCTCGACGAGGCGGCTGCCAACTGGGGCGTCAAGGTACTGCGCTACGAAATCAAGGACCTCACGCCGCCGGCCGAGATCCTGCACGCCATGCAGCGCCAGATCACCGCCGAGCGCGAAAAGCGCGCGGTCATCGCCACCTCCGAGGGCGCGCGCCAGCAGCAGATCAACCAGGCCGAGGGCGAACGCCAGGCCGCCATCGAGCGCTCCGAGGGCGAGCGCCAGGCCGCGATCAACCGCGCGCAGGGCGAGGCGTCGGCGATCGAGGCGGTGGCCGCGGCCACCGCGCACGCCATCGAACTGGTGGCCGAGGCCATCGGCAAGCCCGGAGGCTCCGACGCGGTGCAGCTGAAGGTGGCGCAGCAGGCGCTGGAGGCCTACGCCCGCCTGGCCAAGACGAGCACCACGCTGGTGGTGCCCGGCGACATGAGTCAGGCCGCCGGACTGATCGCCTCGGCCATGGCGGTCTGGAAGGGGGGCTCCGCCGGGGGCCTGGGAGCCCTCGGCACCGCGGGCTCCGCGCCACGCTGAGCCTCCTGCGGAGCGGCGCGCCGGCCCCCGCCCCGAGGCTCAACGCATGAGAAAGTAGCTGCGCAAGCCTTCGAGCAGCATGTTCACCGCGATGGCCGAGACGATCAGGCCCATGAGCTTCTCGGCCGCGCGCATCACCGCGTCGCCCAGGCGCCGGAAGATCTCCTCGGCCAGCAGCAGCAGCGCGGTGGTGATGCCCATCGCCGCGCTCAGCGCCCCCACCCGCAGCACCACGGCGCCGGGCGTGGCGGAGCTGAGCAGCAGCACCGCGGCCAGCGCCGAGGGACCGGCCAGCAGCGGAACCGCCAGGGGAAAGATCAGCGGTTCGCGCTGATCGCTCTGGCCGAACATGGTCTCGGAGCCCGAAAAGATCATCTTGATGGCCACCAGCAGCAGGATCACCCCGCCGGCCACCTCCAGCGAGGCCTGGCGCAGGCCCAGCAGATCCAGGAAGCCCCGTCCCCCGGCCATGAAGGCCAGCAGCACCAGGTAGGCGATCAGGCTCTCGCGCAGCGTGACCCAGGTGCGCCGGCGCGGCTCCAGCCCGCGCGTGACCGCCAGGAACACCGGCATGTTGCCGAAGGGGTCCAGGATCAGCAGCAGCAGGATCAGCGTGGACCAGAAGTCGTTGTGGGGAAACATCGCGTCCTCGGCTCCGGGTTGCGGCTCTCTCAGGCGCGCGGATGATGCCGCGCGTGCAGTTGGCGCAGGCGCTCGCGCGCCACGTGGGTGTAGATCTGGGTGGTGGAGATGTCGGCATGGCCCAGCAGCAACTGCACCACGCGCAGGTCGGCGCCGTGGTCCAGCAGATGCGTGGCGAAGGCGTGGCGCAGGGTGTGCGGCGACAGCGCGACCTCGATCCCCGCGCGCAGCGCCAGCGCGCGCAGTCGGGTCCAGAACATCTGCCGGGTCATGCCCACCGCCGCGCCGCGCCCGCGCCCCGCGCTGCGCGCGGTGACGAACACGAAATCGCTGGGCGCGCCGTGCAGCAACTCGCCCCGGGCCTGCTCCAGGTAGCGCTGCAGCCACTCGCCGGCCTGTTCGCCGAAGGGGACCAGGCGGTCCTTGCCGCCCTTGCCCCGCAGCACGCGCACCACGCCGTCGCCCAGGCTGAGATCGGCGATGCGCAGGCCCACCAGTTCGCTCACGCGCAGGCCGCTGGCGTACAGCAACTCCAGCATCGCGCGGTCGCGCAGGCCGAGCGGCCGGTCCACCGCGGGCGCTTCCAGCAGCGCTTCCACCTGCGCCTCGCTGAGGCTCGCCGGTCGCCGGACCGGCTGGCGCGCGCGCTCCAGCTTGAGCGTGGGGTCGTCGGCGCGCCGGCCCTCGCGCACCAGCCAGGCGAAAAAGCGCCGCAACGACACCAGGCGCCGGTTGGACGCCGTGGCCTTGCTGCCGGCGAAGCGCGCGGCCAGGTAGGCCATGACGTCGGCCTCGCCCGCCCGCTCCAGGCCGGCGCGCCCGACCGACGCGAGCCAGCGCGCGAACAGGCTCAGGTCGCCCCGATAGGCGGCCAGGGTGTTGGCGGCCAGGCCCTGCTCCAGCCACAGCGCGTCGCAAAAGGCGTCGATGGCCGCCTTGCAATCCTCCCGCGGCGGCGGCCAGGCGTCGCTGGCGCGCGCCCGCCCCCGTCGCACGGGCGCGGCCGGCGAGCCGAGCCCGGCCTGGACCTCAGGCATCGAACAGTCCTGGCGCCGGCGCGCACAGCGCGCCTTCGTGGCGCAGCAACCAGCGCTTGATGCCCAGCAACTCGCCGGCCTCGTCGGTGGAATGGGCGAAGCCGCCCAGCCCGGCGGCGCCGATCACACGGTGGCAAGGCACCAGGGGCGCGAAGGGGTTGGCGCCGCAGGCCTGGCCGACGGCGCGCGCCACGCTGCCCAGTTCGCGCGCGAGCTCGCCGTAGCGCATGGCACGGCCGGCCGGGATGTCGCACAAGGCCGCCCACACCCGACGCTGGAACTCGCTGCCGCGCGGGGCCAGCGGCAGCTCGGGCCGAAAACCGGGGTCGCGGCAATAGGCCTCGAGTTGGGCCCGCAGTTCGCGCAGCAACGAGGTGTTCCCCGGCAGCAGCGGCGCACGCGCGGCCTCGCCCACCAGGTATTCGGTGTAGAACACTTCGTGCTCGCCCGCGCGCACGCCCAGGCGGCCGAAGGGCAGGTCGAGCACCGCGTCCCACGGCGCGTCGGACGATGGCGTGAGGGGCTCCCGAGGCTTCATGGCCGCATGCTACGTGTTCGGGGCCGCGGCCGCCGCCGGGACATCGGCATCCCCGCCGGGGGTCTGCGCCAGCGCCCACCGCAGGTGTTCGGCCACCAGCGCGTCAGCCGTCGGCAGCGCCGCGCGCAGGGCCTGCTCGATGGGGCCCTGCAGCCCATGGTCCGCCGCCAGCCCGCGTCGCGCGTTGCCCAGCGCCACCGCCAGGTTGCGGCGCCAGCGCGCGTAGCCGATGCGTCGGATGGCGCTGCCCTCGGTGCGTTGTTCGAACGCGGTCTCGTCCCAGGCCCACAACTCCAGCAGCGAGGCTCGGTCCAGATCGTTGCGGGGCAGGAAATCCGGCAGCGCAGAGCGCCTTGCCCAGCGGTTCCAGGGACAGGCCAGCTGGCAGTCGTCGCAGCCGTAGACCCGGTTGCCCATGGGCGCGCGCAGGGCCTCGGGAATCGGCCCGTCGAGCTCGATCGTCAGGTAGGAAATGCAGCGCCGCGCATCCACCACGTAGGGCTGGGTGATGGCGCGGGTGGGACACACGTCCAGGCAGCGCGTGCAGGTTCCGCAATGCCCCTCGATCGGCCCCTCGACCGGCAGTTCCAGATCGGTGTAGATCTCGCCCAGGAAGAACATGGAACCGGCGTCGCGGTGCAGCAGCAGGCTGTGCTTGCCACGCCAACCCAGCCCCGCGCGCGCGGCCAGCGCCACCTCGGGCACCGGCGCCGAATCGGTGAAGGCGCGCAGCACCCGCGGCCGCGCCTGTTGCGCGATGAATTCGGCCAGCCGGGCCAGGCGCTGGCGCAGCACCCGGTGATAGTCGCGGCCGCGCGCGTACACCGACACCACCGCCTGCTGAGGCTGGCCCAGGCGCTGCCACTCCAGCGCGCGCCAGCCCGGCGGCGCCTGCTCGGGCAGGTAGTCGAGTCGGACCGTGAGCACGCGCAGCGTGCCGGGCAGAAGCTCGGCCGGGCGCGCGCGCGCCATGCCGTGGCGCGCCATGTAGTCCATGGTGCCGTGCATGCCCTGCTCCAGCCAGCGCGCCAGGTGCTGTTCGGTATCGCCCAGCTGCAGATCGCTGACGGCGATCTGGGACAATCCCAGCGCCCGCGCTCGCTCGCGGATGGCGCGCAGCAGCCGCGGGCCGTCGAATCCTTCCGCCGTCGCCGGATGTGCGTGCTCGTGGGCCATGCCGGCATGCTACGCAATGCACCAGGCCCGCCCGATTCCCCCACGCTCGAGTTCATGACCGCCACCCTGCTCCGGCACTGCGCCGACGACTCCGCCACCTCGCAGCTGGGCGCCGAACTCGGCCGCGCCCTGCGCGCCCGCGGCCTGCCCCCCCTGTTGATCGTGCTGCACGGCGAACTCGGCGCCGGCAAGACCACCCTGGTGCGCGCGACCCTGCGCGAACTGGGGGTGCGCGGACGCATCAAGAGCCCCAGCTATGCGTTGGTAGAACCCTACAACCTGGAAAAACTTGACCTAGAATTGAAGCGGTCTGTCCAGATTACGGCCTATCATATTGATCTGTATCGATTTTCATCCTCGGAAGAATGGCTGGATGCCGGTCTTGGGGATGTGCTGGACGGCAAGTCCCTGTGTTTCGTGGAGTGGCCCGAGCGCGCTCCGGGCTTGCCGACCGCGGATCTGGACATCCGCATCACCCCGCGCGGCGAAGCGCGCGAGGTCTCGTTGCACAGCGGCAGCCCCGCCGGGGAAGCCTTGATCGATTGCTGGGCGTCCGCGGGGGCGGGCGCCGGATGACGCGCCGGGCCCTCCCGGCGCGCCGCGCCAGGGAGAGCCCGACATGACCGTCGACCGTCGCAGGTTCCTGTATCAGAGTTCCAGCATCGCCCTGTTGCTGAGCGCGCCGACCATCGCGCGCGGCGCGACCATCGTCGCGGTGCGCGTGTGGCCGGCACCCGAGTACACCCGGGTCACGCTGGAATCCGACCAGGTGCTCAGCGCCACCCATTTCCTGGTTCCCCATCCGCCGCGCCTGGTCGTGGACGTGAAGGGCCTGAACCTCGACCCGCAACTGCGCGAGCTGGTGGGCAAGATCCGCCCGGACGACCCCTTCATCCGCGACGTGCGCGTGGCGCAGTTCGCGCCGGACGTGGTGCGCCTGGTGATGGACCTGAAACAGCCGGTGCACCCGCAGGTATTCACGTTGCCCCCGGTGGCCGCGTATCGCAACCGCCTGGTGTTCGACCTCTATCCGGTGGGACCGAACTCCCTGCTGGCGCTGGCCGACCAGCCCGCGCGCCCGGCGGATCGCCCGGTGGCGCGCGCCAGGGCCGAGCCCACCTCGCTGACCCAGTCCCGCGAGGACACGCTGGGCGACTGGCTGCAGCAGCACGAATCCGCGCTGGACGCACCGAAGCCACCCCGGGTGGCGCAGGCCCCGTCGGACGACTCCGGACAGGTGGCGCGCCAGGATCCGCCGCGACGCGACCGGCGGCCGCAGCGCAGCGTGCTGCTGATGCTCGACCCCGGCCACGGTGGCGAGGATCCGGGAGCCACCGGCCCCAGCGGGGTGCACGAGAAGGACATGGTGCTGCTGATCGGGCGCGAACTGCGCGAGATGGTCCAGCGCACGCCCAACATGCGGGTGGCGATGACCCGCGACAGCGATTTCTTCGTGCCGCTGTGGATGCGCGTGGAAAAGGCCCAGCGGGCCAACGCCGACCTGTTCACCTCCATCCATGCCGACGGCTGGTTCACGCCCGAGGCTCGCGGTGCCTCGGTGTTCTGCCTGTCCGAGGGCGGCGCCTCGAGCGTCGAGGCGCGCCTGATGGCGCAGCGCGAGAACGCCGCCGATGCGATCGGCGGCATCGACATCCAGTCCCACGACTACCAGGTGGCGAAGGTCATGCTCGACATGTCCACCAACGCGCAGATCAACGCCAGCCTGAAGATGGCGGGCCCGACGCTGCGTCGCATGGGCTCCATCGTGCACCTGCATTCGCGCCAGGTGCAGCAGGCCGGATTCGTCGTGCTCAAGTCCCCCACGGTGCCGTCGATGCTGGTGGAGACCGCCTTCATCAGCAACCCCGAGGAGGAGGCCCGGCTGCAGACCCCCACCTACCGGCGCAAGATGGCGCGGGCGATTCTGGAGGGCATCCGGGATTATCTGAGCACGCGTCCGCCGCTGGCGCGACGCCGCACGATGGTGTGAGCCCGGCTCCGGCTTGCCGGCTCCCCGGCTCCGGGAAGCCGGCTCAGGCGCTGCGCGCGCGCGAGCGTGCGCGCAGCCAACCCAGGGCCAGCGGCAGCAGCGACACCACCACCACCGCCAGGCTCAGCGCGGGTAGGTGGCCGCGTACCCACGGCAGGTTGCCGAAGGCGTAGCCGGCCCCCATCAGCAGCCCGACCCACAGCGCCGCGCCCAGCGCGTTGTAGGCCAGGAAGCGCGCGTAGGACATTTCCGCCACGCCGGCGACGAACGGCGCGAAGGTGCGCACGAAGGGGATGAACCGGGCACTGACCACGGTGATGCCACCGTAGCGCTCGTAGAAGGCGTGGGCGCGGTCGAAGGCCCGGCGGTTGAACCAGCGGCTGTGGTTCCACGAGAACACGCGGTGTCCGACCGCCTTGCCGATGCTGTAGTTGAGCGAGTCCCCCAGCACCGCGGCCGCCCACAGCAGGGCCAGGCCGGTGGCCAGGCTCAGGCTGCCGGAGGCGCACAGCGCGCCCACCACGAACAGCATCGAGTCGCCGGGCAGGAAGGGGGTCACCACCAGCCCGGTTTCCAGGAACACGATGCCGAACAGCAGCGCCCATATCCACGCGCCGTACACGCCGATCAGGCGCGTCAACTCGGCGTCGAAATGCAGCAGCAGGTGAAGCAGCTCTTGGATCTGGTGCATCGTGCGCGGCGCCGGGCCCCGGTTCAAAAGCGCGAAAGTATACTGGTCGCATGCATTCCGAAGGCCCGCTGCAGGCCCCGCTTACCGCCCCCGAGGAGCCCGCCGCGCGCGACTCCCCCCACTCCGCCCGCGGCGCTTCGGCCACCGGTCCCTACGCCGCGAGCGAGCGCCCGGCGCCGATCCGCGCGCTGCCCGACACCCTGGTGTCCCAGATCGCCGCCGGCGAGGTGGTGGAGCGCCCGGCCTCGGCGCTGCGCGAACTGCTCGACAACGCGCTGGACTCGGGCGCCACCCGCATCACCGTGCGCCTGCAGCAAGGCGGGCTGGATCTGGTCTCGGTGGAGGACGACGGCTGCGGCATCGCCGCCGCCGAGCTCCCGTTGGCGCTGGCGCGTCACGCCACCAGCAAGATCGCCTCGCTGCACGACCTGGAACAGGCGCGCAGCCTGGGATTCCGCGGCGAGGCGCTGGCCTCGATGGCCGCGGTGGGCGAACTGGAAATCGTCAGCCGCCGCGCGGCCGATCCGGCGGCCAGCGTGCGCGCCGAACTCGGCCGCGTGCATGCGGTGGCGCCGGCCGCCGCGCCACCGGGCACCTGCGTGAGCCTGCGGCGGCTGTTCCATGAAATCCCCGCCCGCCGCAGTTTCCTGAAGTCCGCCGCCACCGAAGGCGGATGGTGCGCCGAGATGGTGCGCCGGGCCGCGCTGGCCCATCCGCGCGTGGCCTTCGCGCTGTGGCAGGACGGGCGCCAGAGCCTGCGCGTGGACGCCGTCGACGACCCGCTGCAACGCCTGGCCGACGTACTCGGCAAGTCCTTCGCCGCCGATGCCCTGCCCCTGTCCCATGAGATCGGCCCGCTGCGCGTGACGGGCCTGGTGTGTCGGCCCACCGCGGCGCGTGCCCGCGGCGACGTGCAGCAACTGTTCGTGAACCGCCGCTGGGTGCGCGATCGCATGCTCGGCCACGCGGTGCGCGCGGCCTACGCCGATGTGCTGCATGGCCAGTTGCAGCCGCAGTACGTGCTGCTGCTGGAACTGCCTCCCGAGCGCGTGGACGTGAACGTGCACCCGGCCAAGAGCGAGGTGCGGTTCCGCGAATCCCAGGCCGTGCACCAGGCGGTGCGCCACGCGGTGCAGGGGGCGCTGGCTCCCGCGCTGGGCTCGCGCGCCGAGCCCGGCTCCGACGCGTCGTCCGCCGGCACCCTGCCCGGCGCCTCGGCACTTTCCGGCGGCGCGGGCGCCTTCGCAGGCGCGGGCCGATCCCAGGCGCCGCAGACGGCCCCCGGCCTGCCGCCCCGCTCCCAGGCCCCCTGGCTGCGGGCCGAGCCGAGGCAGGATGCCCTGCCCCTGGGCAGCCTGATGCGCGCCTACGCGCCGCTGGCACCGGCCGATGCCGCGCAACTGCGCGAGGCGGATCCCGCGCCTTTCGCCTCCCCGCCCGCGCCCGGCCTCCCCGGCGCGGGGGAAGCCGCGGCGGCAGCCGGGCCCGAACCCGCGGCCCGGACCGCTGTCACCCCCGACACGAGCCCGCCGGGCGCCGCGCGGGACCATGCCGCCGACGACGCTCCGCTGGGCCACGCGATCGCGCAACTCCACGACATCTACATCCTGGCGCAGAACCGCCATGGCCTGGTGGTGGTGGACATGCACGCGGCGCACGAACGGGTGGTCTACGAACGCCTGAAGCAGGCCAGCGAAGTGCAGGCGCTGGCCGCGCAACCGCTGCTCATCCCGGCCGGCTTCGCCGCCATCGACGCCGAGATGGGCGCGGTGGAGGACTACGCGGAGGAACTGGCGCGCCTGGGGCTGGACATCGCGCCCACCGGCCCGTCCAGCCTGGCCGTGCGCGCCG
>JAKBNS010000116.1 GCA_021830925.1 Pseudomonadota bacterium | reverse complement strand
GGCTACCACCAGCAAGGTGGGATGGGCTCCATGCTGCGCGGCTTCCTGGGCTCGGGCTTCGGCCAGGCGGTGGCCATGGGGGCCGGCATCGGCCTGGGCGAGGACCTGATCAACCAGATTTTCTGAGACCCCAGGGCCGGGCTGCGCCCGGCCCGCCACGCGCGGTCTCAGGCCAGGCCGTCGAAGGGCAGGAAGTCCACGAGTTCACCCGCGGCCACGTTGCCGCGATCGTGCTCCAGCACCAGCAGGCCGTCGGCCTGGCTCATCGAGTGCAGCACCCCCGACCCCTGGTTGCCGGTGCTGCGCGCTTCCCAGGCGCCGTCGGGCAGTCGGCGCAGCGTGGCGCGCTGGTATTCGGTGCGTCCCGGGCGCTTGCGCAGCGCCTGCGCGGCCGCCACGCGCAGCACGGGCAGGGCGGCCGGGCTGGCCCCCATGAAGCGCAGCAGCATCTCGCGCACCAGCACGTAGAAGGCCACCATCACCGCCACCGGATTGCCCGGCAGGCCCAGCAGCACCGTGCCGCCCCGCTCGCAGCGCAGCAGGCCGCAGGCCAGCGGGCGTCCCGGGCGCAGCGCCACCTGACGAAAACTCACGTCGCCCAGGCGGGACAGGGTGCGGCCCAGGTGGTCGGCGTCGCCGACACCGACGCCGCCCGAACTGATCACCAGGTCGGCCTGCTCGCAACCTCGGCGCAGTGCCGCCTCCAGCAGCGCCGGATCGTCCGGCACCAACCCCAGGTCCAGCGGTTCGCAGCCCAGGCGCGCCAGCAAGGCCCAAAGGGTGTGGCGGTTGCTGTCGTAGATGCTGCCGGCGACCAGCGGCTGGCCGATGGAGCGCAGTTCGTCCCCGCTGGACAGGAACGCCACCTTCAGGCGACGCCGCACCGGCAACTCGCCGATGCCCAGCGAGGCGGCCAGGCCGATGTCGGCCGCGCGCAGCACCCGACCTGCGTGCAGCGCCGCGCGGCCGGCCGCCAGGTCCTCGCCGCGGCGGCGCACGTGGTCGCCGGCGCGCACCGCGCCGGGCGCGACATGCAATTCGCCATCGGTCTCGCGGCACAGCTCCTGCGGCACCACGGTGTCGCAGCCGGCGGGCAGCACCGCGCCGGTCATGATCCGCACGCAGGCCTGCGCGGGCAGCTCGCCGGCGAAGGCGTGCCCGGCCAGCGCACGCCCGACCACGCGCAGGCGCGCCGGGGCTCCTTCCAGCAGGTCGGCGCCGCGCAGCGCGTAGCCGTCCATCGCCGCGTTGTCGTGCGCGGGCACGTCGAAGGGCGCGACCACGTCGGCGCCCAGCACGCGCTGCAGCGCCTCGTGCAGCGGCACCTGTCGGGTGTCCAGCCGTGGAGCGGGCAACTGGCGCAACAGCTCGCGCGCCTGCTCCACGCTGAGCAGGCTGTCGTCGCTGCGGGGGGAGGGCGGCGGCATCGGGCGTTTCCGGGTGGAAGCGGGTCAGCGTGGCGCCCGCAGCGCCTCGAGCTGTTCCGGCAGGTTGATATTGTCGAAGGATTGCGGGTCGTCGAAGGAGGCCTCGGCGAATCCCACCGTGCGCAGCCAGGCCTCCACCCTGCGATCCTCACCGCGCAGGAAGTCGAGCAGCGAGCCCAGCAGCTCGCGGCGCAACAGCGCGTACACCGGCTGACGGCGCCCGCCGGCCACCGCGATGGCCGCGTCGCGCCCCCCCTCCAGCGCCGCCTCGCCCAGGCGCCGCGCCAGGTCCAGCGGCAGCCACGGGCCGTCGCAGGGCACGCACAACAGCCACGGGGTGGCGCAGGTTCGCAGACCCGCGGCCATGCCCGCCAGCGGGCCGGAGAAGGCTTGCGACGCCTCGTCGGGCAGCACGCGCGCACCCAGGCTCGCGTAATCGGCCAGGTTCCGGTTGGCGCTGATCAGCAGCTCGCCCACCTGCGGCCGCAGCCGGCGCAGCGCGTGGCGAGCCAGGCTTTCCCCGTGCAACTGCAGCAGCCCCTTGTCGGCCCCGCCCATGCGTGCGCCGCGTCCGCCGGCCAGCAGCAGCCCGGTGATCCCGGCCGGGGCAATGGTGATTGGCACGGGCGGCCCCGAGGGGCGCGGATCGCGCGCGGGCATCTCAACCGCCGATGTACGACATCTCGACCCGTCGCGGCGACGGCGCATCGCCGTTGTCGGGCGCCGCCTGGCCGCGCAGCTCGGAGTAGCGGTCGGCGCGGGCGCCCCACACCTGCGCGATGGCGCCGCGCAGCGCCTCGTCGCTCACCGCCTGCACGCCGCGCTGGTCGTCGCCGCGCAGCAGGGCGCGCAGGTCGTGGCCGTGGCTGGCGAACAGGCACAGGTACAGCTTGCCCTCCATCGACAGGCGCGCGCGGTTGCAGTCCCGGCAGAAGGCGCGCGTGACGCTGGAGATGAGGCCGATTTCCAGGCTGCCGTCGGCCAGCATCCAGCGCTCCGCGGTCTCCCCGGGCACGCTCGCATCCAGCGCGCGCAGGGGGTGGCGTTCACCGATGCGCTGCAGCAATTCGGTGGCCGGAACGACCTGGTCCATGCGCCAGCCGTTGGTGTTGCCCACGTCCATGAACTCGATGAACCGCAGCACCACGCCGCTGCCGCGGAAGTGCTCGATCATCGGCAGCACCTGCTGGTCGTTGACCCCGCGCTGCACCACCATGTTGACCTTCACCGGGGCCAGTCCCGCCTGCTGCGCGGCGCGAATGCCCTCGAGCACCGTGGCGACCGGGAAATCCACGTCGTTCATGCGCCGGAACACCTCGTCGTCGACCGCGTCCAGGCTCACCGTGACACGGTGCAGTCCGGCCTCGCGCAGCGCCTGCGCCTTGCGCGCAAGCGCCGAGGCGTTGGTGGTCATGGTGATCTCCACCGCCTCGCCGTCGGCGCCGCGCAGGCGCGCCAGCATGGCCACCAGCTGTTCCACGCCGCGGCGCAGCAAAGGCTCGCCGCCGGTGATGCGCAGCTTGCGCACGCCGAGTTCGACGAAGGCACGCGCCACCCGTTCGATCTCCTCGAAACGCAGGAGTTCGTCGTGGCGCAGGAATTCATACTGCGTGTCGAAGATCTCCTTGGGCATGCAGTAGGTGCAGCGGAAATTGCAGCGGTCCGTCACCGAGATCCGCAGGTCGTGCAGCGGCCGGCCCAGGCGGTCGCGAACCAGGCTGCCCGCGGCCGGCGCCACGGCGGGAACCTTGGGGATGCTCGCCGCGTAGCGGTGGTCGACCAGCGGAATGGTTCGTTCGGACATGCACGCATTATCGACAAATCCGCGCCCCGCTGCGCCCCGGCGCATGCCTGCCGCCGAGCCGGGCCCGCGCCCGCCTGCGTTGTTGCGACACGGCCGGACGCGTAGCATCGGGCGATCGCGGCGGCAAGGGCCGAGCCGCGCCACCTGCTTTCAGACACCCATGGCTTATACGATCGATCTTTCCGGGCGCGTCGCGCTCGTCACCGGAGCCTCCAGCGGACTGGGCTGGCAGTTCGCTCGGGCGTTGGCGGGCGCCGGCGCGGCGGTGGTGCTGGCCAGCCGGCGCACCGAACGACTCAAGGAACTTCGCGCCTGCATCGAGGGCGCCGGCGGCGACGCCCACGTGGTCGCGCTGGACGTGGACGACCCGGCCAGCATCCGCGGCGCGGTGGCGCACGCGGAGACCGAGGTGGGCAACATCGACATCCTGGTCAACAACGCCGGCGTGTCGGTGGCCTCCAAGCTGGTCGACGTCAAGCCCGAGGACTTCGACCTCATGTTCGACACCAACGTGCGCGGGGCCTTTTTCGTGGCGCAGGAAGTGGCGCGGCGCATGATCGCGCGTTCGCGCGGCGCCGCGCCCGGCACCTGGGCGGGCGGGCGCATCATCAACATCGCCTCGATGGCCGGCCTGCGCGTGCTGCCGCAGATCGGCGTGTACGCGATGAGCAAGGCCGCCGCGGTGCACATGACCCGCGCCATGGCGCTTGAGTGGGGGCGCTTCGGCATCAACGTCAATGCCATCTGCCCCGGCTACATCGACACCGAGATGAACCACGAGCACTGGAGCACCGAGGCCGGGCGCAAGCTGGTGGACATGCTGCCGCGCAAGCGCGTGGGCCGCGCCGAGGACCTGGACCCGGTGCTGCTGATGCTGGCCAGCGGCCAGAGCCACTTCGTCAACGGCGCGGTCATCTCCGCCGACGACGGCTTCGGCGTCTGACGGGGGCGCGATGGATCTGAGCCTTCCCGAGCAGCGCCGCCTGGTGTTCGAGGTCGTCGTGCCCATGCGCTGGGGCGACATGGACGCCATGGGGCATGTGAACAACACCCTGTACTTCCGCTACATGGAAATCGGCCGCATGGAATGGCTGCACGCAATGCTGCAGCAGGCCGGGCAGGGGCCCGATGCGCCGCCGCCCGGGCAGGGCCCGGTGGTGGTCAACGCCTTTTGCAACTTCCTGCGCGAACTGCGCCACCCCGGCTCGGTGGTGGTGCGTGTCTACGCCGCCAACCCCGGGCGCAGCAGTTTCGACACCTTCTACGAACTCCTGCGCGAGGACCGGCCCGGCGAGGTCTACGCCAACGGCGGCGCCAAGGTGGTGTGGATCGACCACGAGGCGCGCAAGAGCGTGGAGTTGCCGGCGGCGATGCGCCGCGCGGTGCGGGGCTGAGCTCGGCCCAGGCCCGGGTTCCAGGCCTCAGGCCTCGAACTTGGCCCGCCAGGCCTCCCACAGCAGACGCATCGGCGGCAGGCTGATGCGCTGCTCGAGCAGCGCGTAGTCGGCCTGCTCGAGCTCGCGCAGCAGCGCCGCGCCCATGCGCCCCAGCGCCCCCGGAACACGCCCGGCGCGGCCCATGCCGCGCGGGCGCAGCGCGCGCGCCGTCTGCAGGCGCTGGCGTGTCTGGCCGCCGGCGTCGCGCAACGCGGCGCGCAACTGCGGGGTGTCGTGCAGTTGCGTGAAGTCGTGTTCGCCCAGCCCGTGGGCGCGCAGCAGCGAGCGCGGCAGGCGCACCACCTGTTCGCGCGCGTCGCGCCCGACGTCGCGCACCAGCACCAGCAGGTCCAGCGCGGCCGCCAGTTCGGCGAAGTAGGCCTGCGCGGCCGCATCGCGGCTGCCGGCCAGCAGCATGGCCACGCGCGCCACGCTCCCGCTGCCGCGCAACAGCTCGGCATGCAGGCCGTCCCAGTCGGCGCGCGCGGCCGGCGTGGCCGGTTGCACCGTGTCCAGCGCCTGCTCCAGCAGCGCCGCGGCCCCGGGCGCCTCGCGCAGCGCGGGATGCAACTCGCGCAGCAGCGGATGGTCCGGTCGGCCCTGCTCGATCTGCTGCAGCTGGGCGCGCCACCAGCCGAGCTTGGCCGCGCCCACGATCGGGTCCGACACCGAGGCCGGGATCACCCGCACCGCGCGCCACCAGGCCTGCAGCAGCAGCAACTGGCGCCGCCGCGGCCCGCCCAGGTGCAGCGTGGCGTAGTACCAGGCGGTGCCGCGTGGCGCGAAGTCGGGCTGCAGGGGGTCTTGGGAGGCCATGACAAGGGGAGTCGGAAGGGGCGTCGCCACCGGCTCCGGTGGCGCACCCGGCGCAAAGGATAGAATGCTTTTTTCGCCGACGTCTGCACGACGCCGCGGCGCGGGCCGGATGAGGCGCCGTGGCGCAATGGCCGAGCGGCAGTTGGGGGCATCACGCCGACGATGCGCGCGAGGGTGGCGAAATTGGTAGACGCACCAGGTTTAGGTCCTGACGCCCTCACAGGCGTGGGGGTTCGAGTCCCCCCCCTCGCACCACGATGCCGCCGGCCGAACTTTTGATCGAACAACGGATTTTCCCATGACAGCCGTAGAAACCCTGGATAAGCTGCAACGCCGCATCACCGTCTCGGTGCCCAAGGCGGACCTGCAGAGCGAAGTCGTGGCGCGCCTGAAGAACATGTCCCGCACGGCGCGCGTGTCCGGATTCCGCCCCGGCAAGGTGCCGCTGACCGTGCTGCAAAAGCGCTACGGCCCGTCGGTGGAAGCCGAGGTGCTGCAGGACAAGGTGGGCCAGGTGTTCTTCGATGCGGTGCGTGCCGCCCACGTGCGGGTGGCCGGCATGCCGCGCTTCACGCCCCATGACGGCTCCGACGGTGCCGAATCCTTCGCCTTCGACGCCGAATTCGAGGTGTATCCCGACATCGCCCTGGGCGACCTGTCCGGCGTGGACGTCGAGCGCGCCAGCTGCGCGGTGGACGACGCCGCCGTGGAAAAGACCGTCGACGTGCTGCGCCGCCAGCGCCGCACGTTCGTCGAGCGTGACGCCGCCGACGGCGCCGCGCGCGACGGCGACCGCGTGACCGTGGACTTCACCGGCAAGATCGACGACGTCGCCTTCCCCGGCGGCAGCGCCGAGGGCTTCGGCTTCGAGCTGGGCGAGGGTCGCATGCTGCCCGAGTTCGAGACCGGCGTCACCGGGCGCAAGGCCGGCGAGGAAACCGAGTTCGACCTGCACTTCCCCGAGGACTACCAGGGCCGTGAAGTGGCCGGCAAGACCGCCCGCTTCCACGTGCGCGTGCTCAAGGTGGAAATGCCCCAGCTGCCCGAGATGAACGCCGAGTTCGCCACCGAGCTGGGCGTGCCCGACGGCGACGTGGCCAAGCTGCGCGACGACATCCGCCGCAACCTGGAGCGTGAGGTGACGGCCCGCCTGAGCTCGCGCAACCGCAACGCCGCCATGGAGGCGCTGCTGAAGGTCAACCCGGTCGACCTGCCCGCCGGCGTGGTGGCCGAGGAGATCGAGCAGCTCATCCAGGGTGCGCGCCAGGACCTGGCCGCGCGCGGCATGAAGGACGTGGACAAGCTGCCCATCTCCCCCGACATGTTCCGCGAGCAGGCCGAGCGCCGCGTGCGCCTGGGCCTGATCGTGGCCGAGCTGGTCAAGGAGAACGAACTGCACGCCAAGCCGGAGCAGATCCGCGCCCACGTGGAGAATCTGGCCTCCAGCTACGAGGATCCGCAGGAAGTCGTGCGCTGGTACTACGGCGACCAGCAGCGGCTGTCGCAGGTGGAATCCATCGTGATCGAGAACAACGTCGCCGAGTACGTGTTCGAGAAGGCGCGTGTCAGCGACAAGGCGCTGAGCTTCGACGAACTGATGCAATCGAACTGAAAGCGCGCGACGTCGCTGCGCGAGTGTCCGTACAGGGCCGCCCGGCCCGCGTCCCGCTGCCACCCGGCGGCGGCGCGGCCCCGGGCGGTTTTGCTTGGCGCCCCAAATGTCCCTTCAAATGCCCCTTCTTTTAGGCGGGTCAAAGCCCGCGTTGCCGTCGCGCGACCGTTCCGGGCGGCAGGGCGGGGGGCATGCTAACCTTGAAGCATTCCATCGCAACCCACAGCCATGAGTGCCCTAGAAACCCAAAACCTCGGCATGGTGCCGATCGTCATCGAACAAAGCGGTCGCGGCGAGCGGGCCTACGACATCTATTCGCGCCTGCTGCGCGAACGGGTGATCTTCCTGGTGGGGCCGGTGAACGACCAGACCGCCAACCTGGTGGTTGCGCAACTGTTGTTCCTCGAATCCGAGAACCCGGACAAGGACATCTCGCTGTACATCAATTCCCCGGGCGGCTCCGTGTCGGCCGGCATGGCGATTTTCGACACCATGCAGTTCATCAAGCCCGACGTATCCACGTTGTGCGTGGGGTTGGCTGCCAGCATGGGCGCATTCCTGCTGGCCGCCGGCGCCAAGGGCAAGCGCTACTCGCTGCCCAACTCGCGGGTGATGATCCACCAGCCGCTGGGCGGCGCCCAGGGGCAGGCCACCGACATCGAGATCCAGGCGCGGGAAATCCTGTACCTGCGCGAACGTCTCAACCGCATCCTCTCCGAGCGCACCGGACAGCCGCTGGAAAAGATCGCCCTCGACACCGAACGGGACTTCTTCATGTCCGCGGACCAGGCCAAGGATTACGGCCTGCTCGACGAAGTCATCGCCACCCGCACCTGAGACTCACCCGAGACTCGTCTCCTCCACGTATCACCCCTAGCGAGCCATGGCTGAGAAAAAGACACCCACCGGCGAGAAGATCCTGTACTGCTCCTTCTGCGGCAAGAGCCAGCACGAGGTGAAGAAGCTGATCGCCGGCCCGTCGGTGTTCATCTGCGACGAGTGCATCGACCTGTGCAACGAGATCATCCGCGACGAGGCGGTGGCGGCCGACAAGGCCGAGCGCCAGGGGCGCTCCGAGCTGCCCATCCCGCAGGAGATCAAGGACATCCTCGACCAGTACGTGATCGGTCAGGAGGCGGCCAAGCGCATCCTGTCGGTGGCGGTGTACAACCACTACAAGCGCCTGCAGCACGGCGCCAAGCCCGGCGAGGTCGAGCTGAGCAAGAGCAACATCCTGCTCATCGGCCCCACCGGCTCGGGCAAGACCCTGCTGGCGCAGACCCTGGCGCGGGTGCTCAACGTGCCCTTCGTCATCGCCGACGCCACCACGCTGACCGAGGCCGGCTACGTGGGCGAGGACGTCGAGAACATCATCCAGAAGCTGCTGCAGAGCTGCAACTACGAGATCGACAAGGCGCAGCGCGGCATCGTGTACATCGACGAGATCGACAAGATCTCGCGCAAGTCCGAGAACCCCTCGATCACCCGCGACGTGTCGGGCGAGGGCGTGCAGCAGGCCCTGCTCAAGCTCATCGAGGGCACGATGGCCTCGGTGCCGCCGCAGGGCGGGCGCAAGCACCCGAACCAGGATTTCATTCAGGTCGATACGACCAATATCCTGTTTATCTGCGGCGGCGCATTCGACGGTTTGGAAAAGATTATCCAGAACCGCTCGGAAAAATCCGGCATCGGGTTTTCAGCCACCGTGCGCAGCAAATCCGAGCAGAGCCTGTCGGAGACCTTCGAGCAGATCGAGCCCGAGGACCTGATCAAGTTCGGCCTGATTCCCGAACTGGTCGGACGCCTGCCGGTGGCCGCGACGCTGTCCGAGCTGGACGAGGAGGCGCTGGTGCGCATTCTCACCGAGCCGCGCAACGCGCTGGTCAAGCAATACCAGAAGCTGTTCGAGATGGACGGGGTCAAGCTGGAGTTCCGCGGATCGGCGCTGGCGGCGGTGGCCCGCAAGGCCCTGCAGCGGCGTACCGGCGCCCGCGGGCTGCGCTCCATCGTCGAGCAGGCGCTGCTGGAAATCATGTTCGAGATCCCCAACATGAAGGGGGTGACGGCGGTGACGGTGGACGAGAACACCATCGCCAGCGGCGCCAAGCCCCTGCTCACCTTCGAGGACAAGGCGCAAGCGGCAGGCGCCTGAGTACGGCGGCGCGCGCAAAGCCCCGGCGCGCCGAGCTTCCACCCGGCATTCCAGGGGGTGCCGCGCCCGCGGGCTTGCAATTCCCGGCCGGCGCCCCATCTGTGCACCATGACTTTTCAGGGGGCCAAGATGGCTGAATCCCAGATCACCACACCGGCGGAACCCACCGCCACCACCGCGGTGCCCTTGCTGCCGCTGCGGGATGTCGTCGTCTTCCCGCACATGGTCATTCCGCTGTTCGTGGGTCGACCCAAGTCGATCCGCGCGCTGGAATCGGCCATGGAGGCCGGCAAGCAGATCATGCTGGTGGCCCAGAAGACGGCCGCCAAGGACGAACCCAAGCCCGAGGACCTGTTCGAGACGGGCTGCATGTCCACCATCCTGCAGATGCTCAAGCTGCCCGACGGCACCGTGAAGGTGCTGGTCGAGGGCGTGCAGCGCGCCAAGGCGCTGCGCGTGGAGGACAACGGCGACTTCTTCGTCTGCGACGTCGAACTCGTCGACGGCGGCGTCGAGTCCTCGGCCGAGTCCGAGGCGCTGCGCCGTGCCGTGGTCACGCAGTTCGACCAGTACGTCAAGCTCAACAAGAAGATCCCGCCCGAGATCCTCACCTCCATCTCCGGCATCGACAACCCCGGGCGCCTGGCCGACACCATCGCCGCGCACCTGCCGCTCAAGCTCGAGCACAAGCAGACCGTGCTGGAACTCTCCGACGTGCACGCCCGCCTGGAGAACCTGCTGGAGCAGCTCGAGCGCGAGGTCGACATCCTCCAGGTGGAAAAGCGCATCCGGGGGCGCGTG
>JAKBNS010000248.1 GCA_021830925.1 Pseudomonadota bacterium | reverse complement strand
GCCGTGCACGCGCGCTCCACCCCGGGCTTCATCGTCAACCGCATCGCGCGACCCTATTACGCCGAGACCCTGGCGCTGCTGCAGGAGCAGGCCGCGACGCCGCAGGTGCTGGACGCCTGCCTGCGCGCCGCGGGCTTTCGCATGGGGCCCTGCGAGCTGATGGACCTGATCGGCCACGACACCAATTTCGCCGTCACCCAGGCGGTGTACGAGGCCAATTTCTTCGACAAGCGCTACCAGCCCTCGCTGGTGCAGCGCGAGCTGGTCGACGGCGGCATGCTGGGGCGCAAATCCGGGCGCGGCTTCTACGAGCACGCGGCCGGCGCCACGACGCCGCAGGCCCAGGCGCACGCCGCCGACCTGCTCGCGCCGGCACCGGGCGCCCGCGTGGTGGTGGCCGGAAGCGGTGCGCTGGCCGAGCGCATCGCCCGCGCGCTGCACGCGGCCGGCGTGGAACACGGCCTCGATCCACAGGCCGGCTGGTGCGGTCTGCGCGTCGACCAGGCCAGTCTGCGCCTGAGCGACGGCCGCGCCGCCACCGAACTCGGCGCCGAGGTGGCCGTGTTCGACCTCCCGCTGCGCGACGAGCCCGGGCTGGCGCTGGCCTGGGCGCCCAGCGCCGACGCCTCGGCCTCTTGGTGCGAACAGGCTCCGCGCTGGCTGCACCTGCTGGGTTGGCTGCCGCTGCGCCTGCGCGACCTGCCGGGCCTGGCGGTGGCGCGCACCGTCGCCATGCTGATCAACGAGGCCTGCGACGCCGTGCACCAGGGCGTGTGCTCCGAGCAGGGCGCCGACGCTGCCATGAAACTGGGGGTCAACTACCCGGCCGGTCCCTTTGAATGGCTGGCACGCTGGCGTGCCCTCGGCGCGCCCGAGATCAGCGGCCTGCTCGACGCGCTCGACCGGCACTACCGCGGCGAGCGCTACCGCGTCAGTCCCGGCCTTCGCGAGCGTGCGTGGCGCGCTTCGCGCGCCGCGCACTGAGCAGCCGCGTGTGAGGCCACCCCGTGCGCGAGACCGCGCCGGGGCGCCATCGCGGGACGGCTTGTTGAGGGGGGTCAAGGCGGCCGGCGGCGCGAGGCCCTAGCCTGTGCTTGCGTGCCCCGAGGGCGCGGCATCGTGCCGCGGCCGTTGCGCGCCGGTGTCGCCACCGCCACCCCGGAGAACTCGATGAACGCCCGTCCCCGCCTTCTTGCCGTCGCGCTCGGCGCCATGCTGCTGGCCCCTGGCTTGACCGTCACCGCCCAGGCGCAACCGCGCGAACCGGTGATCTACGGTAGCCAGCTGATGACCCAGCAGGAACGCCTGGAATACCGTGAGCGCCTGCGCAACACCCACACCGTGCAGGAACGTGAGCAGATCCGCCTGCAACACCACCGCGAAATGCAGGAGCGCGCGCGCGAACGCGGCGTGACCCTGCCCGACACCCCGCGGCGCTCCATCGGCCCGGGCCCCGGCCCCGGCACCGGCCCGCGCGGCTCCGGCATGGGCGGCGGGATGGGTCCCGGCGGCGGCATGGGCGGCGGCGCCGGGGGCGGCGCGGGCGGCGGCTCGCGCTGAGGCCCTGCGCCGAGTGCTGCGCGAAGTCGCAGACATATTTTGTTGCATCCGTCGTCCCGGCACTGTCGTCAGTGCCGGGCGCTGGCCGTTATAGCGTCATGTTCATCCGGAACCTGGAGTTCGGACATGATGAAATCAGCCCTGCTCGCCTTCGCCGCGGCGGCCGCGCTGGCCGCTCCCGCGGCGCAGGCCTCCCCCGTGTACTGGTCGGTCAACGTCGGGGTTCCCGGCGTCTGGGCCGGCGTGGCGGCACCGCCACCGGTGGTGGTCGCTCCGCCGCCGGTGGTCTACTACCCCGGTTATGCGCCGGTCTACCGGCCCGTCTACCCGCCCGTCTATCGTCCCGTCTATCGTCCCGTCTACAGGCCCGGCTACGGCTATCCCGGCCCGTGGGCTCATCCCTGGCACCGCTGGGGAGACCGCGACGACTGGCATGACCGCGACGACTGGCACCACGACCGCTGAGCCCGGCGTGCGCGCTCCCTGAGGCCGGGCGTCAGGGAGTCGCCGCGGGCACCGCCGGCTGCACGCCGGCGTGGTCCCGGTCCGGGCGCTGCCAGGGATCGACGTGAGTCATCAGGTTGAGCACCCGGTGGCGCCGCAGCACCCGCTCACGCGCCGACACGGCGATTTCGTGGCCCTGCTCCACGCTCAGGCTCGCGTCCACCTCGATGTGCGCGTCGGCCACGATCATGTCGCCCATCTTGCGCGTACGCAGATCGTGCACGCCCTGCACGCCGGGGGTCTGCAAGAGAGTGTCGCGAATGGCCTGCACCTCCTGTTCATCCACCGCACGGTCCATCAGGTCGTGCAAGGCGTCCCAGGCGAAGCCCCAGCCCATGCGCGCCACCATCAACCCCACGATCAGCGCCGCGATGGGATCCAGCAGCGAGTAGCCCGCCAGGTTGCCGATCAAGCCCACGCCCACCACCAGGGAGGAAGCGGCATCCGAGCGCGCGTGCCAGGCATTGGCGACCAGCATGCTCGACTTCACCCGCTTGGCCGCCGCCAGCATGTAGCGGAACAGGCCCTCCTTGGCCACCAGCGTGGCACCCGCCACCCATAGCGCCACCACGTGCACGCGCGCCACGCCCGCGGGCGATTCCAGCTTGAGCACCGCGGCCCACAGCATGCCCCCGCCCACCAGCAGCAGCAACAGTCCCAGCGCCAGCGAGGCTCCGGTCTCGAACCGTGGTGCCCGTAAGGGTGCTCGAGGTCGGCGTCCTTGCTGCCGTGGTGACTGGCCAGCAGCACCACGAAGTCCGCCACCAGGTCGGAGGCCGAATGCACGCCGTCGGCGACCAGGCCCTGCGAGCCCGACACCAGTCCGACCAGCACCTGCCCCACCGAGAGCACCAGGTTCACGGCCACGCTGACCCAGGTGCTGCGACTCGCCGCCCGCCCGCGCTCGGCCACGCTGGAGGGGCTGTCTTCGGATTCGGGGGCCAGTTCGTCGAATCGCATGGATGTGCTCACAGGAAAGGAACCAGCGCACATTGTCGCCGGATCGCGGGCGGCCCCGTCCGGTCTTTCAACGGCCGGTTACTGCACGATCTGCCAGGTCCCGTCGGGCTGGCGGCAGGCGGTGCCGTAGACCGTATCGGCCTCGCCGCCCACCGTCGCGCGCATGCGGAACTCCCGGCACGGTCCCTGCGCCGTCTCGTAGGTGCGCGTGGGGGTCACGGCGTAGACGTCGCCGGTGTCCGGATTGCGCCAGCGCCCGGGATTGCCCGTGGGGTAGGTCTCGAACACCTGGGCCGCGCGCACGCGGTCCTGCTCGTCCATGTGGCGCCCGATGTTGGCGCCGGCCACGCTGCCCAGCAAGGCACCGAGCACGACGGCCGCCACCTGACCGGAGCCGCGCCCCACGGTGGAACCCGCCGCGGCGCCCACCGCGCCGCCCAGTACCGCGCCGCTCTGCTCCTGGTTCATCGCGCAACCGGTCGCCAACGCTGCCGCGAGCATCGCGGCGCCGAAGCGTAGATTCCGACTGGACATCATCGACTCCCGAAAAAAAACAGGCACGGAGGGGGACACCGTGCCTGAAAAGAGCCCGGGAGCCGCACGACACCCGGGCCGCTCGCCAATCGTTCGCTCAGGAACCCAGACCCAGCACCCCCATCACCAGGGGATCGGGCTGTTGCACGTGCCAGGCGCCGGGGAAGTAGGTGGCGTACACGCCGGCCCAGCTCTCCTGCGCCGGGTTCAGCGAGGACACGCTGATCGCCAGCCAGCCGCCGCGCAATGCCTCGCGTTCCATGCTCACCGCGCTCACCGTCGAGCCGGCCGGGGCCGTGGGGTCGATGGCCGACATGTCGTCGCCCACCGCCACCAGCTTGAACACCGAACCCATGCCGTTGCCCGACAAGACCGAACCGTAGATGCCTGAACTCGGCCCCGTGCCGCCCGCCGGCGGGGTCAGCACGCCCTTGAACAGCACCCCGCGCGCTCCGTCCACCGCGGTGAAGGCCGAGGCGCGCCAGCGCGGCGGTTCGGCATCCGTCGGGCCGGAAGAGCCGCTCGAACCGGTGGTCGCCGGAGCGCCTGAGAAGGTCCAGAACAGCAGGTCCTGGAACTGCTCGGTGGCTCCGGCACGCGCGGCCATCCACAGCTTGCCGGTCGTGGTGTCGTAGACGAAGATGCCCTGGTTCACCGGCTCGGGCAGGTTCGCCACGCCGCCCGGGTACTGGCCGTTGCAGGCGTTGATCAGATCCTTGTTGCCGTCGGTCGGGCAATTGCGCGCGACGGTGCGCATCTGTTGCGGGTCCTGGGTATCCCAGGCGCCCCAGAAGGACACGTAGCGCCCGTCGAAGCCCAGGCCTTCGCCGATCTGGCTGAAGGTCGGCGGGCTGCTCGCGCCGGCCATCGGCGGCAGCGGCGCGCCCGTCGAGTCGGGTACCTGGGTGTTGCCGATGGTCACCAGCGGGCTCAGCACCGGATCCGGAGCCAGGTTCGCCAGGTACAGGCCTCCGGCGGTCGGGGCGTCCTCGTTGTCCAGGCCCACGAACACGACCTTGCTCCCGGCCGCGCTCGGAGGCGCGGTCGACCCGAAGGGGGTGGAGGTACCGGGAATGAGCGTGGTCGAGTCGGCGATGCGCTGCACCGGCGCATTCGCCACGTTCACGTCACGGTAGTAGACACCGGTGCGCGAGGTGGTGCCGTCGGTGTAGTTGCCCTTGAACACCACGAAGTGCCCCTGGGCCACCGAGGGAGAACCGGGGAATTGGTCGAAACGCGTGCCCGGCGTCGTCGCGCCGGGCACCTGCATGTAGCTGAAGTCCGCCACGCCGCCCAGCAGGTTCACCGCCGTGCCAAGTGTCTTGGGCATCGTGGCATAGACGCCCGAGGTTCCCAGCTTGGTGCCGTCGGCCAGGGTCCATACGGGCGTGGACTGACCGCGCGTGGCGATCACTGCAGAATCGATGTCGATGCGCGGGATGGACGGGAATTCCGTGAACTGCGCGCCCGCGTTGTTCGGATCCGGCACCAGGAAATTGGTGTCGGCCACCGTGTACATGGTCGGCCTGCCCGCGCATGCGTCCATCGCGAACACGCCGCGCGTCATGCCGCCCGTTCCGCCGGTTCCGCCGCTCGATCCGCCTTCCGTTCCACCCGCGGAATCGCGCGCCCGTCCGCGAAACACCACCATGCCCGCGGTGTTCACCGAGGGCTGGTTGTAGCTGAAAAAGGCCACTGAAGCCGAGTCGGGAATCAGGGTCTTGTTGTTGGACAGGGTCTTCCAGGTGCCGATGACGTCCGTGCCCGGCGTGCAGGCCACGAGCTGGTCGGAGGGCACGTAGGGCGTGTAGGGCGTGAGGCTCGTTCCCCCGCCGCCACAGGCGGCGAGCAGCGCGGACCCGAGCGCTGCGGATCCCAGCAACGCGGTGCGGATGGTATGGGGCTTCATGATGGGTCTCCCGTATGCGGGTAGATTTAGGACTTCGCGCCGCGCAAGGCGCGCATGGCGCGAAGCCTCAGGCCGTCTCAGCGGCTGATCTGGTCGCGGTCGCGATCCTGGTCTCGGTCCTGATCCTGGTCCGGGTCGCGGTCGCGATCGCGGTCCCGCGCCTGATCGTGGGTGCGATCCATGGTCTGGTCGCGCGTCTGGTCGCGGGTGCGGTCGCGCGTCTGGTCCTGGGTCCGGTCACGCGTGCGATCACGCGTCTGGTCCTGGGTCTGGTCGCGGGTCTGCTCCCGGGTCTGCTCGCGGGTGCGAGTCCGTTCCACGTCCTGCTGCTGATTTTGTGCCGGGGCCGCCTGGCCCGGGCCCGGACCGTGTCCCGCCGAACCGGCGGCACCGATACCGGCCCCCGCGCCGGCACCGCCGACGCCGCCGCCAGCACCACCGCCGCCGCCACCCCCACCGCCACCTCCACCGCTGGCGAAGGCGGCCAGGGGAAGCGCCAGTCCGGCGAACAACGCGGCCACCACCAGGCGACGCGCGGGCGAGCTTTGCTGCTTGTCCATGATGAACTCCTTCGGCTATGCGATCGAAAGACCGCTTGCACCCTTTGTAGGAGTTGTCACATTTCTTTACATTGTGCGAAATCAAGAACGCACACGCCGGCACGAGCTCCGACGCCAGTTCCTGCGCCAGATCAGCCGGGACGCGTCCCGACCTTGCAAACCGGGCGGATCGCGCCATGGGGCGCGCCCGCAGATTCGGCCGTCAATCGCCCTGCGCGTCTCGCAGGTAGGGCTCCAGCTCCAGGCGGGCGAGCTGGTCGCGATGCACCTCGTCGGGGCCGTCGGCCAGGCGCAGGGTGCGCGCGTTGGCATAGGCCTGCGCCAGCCCGAAGTCCTGCGACACTCCGGCGCCGCCGTGGGCCTGGATGGCCCAGTCGATCACCTGGCAGGCCATGTTGGGGGCCACCACCTTGATCATCGCGATCTCCTTGCGCGCCGCCTTGTTGCCCAGCCTGTCCATGCGGTCGGCCGCGCACAGCACCAGCCAGCGCGCCTGGTCGATGCGCATGCGCGCCTCGGCGATGCGCTCGCGGGTCACGCCGTGCTCGGCCAGGCTGCGTCCGAAGGCGCGTCGCGCCAGCACGCGCCGACACATGTCCTCCAGCGCGCGCTCGGCCAGTCCGATCAGGCGCATGCAGTGGTGGATGCGCCCGGGCCCCAGGCGTCCCTGCGCGATCTCGAAGCCCCGCCCCTCGCCCAGCAACATGTTGGCCGCCGGCACGCGCACGCCGTCCAGGCGCAGTTCGGCATGGCCGTGCGGTGCGTCGTCGAAGCCGAACACGTCCAGGTGGCGCAACACCGTCACGCCCGCGGCGTCCATGGGCACCAGGATCATCGACTGCCGACGATGGCGGTCCGGGTGATCCGGATCGGTCTTGCCCATCACGATCAGCACCTTGCAGCGCGGATCATTGGCCCCGGAAGTCCACCATTTATGCGCGTCGATCACGTACTCGTCGCCGTCGCGCCGGATGCGGGCCTGGATGTTGGTGGCGTCGCTGGAGGCCACGGCCGGCTCGGTCATCGCGAAACCCGAGCGGATCTCACCGCGCAGCAGCGGCTCCAGCCAGCGCTGCTGCTGCTCGGGGGTGCCGTAGCGCTCCAGCACTTCCATGTTGCCGGTGTCGGGGGCGGAGCAATTGCAGGCCTCGGGCGCCAGCGGCGAGCGGCCCATGATCTCGCACAGCGGCGCGTATTCCAGGTTGCTCAGTCCGGCGCCGCGCTTCGAATCCGGCAGGAACAGGTTCCACAGACCGTCGGCGCGTGCCTGCTGCTTGAGCTGCTCCATCACGCGCGTGGGCTGCCAGGCATTGCCGGCGGCGCGGTTGGCCGCCACCTCGGCGGCGAACACCGGCTCCGCCGGCAGCACGTAACGCTCCAGGAACTCGCACAGGCGCTGCTGCCATGCGCGGACCTTGGGGGAATATTCGAAATCCATCGCGATCTCCGTTCAGCGTGCGCCGATGCGCTGCACCTGCGCCCACGCCGCCTCGGCCAGCGGGCGCGCGCGCGAACCCGCCTCCAGCGCCTGCGCGCTGGCCGCGTTGCCCTGCAGCGCGCGCGCCAGCACGCCCTGCAGGATCGCCGCGAGGCGGAACATGTTGAAGGCCAGGAAGAATTCCCAGTCCTCGGCGGCCACCGGCGCGCGCCCGGTGCGCGCGCAATAGGCCTGCACGTAGCTCGACTCGGAGGGAATGCCCAGGGCGCTCAGGTCCTCGCCGGCCATGCCGCGGAACTGCCCCGGGCCGAGGCGCCAGGCCATGCAGTGGTAGGCGAAGTCCGCCAGCGGGTGCCCCAGCGTGGACAACTCCCAGTCCAGCACCGCCAGCACCCGCGGCTCGGCGGGATGGAAGATCAGGTTGTCCATGCGGAAATCGCCGTGCACCACCGCCACCTCGTCGCCCTCGGGCACGTGCTCGGGCAGCCACTGCATCAGGCGTTCCATCGCCTCCAGCGGCTCGGTCTGGCTAGCCCGGTATTGCTGGCTCCAGCGCTCGATCTGGCGCGCCACGTAGCGTCCCGGCTTGCCGTAGTCGCCCAGGCCCACCGCGGCGGGGTCGACCCGATGCAGCGCGGCGATGGCGCGGTTCATCGCGTCGAACAGCGCGCCGCGCTCGCTCGGCCGCAGGCCCGGCAGGCGCGGGTCGAAGAAGATGCGCCCCGCGACGCAGTCCATCACGTAGAACATGCTGCCGATCACCGACTCGTCGCTGCACAGCAGGCGCATGCGCGGCACCGGCACCTCGCTGCCGGCCAGCGCCGACATCACGCGGTACTCGCGGTCCACCGCGTGCGCCGACGGCAGCAGGCGGCCCGGCGGCTTGCGACGCAGCACCCAGCGCCCCTGCCCGGCGTCGCGCAGCAGGTAGGTGGGATTGGACTGTCCGCCTTCGAACAGCGAGGCGCTCAGCGGAAGCCGCACTTCCGGCAGGTGCTCGGCGAGGTACTCGCCCAGGCGCCGGGTGTCGATGGCCAGCGCCCCGTCGGGCTCGCGCATGCGCACCGAGCCGGCGGTCGCCCCGCCGCCGCGTTCACCCTGGCTGTCGGCATCGGCTTGCATGGCTCAGCCCACCCGCACCAGTTGCTTGCCGAAGTTCTCGCCGCGCAACAGGCCGATGAAGGCCTCGGGCGCGCGCTCCAGGCCCTCGGCCACGGTCTCGCGCCAGCGCAGCTTGCCCGCCGCGACCAGTTCCGCCAGTTCGCGCAACGCCTGCGGCCACAGCTCCATGTGCTCCGACACGATGAAACCCTGCAGTTTCAGACGCTGGATCAGCACCGCGCGCAGATTGCGCATGGGGTGGGGCTCGGTGGCGTTGTAGTCGGAGATCATGCCGCACAGCGCGATGCGCCCGAAGGGGCGCATCATGCCCAGCAGGCGGTCGAAGATCTCGCCGCCGACGTTCTCGAACAGACAGTCCACCCCGTCGGGAAGCGCCGCGCGCAGGTCCTCGCCCAGGCGCCCGGCCTTGTAGTCCACGCAGGCGTCGAAGCCCAGTTCGTCCACCACGTAGGCGCACTTGGCCGCGCCACCGGCCACGCCCACCACGCGACAGCCGCGGGCCTTCGCGAGCTGGCCCACCACCGCCCCCACCGCGCCCGAGGCCGCCGTCACCACCACGGTCTCGCCGGCCTGGGGCTCGCACAGGCGCAGCAGCCCGTACCACGCGGTCACCCCGGGCATGCCCAACGCGCCGAGGTAGGCCTGCAGGGGCACCCGCGCATCGTCCACCTTCATCAGCGCGCGCGCCGGCGCGCAGCCGTAGCGCTGCCATCCCAGCATGCCCACCACCTTGTCGCCGGCGCGCAGGTCCGGATGGCGCGACTCGACCACCTCGCCGGCGGTGCCCCCGATCATCACCGCGCCGAGCGCCACCGGTTCGGCGTAGGACTTCGCGTCGGACATGCGGCCGCGCATATACGGGTCCAGCGACAACCACAGGTTGCGCACCAGCACCTCGCCCTCGCCGGGGGTCGGCATCGGCGCCTGCTGGATCTTGAAATGTCGGGCTTCGGGCCAGCCCACCGGGCGTTCGGCCAGCAGGACCTGCAGGTTGTTCGTGCTGATGTTTGTGTTCATCGCGATCTCCGAAGAATGCTCTCCATGAACGCCCTTTCCCGGCCGCGTGCCGGCTCGGGCGGCTTCAGGCCTCGTGGAAGCCCGCGCCGCGCGCGGCCAGGCGCACCAGCCAGGGCGCGGGTTCCCAGAAGGCGGCGTCCGCGCCGGGCTGCGCGGCGAACTCGCGCATGCGACGGGCCGCCATGTAACTGCCCTGCATGTCGGCCCACAGCAGCGGGCCCCCGCGCCACGGCGGGAAGCCGTAGCCGGCCAGGTACACCATGTCGATGTCGGAGGCGCGCTGCGCGACGCCCTCCTCGAGGATGCGCGCCGCCTCGTTGACCAGCGCATAGATGCAACGCTCGACGATCTCGACATCGGTCACGGCGCGCGCGCTCACCCCGATGTCCTTGCGGTACTGGCGGATCAGCGCGTCCACCTCGGGATCGGGCAGCGCCTCGCGGCTGCCGCTCTCGTAGCGATACCAGCCGGCCCCCGTCTTCTG
>JAKBNS010000145.1 GCA_021830925.1 Pseudomonadota bacterium | reverse complement strand
GCCAGCGGATGCGAGGTGGACACCACGTTGCGGGCGAACACCGGCGTGCGGGTGCTCGGATAGGGGTTGTGCCAGTCGAAGTGGGTCATGACGCGCGAGCAAGGGGCCGGACAGGGGGCGGCGAAGCTCCCCGCCCCGCCGCATGACCCCATGATTATGGCCAAGGTCGGCGCTCCCGTGCCGAGCGGCGTGCCGAGCGTGGCGCGGCAGCCGCGCCGCCCGCCGGCGGCGCGGGGTCTTCAGAACCTGACGAAGGCCCCGTGCGGCAACGCCGGCTCCACCGCGGCGCGCGCCTTGCCGGCGAGGCCCAGCGCCGATCGGCGCGCCTGCGGGCGGGAGGTGCCTCGCGCCGCGTCCCCGGCTTCGCGGGCATCCGCGGCGCGCGTACCCGCGGCGGCGCCGGCCAGGCGGAACTGGGCCACGTCGCGCTGCAGTTCCTGGGCCTGCACGTTCATGGTCTCCGAGGTCGCAGCCAGTTGCTCCGAGGCCGAGGCCCCCTGTTGCGTGGCGACGTTGATCTGCGACACGGCCTGGCTGATCTGCACGATCCCGGTGGCCTGCTCGTCGCTGGCCGCGCTGATCTCCTCCACCTGCCCGGCCGTTTCCACGATCGCGGGGACCATGTCCTTGAGCAACGCCCCGGCCCGTTCCGCATGCCCCACGGACCGCGCGGCGAGCTCGCCGATCTGCGCCGCCGAGGACTGCGCGCGCTCGGCCAGCTTGCGCACCTCGGCCGCCACCACGGCAAAGCCCTTGCCCTGCTCGCCCGCCCGTGCGGCCTCGATGGCGGCGTTGAGCGCCAGCATGTTGGTCTGGTAGGCGATGTCGTCGATGATCGAAATGCGCTCGGCGATGGCCTGCATGTCGGCCACCGTCTTCTGCACCGCGTCGCCCCCTTCGCGCGCCTGCTCGGCCACCGCATGGGCGGTGCCGGCGGTGCGGCGCGCGCCCTCGGCGCTCTGACGCACCGAGGCCTGCGCCTGCTCCAGCGTGGCCGAGATCTCCTCGACCGAGGCGGCCTGCTCGGACGCGCCTTGCGAAAGGGTCATGGAAGCCGCCGACACTTCGCCGGCGGCCGTGGTCAGTTGATCGGCGGTGGAACGGATCGAGCCCAGCACGCCCTCGAGCTTGCGCACCATGTCGCGCAGCGACGCCAGCACGCTGTGGCGATCCTGCTCGGCGCAGTGGATCGGCAGGGTGAAATCCCCCTCGGCCACGGCATTGGCGATGTTCGCCAGTTCCTCGGGATCGGCGCCCAGGTGGCGCAGCAGCCGCGCCAGAGCCGCCGTGAAACCCGCGGCCAGGGCCAGCACCACCAGTGCCAGCAGCGACTCGAAGCCCAGGGCCAGACGCTGGAACGACTTCTCATGCTCGACGCGCGCCGCCAGCGCGTCCATCCGAGTGCTGCGTACTCGTCCCAGCGCGTCGATGCGGGCCGTCGCCGCATCGAACCAGGTCTGCGCGTCGACCCCGTAGCCCCCGGTGTTCGCCTTGTCCAGCACGGTCGCATACATGGTGTCGACCGGACGGGAATCGATGGCCTGCAGAGCCGCCACTCCGTCCGCTCCGGCAAGCGCCTGGAAGTGGTCGAGATAAGCCTGCTCCTTGGCCACGGTGGCGATCACCTGCTGCAGCGTGGTCAACGACAGGGGCGCATCGCCGGCCAGCACGCCATTGAGCATGCCGCGCTGCTGGCCGGCCTGTTCCCCGGCATCGGCCAGGTCGGCGTAGGCCGACAGCGACTGGGTCGTTGCCGCATCCCCGGCGGTACGGGGAGCCGCGTCGATCACCCCGAGCAGACCGGCGATGGCTCGCCCGTAGCTCCGGATCGCCTGGGTGCTGCTGACCTGCAGGCCGGTCACGGACTCGCGCTCGCCGGACAGGACGTCGAGTCCGTGCATCGCCACCTGCAGTCTCGAGGCCAGCGCGCGCGGCAGTGCGCCACCCTGCGCCCGCAGCAGATCGCGCAGCGAGCCCCGCGCGGCGTCGGTGGACTGGCGCTGCGAGGCGAGCGCATCGCCGAACCGGGCTCCCTTGCTGGCCACGAAACCCGCCGACAAGCCGCGTTCGCGCTGCATCGACGCCACGAGGTCGCCCACCGACTGGATGGTTCGCACCACCGTGGCATTGCGCTGCGCCGTGCGCAACTGCGCCCAGTCGGTGCGCAGGCTGAGCCCGATGTGGAACACCGCACCGATCAGCACCAGCCCGAACAGCAGGAACAACCGACCCCGCAACCCCCGAAACATTCGCAACATGGCCCACCTCGACTAGGACACGAGTGCGCCGCAGGGATGGAGCGCGCCAGCACGCATCCGATCGGCGAAATGGGCATGAACGCTTAAATTTGCGCAACGAACCACCACAAGTGATCCATCGCGCGCTGCGACGGCGGCTCCCCGATGCCACCAAGATAGGACCCCCTTCAAATGAGGGGGTTGACTTGCGTCAACGCTGCGATGCCCCTGGAGCAGCCACCTCAGCCTGGATCAGTTTCCCGTTGAGCGTGACCCGCCCTTCCCCGAACTCGAAAGGCCCGACCAGATCCTCGCCCTGCTGCGTGAAGTAGCCGGTCTCCAACAGGCGCTGCTCCAGCGGTGGCGCGATCCCCCGCAGCAGGCTGCCGGACACGCGCAGTTCCATGGCGCCGCGCAAGGAGCGCAGGAAAGCGGCCTCCGCGGGGCTGATCCCTTCAAGTGGCGCCTTCGCCCGCATCTCCCGCACGTCCGGGACCGAACCGTCCAGATGGCCCGAGACGGCGATGCGTCCCTCGACGGGCTTGCTCACGCTCAGCGTCCACTCGAAGCCTTTGAGTGCCATTCGCCCCTGTGGAAGCCCCGAGGGGTTGCTTCCATTCGCGTCCTTCGACAGGTGCGCGGCGATCTCGCCCCGCATCCGCATGCGATCCACGCGAATCTGCCCGGCGGGCCCGTCGATCGTGGACGGGTCGGAAACCAGCTCGAAGGTTTCGGTCATGTCGGCCTCGCTGCCGGTCGAACGGAAGGTCTGGGTCATGGCGCCGATCTCGCCTTGCACCTCGACCGGGCCGGCCACGGTGAACTTCACCGGGGCCGAATGCACGGTGCCTTCGGAGCGCCCACCTTGCCGGTAGGAGCCCGTGGTGGTCATGCGCATCTGCGCGCCGCCCCATTGCCAATGCCGGATGCGACCGTCCTCGGGGGTGCGAAGAGGCGATACGTCCAGCGCGAGTCGGTCCATCGTGCCGTCGAAGCCGAAGCCCATGCGCAGTTCCACGGGTTTGGGCGGGCCGCCCAGCGCGGCCAGGTACTTGCCAAGCGGGGAGTTCGCCTGCGGACCCAGGCGCGTGCGCACGCGCAGCACCGATCCGTCCAGCGCGAGGCCTTGGGAGGCCTCCAGTTCGACCGGCGTGCCGGGGGGGTCGATGACTCCGGGCACCTCGATCACCGCGGTGGCGCTGGAGGAAAGCAGGCCGCGGCGCACGGCCACGTCGCGCAGGCGAAAGCCGGTCACGGCCGGATCCATCGCCTGGGCCTCGAGCATGTCCTGCTCGAATTGGCCGCCGGCCCGGTAGGCGACGGCGGAAAGGGCGCCCAGCACGATCAGCACCGCCGCGCCGGCGACTGCAAGAATTTTCACGAAGACTCCTCGATGCGGCCCGCCTGCGCCGGCGGCGCGCGCGGGAAGGTGCAGGGCACTGGGATGCGCGACGTCACGGTCCGTCTCACGGTCTGTCGCGTTTCGTAACGGAGCCTAGTGGGCAGCAGGTAACCCCGTCGTACCCTCGCCTTTTCCGCTTATCGGCTACCCGAGCATGTCCGACACACCGCCCCCGACGCCGGCTCCGGCGGATGACCTCATCACCGCCTACGACGCCTACGGGCGCGAACTGCGCATCTCGCGCGCGGATTGGCGCGACAAGGTCCTGCTACCCCAGCTGCGGCGACACTGGGACAATGCCGACGAGCTCTACCGCCTGCTGCTCAGCGGTCTGAACGACGGCCTGGCGGCCGATCTGCAGCCAGCGGCGGCGCGCCTGGTGGAGATCGACACCAACCCCGAACGCAGCCACACCGTCGAGGGCATCGTGTGCCTGCGCAACGAGCGCATCGAGCAGGCCGAGGCCACGCTGCGCGCGGGCATCGAGCAGGCGGGCCCCACCGGCACGCTGCTGACCAACCTGGCGAAGGTGTACGCCGCGCGCGGCGAGCAGGAGAGTGCCGACGAGACCCTGTGGCGTGCCGTGCAAGCGGACCCGAACCAGGACAACGGCCTGCTCTGGTGGGCCGTGCGCCAGCGCGAGCGCGGCGGCGAGGCCGCCTACCTGGCCGCGCTGCACGAGGCGGCAGAGCTTCCCGGCAGCTGGCGCGCCCGGCTGTGGCTGGCTCGCCACCATCTGCAACAGCGGGAGGTGGACGCGGCCGGCAAACTCTACGCCGAGGTGCTGGCCATGGGCCGCTACGACGGCGCTTCGTTGATGATGATGTCGGGCGACCTGGGCAAGCACGGCGAGCTCGCGTTGATGCTGCAACTCGTCGTGCCGGTGTACGACGAGCACCGGCACGACCCGATGGCCGGGCTGAACCTGCTGCGCGCCTACCAGCAACTGGGCCTGGTCGAGCCGGGCGAGGCCTTGCTCGCGCGCATGTACGCGCTGGACAGCGCCCCCCTGAAGGCCCATCTGGACCGCTTCGCGCAGGCCTTCCAGGAACTGCGTGCGCGCAGCGCGCAGGCCACCCCGATCGACCCCGGCCGACTGCGCTTCGGCACCATCGCGCTGGACCGTCCCATCTGGCATTACGGGCTGCGCGACCCCGACTGGCTGTTGCGCGGCAAGCCCGACGACGCCGCGGCCATCGGCTTCGTCGCGCTGGCTCGAAGCATGGACCACGCGCAGCAGGCGCAAGTGCAGCGCGAGGACGAGATGGGCAGTCTGACACGGTCCATCCCGCTGTACCTCGCCGAAGCGGTGCATTGCTGGACCGATTACGCGGCCCATTGCTACGTGCCCGTGGTGACCGGCGGCGGCCCCGTGGTGTCCGGCTCCGAGACCGACGTCGGTGCCTTGTTCGACACCCTGCCCGCCACGATGCGCCACCTCGTCACCGGCATGATCGGCGGCAGCCTCGACGAAGACCCGGGCCGCTGGGTGCTGCGCCTGGACCTGTGGGACTGCCGCACCCGCAGCCGACGGGCCAGCGAGAGCGCCAGCGGCACCCGGGCCGAATTCGGCGCCCTGCTGCGAGGCCTCGAAGCCCGGCTGCTGGCCCATGTCGGCCAGGCGCGCGAACGTCCGCTGGATGCCTTCTACGATCGCCCGGCGCCGCAGGCGCTGTCTCGCTACCTGGCCGCGCTGGGACAGGCCTTCACGCTGACCCTGGTAGCCGACGAACAGTTGCCGAGGTCCGCGCTGTGGGGCGAACGCTCGATGCTGGAGTGGCCACTGGCCATGGCGCTGCAGGATCCCGCCGCTCAGGTGCCCAGGCTGATGTATCTGAGCGGCCTGTCGAAGGCGGCCGCCTACGGCTCGGACCTACTGCCCCAGCTCAGACAGCCCAGCCTGCAACTGCTGCGCGACACGAGACCCGGCGACGCAGCCTTCGCGCGCCTGGCGCCGCTGCTGTGGAAGGTGTTCGACATGGACGAGGCCTGGCAGGCGCATCTGCGCGACCTGCCGACCGACACCGATGCGCGCTACCGGGCGTGGCTCGAAAGGGTGGCCGGCCGGCGCGGATAGGCCACCGGCCGGCAGGGCACTAGCTGCCCAGCATGTGCCCGTTGACCGTGAGATGCCCGCCGTCGAACACGATGCGGCTCACCACGTCGTTGCCCTGTCGCAGGATGTAGCCGGCCTGCAGCAGTCTGGTCAACGTCGGTGCCGGCAGGCTCTGCAGCAACGAGGCCGAGCTTCGCAGTTGCACCGATCCACGGATCCGGGCCAGCAGCGCCTGATCCGCCTGCTGCAATTGCGCGGGGCTCATGCCGGGACGCGCCAGCGGCTGGCTGGGCAACGGGGCGTCGGCGTCGGCGGTCATGTCGAGCTCGCCCGCGGCGGGTTGGCTCATGACCACCTTGACGTCCAGGTCCTTGAGCCGGGTGCGCCCCACCGGCAGCCCCGAGGGGTTGTCGCCGAAGCCCGTCTCGGCTCGGTGCAGGGCCATGCTGCCCGATGCGCGCACGCTGTCGATGCGCAAGGCACGACCCTGCGCATTTGCGCTGGTGGGGCCCATGGTCATGCTGAACGTGGATTGCGCGTTGGTCTGGCGGCCGTTTTGCGTGAAGGTCTCGTCGACGGCGCCGATGCGCATGTGCGCGTCCACCGGCGCGGCGGCGTCGATGTCGACGGGTGCCCAATGCAGGGTGCCATCGGCGCTGCCGCCCTTGTCGTAGAAGCCGCGCACCCGCATGCGCATGCGCATGCCTTCCCACGCCACCCGGACACGGCCTTGCGCCAACTGGGCATGGATGGGCGTGAGATCCAGGCTCACGCGGTTCAGCCGTCCGGACCATCCGAAGCGCATGCGCAGCAGGAAAGGATCCTGCGTGTCGTTCACCGCGGCCAGCACGCTGCGCAAGGGCGTGTCGGCCAGGTCGCCCATGCGTACCCGCACGCGCAGCACGGACCCGTCCAGCGCCATTCCCTGCGAGGTCGTGAAGTGCAGCGGGATACCCACCGGATAGACGCCCGCCGGCACGTCGAGCACGGCGTCCGCGGTGGACGAAAGGAGCCCGCGGTGCACGACCACGTTCTCCAGGCGCAGCCCCGGTTCGCCAAGATCCCGCCGCGCGGCGGCCTGCAGCTGCTGCTCGAAGCGTCCGCCGGCCCACCAGGAAGTTCCCGCCGCCGCTCCGAGCACCAGCACCACGGCAGCCGCGGCGGCTGCAACGAATTTCACGGCCATGACCGCCCCCTGCGCTTGTTGATTGTTGAGATCAAGCCTAACCCGCAACGATGACCTTTGAAAGACCCCCACTCCCGGGGCCGGCCTGGCCCCCCTGTTTGAGGTGCAGGGTTTGTTCCAGGTGATTACTTCATTTTTATAACGTTTAATTTTGCGAAGTATTGCCGTCAACAAGAGCAAGACCCGAGGAGACAACATGTCCAAGCCATCCCTGAAGGCCTCCGGCCTGATGTTGCTGGCCGCCGCCGCGGCAGCGCTGCTGAGCGCCTGCGGCGGCGGTTCGGCCTCCCCCACGGCCAGCGCCTACATCGCGCCCACGGCATCCTGCGCCACACTGGCCAAGGCCGCGCTGGCGCCGTATTCGGTGACCATCGACACGGCCTCCGAGAAGAGCTACGCCGCCACGCAGACCACGCCCGCCGGCGGCTATTGCGACGTTACCGGCGTGGTCGACCCGCGCACCGGCGTCACCGACCCCGACTCGGGCAGCAACAGCTACGGGGATGATTTCGAATTGCAACTACCGGACCAGTGGAGCGGACGCTTCCTGTACCTGGGCGGCGGGGGCCTGGACGGGGCCGTCGTGCTGACGCCCCGGGAGAACAACTCGACCACCTACTACGTCTCGCAGGGCTTCGCGGTGGTGGCCTCCAACGGCGGGCATGAAGGCGCGACGCCCTTCGACGCCGGCTTCGGCTTCGACCCCCAGGCTCGCCTGGACTACGGCTACGCCTCCATCGGCGAGGTCACCCCGGTGGCCAAGGCCCTGGTGCAGGACTACTACGCGCAGGCTCCGCATTACTCCTACTTCATCGGCGCGTCCAAGGGGGGCAACGAAGCCCTGCAGGCCGCGCAGCGCTACGGCGACGAATTCAACGGCGTGGTGGCGGGCGATCCGGGCATGCAACTGAGCAAGGCCGCGGTGGCCGAGGCCTGGAACGACCAGATCTTCGCCCAGGCCGCGACCGCGGTCGCGCCGGGCGCGGTCGACGCCAGCGGCAATCCGCTGCTCTGGGATTCCTTCTCCACCTCGGACCTGACCCTGGTGAGCAACTACATCCTCGGCAAGTGCGATGCGCTCGACGGCCTGAGCGATCACCTGATCTTCGACACCGCGGCCTGCGCGGCGCAGACCTTCGACTTCACCACCCTGCAGTGCGCCGGTGCGAAGCAGAACGGCTGCCTGATCCCGGCCCAGATCACCGCGCTGAACAAGTTCTTCGCGGGCGCCACGGGCTCCGGCGGAAATCCGCTCTACGCCCCGTTTCCCCATGACGCGGGCATCATGAGCCCCGGATGGGCGGCGTGGACCATCGGTTCCAATCCTGGGGCGAACGTCAACGATTCCCTCAACGCGCTGATCGCTCCGTCGGCGGAGGGAGAAGTGTTCGCGTTCCCCCCACAACAGCACCTGAACCTGTTCACCGCCAACCTCGATCAGCTCGCCGAGGAAAACTCCGCCACCGGGATCGACCCGAATTCGGGCATCAGCTATCCGGTTTCCTCCAACGACTTCATGGCGGCCGACTCCACCGACTACTCGAAGCTGCTGGCCAACCACGGCAAGCTGATCATCTACCAGGGCATGAGCGACCCGGTTTTCTCGGCGGACAACATCATCTCCTACTACAAGTCGCTGAGCTCCATCTACGGCAGCTCCACGCAGGGCTTCGCGCGCCTGTTCCTGGTGCCGGGCATGAATCACGTCAGCGGCGGCGACGACACGGTCGACGGCTTCGACTATGTCGGCGCCATCGAGGACTGGGTGGAAAAGGGCGTGGCCCCCGCCTACATGGTGGCCACCCCGATGACTCCCGCCACCAGCTCGCTGCCCGCGGGGCTGACCCGTCCGCTGTGCGCCTATCCGACCTATGCCAGGTACGACGGCTCCGGCGACGTGAACAGCTACACCAGCTTCAGCTGTTCGAACTGATCGGCTTGCAATGTGCGCGGCGGGATCCGCGCGCGATCCGCCGCGGCCCCCGCCTCGGGGCCTCGAGCGCCCGCCGCTCCGGCGCACGCGGGCGGATCCGTATGATGGCCGTTTCCACCCTCGGCCATCCCGCACCCGCCATGCCCCGCACGCCCGACAAGGCAAACCGCGCCGGCGCCATCGACCTGTCCACGCTGGATCACCTGATGGGCTACCGCCTGGCGCTGGCCTACCTGCCGTCCAGGGCAGCCTTCGTGAAGGCCATCGGTACGCCTCTGCAACTGCGACGCGTGGAATTCACCCTGCTGATGCTGCTGCTGGCCAACCACAACCTGACCCAAAAGCAACTGACCCGCGCGCTGGCCATTTCGGCTCCGGCACTGACCCTGCTGCTGGACCGCATGGAGGGCAACGGCTGGCTGGAGCGCAGGCGTTCGGAACTCGACCGCCGACTGCAGGAGGTTTCGCTGAGCCCGCAAGGCCTGCAACTGGCGCGCGACGCGCATGCCCGATCCCTGGACTGCGAGCACGAACTGCTGGCGGACTTCACGCCCGGCGAGACGCGGCTGCTGCGCGAGTTGCTGGACAAGCTGGCAAGGCATCGCCACGCCGGATGACGCGCGCGCGGCGCACGGTGGCGTTCGCGCCACGCCTCGAGTCCCGTTTTTCAACCTTGTCACATCGCTTCCGATATGCTCTGAAGGAAACGCAGGGCCGCCCCAAGTTTCCTTGACCCCCACGGGGGGCGGGCTGGGCGCAGCCCGGCCCTGGGGGCTCAAGAGCGTCAGGCACCGACAACAATCCTGCAAAAGGAGAATCGATGGCCAGTCGCAGCTACGGCATCACGGATTTCCAGGACATCGCCATCGGTGCGGCGGTCCTGGCCAGCGGCGGAGGGGGAAGCTATGCGGACGCCATGCGCATCGTCGACGAACTGCGCGCCAGCGGCTGGTCGGGCGAGGTGCCGGTCGCGGACTACGACGGCACGACACCGGCCTGCGTGCTGGCGCTGATGGGCTCGCCCGATGCGGCGCAAGGCCTGAGCCTGCGCACCATCGAGTTGAGCGTGGCCAATACCCTGGAGGCCCTGCGCCGTAGCACCGGGACCGTGCCGGGCTGCGCCATCCCGGTGGAGATCGGGCCGATCAACTCGCTGGTGCCCCTGATCGCCTGCCTGCGGCCTGGCGGCCCCGTGGCCTGGGTGGTCGATGGCGATGGCGCTGGCCGCGCGGTGCCGGAACTTCCGCAGACCACCTTCGCCGGCGCGCCGCGCCTGCCGGCCGCCCCGGCGGTGCTAGCCGACGACGCCCTCGCGGGGAGCCAGTCGGCACGCCTGGACGCTCCCGGTGCGGCCAGGGTG
>JAKBNS010000207.1:32032-41396 GCA_021830925.1 Pseudomonadota bacterium | reverse complement strand
GGCATGCGCGGCGGGCAGCGCGCAGGCCGCCCCCAGGGCCAGCGCGCACAGCGTGGCGCGCACGCGGGTCGTGGTCGAGATTGCCATGATCTTGTCTCCCTTCGTTGGTCTGGTACTGAACTCTGATTGGCGATGGCCACGCCATGGTGGCGGGAGGATTATGTTGGCCCGTCCCGACTTGTCGTAGAGGGTCGGCTGCGCTAGCAGCTATCGCGTTTCGATATGAGGGTTGTCCCTGATCCGGCGGGACGCTCCGGCAATTTCCAGGCGTCGCTTGCCCTCACGAACCCTAGGCCATGGCGCCTTGCCTACCATGGAAGCCCTTCATGTTCCCGGATGCCCTCGCGCGGCATCGGAACAACTGGGCAGAGGCCTCGAACGTGGCAAGTCCGCAAGCACTCCTGAGCTCCAGGCAGCTCGCCTACCTGGCCGTGGCGAGCCTGGGCCTGCAGGCGGCGGGCGCCCTTCAACTGAACAACGCCAGCGGCCTTTTCAAGTTTCTCGGCGCCTCGGATCTGCAGGTGGGCTGGCTGTGGCTGATCCCCCCGCTCGCCGGCCTGGTCGTGCAGCCGGTGCTGGGCCAGGTAAGCGATCTGGTCGACACGCGCTTCGGCAGGCGCATGCCGTTCATCCTCGCCGGAGCCGTGCTGAGCTGCCTGAGCATGGTGGTGCTGTCCTTCTCGGAGACGCTGTGGCTGACCGTGGCCACGATGCTGTTCCTGAGCTGCAGCATCAATTGCTCCTCCGAGGGCCTGCGCTCGCTCACCGGGGACATCGCTCCGAATCAGCAGAAGTCCAAGGCCTTCGCGTGGCAGGCGATCCTGGGCTCGATCGGCGCCATGCTGGCCGGCGCGATTCCCTGGCTCCTGCATTCCACCGGCATCTTCGTCGATTCGATCGAGGCTGGGTTCAAGATTCCCGTGGCGCTGAAGGTCTCGCTGTTCATCGGCGCGGTGATCGTCCTGCAGACGGTCCTGTCGCTGGCGCTGCAGATCCGGGAAGGCCGGCCGAACGACACCGAGCCCACGCGCGCTCCCCATTCCATGGGCAAGTTCTGCGCGGCGATTTTCCGCACCCTCTACGAGAACATCCGGCAGGTACCGCCGGTCATCCGGCGCATGTTCGCGGTACAGGTGCTGACCTGGGCCGGGTTGTTCAGCGTGTGGATCTACTTCGGCCTGGCCCTGGCGCAACGCCTGCACGGTCTGCCCCCGGGGGTCGACGTCACCGTGAATCCGCAGCATCAGGCGATGCTGGCCCAGGGGGTGATCCAGGCGGGCATCTGCTTTGCCATCTCCCAGCTCGTGGGCGTGCTGTATGCGCTGGCGCTGCCCTGGCTGGCCGATCGATTCGACCCCAACCGGGTGCACGCGCTGTCGCTGCTCGCCGGGGGAGTCAGCCTGATGTCCCTGCTGTTCCTGCATGACATCCGGGTCGCCTACGCCGCGATGGTCGGGCTGGGCCTGTTCACCGGCAGCCTGAACACGCTGCCCTATGCCATCGTGGCATCCGAGATACCGCCCCGGAAAATGGGCGTCTGCCTGGGCATTTTCAACATCACCATCACCCTGCCGCAGATTCTTTGCGGCCTGGTCATCAGTCCCCTGAGCCGGGTCCTGTTCGCGAACCAGGCCGTCTATGTCATCGCGATGGCCGGGGGGCTGATGAGCATGGCCGGGGTGCTGTTGCTGCGCCAGCGCGGAGTCGACCTGTTCCTGATGTTCTGGGAATGGCTCGGGCGTCTGTTCAGGAACGCCCACGACCGGCTGCCCTGAGTCCTGCAAGGCCCGATCGTCCCCGATGGGCGCGCCGCGCTGCCTCGGCGCCCCCGCCGCGCACGGCTCAGCCCTGCCCGGCCAACTGCTTTTCCAGCCGGTCCAGCACGCGGTAGCAGGGCAGTACCGAGGCCACGCTGGACTCGGGCTCGCGGCCCTCGCGGATGGCCGCGAAGAACTCGCGGTCCTGCAGTTCGATGCCGTTCATCGAAACGTCCACCTTGCTGACGTCGATGGCCTGGTCCTTGCCGTCCACGAGGTCGTCGTAGCGCGCGATGTAGGTGCCGTTGTCGCAGATGTAGCGGAAGAAGGTACCCAGCGGGCCATCGTTGTTGAAGGACAGCGACAGGGTGCAGATCGCGCCGGTGCTGCTCTTGAGCTGAATGCTCATGTCCATCGCGATGCCCAGCTGCGGGTGGATCGGCCCCTGCACCGCGTGCGCCTGCACGACCTCCCCGCCCGACTGCCAGGCGAACAGATCCACGGTGTGCGCCGCGTGGTGCCACAGCAGGTGATCCGTCCAGCTGCGCGGCTGGCCGAGCGCGTTCATGTTGCTGCGCCGGAAGAAATAGGTCTGCACGTCCATCTGCTGCACCCGCAGCTCGCCCGCCGCGATGCGCCGATGCACCCACTGGTGGCTGGGATTGAAGCGCCGGGTATGCCCGACCATGGCCACCAGGCCGCTGCGCCGCTGCTCGTCGAGCACGGACTGCGCGTCCTCCAGGCTGTCGGCCAGGGGAATCTCCACCTCCACGTGCTTGCCCGCGCGCAGGCATTGCCGCGCCTGCGCCGCGTGCATCTGCGTGGGAGTGCACAGGATGACGGCGTCCACCTCGGGAAGCGCCAGGCTGTCGGCCAGGTCCGTGGTGGCGTGCGCGATGTCGTACTTGCTGGCCACCTCGCGCGTCTTGTCGAGTTCGCGCCCGACCAGCGAGACCACCTCGACGCCGTCGATGTTGCGCATGGCATCCAGGTGCTTGATGCCGAAGGCGCCGGCTCCGGCCAGCGCGACCTTGATTGTCTTGCTCATGTCCGAGGGTTCTCCAGGATCAGGTGCCCGACCGCCGTGTTCGAGGCCGGTACATGGTAGAAGCGGTGGGCGACACGGGGTGCCGGTCCGCCGGCCAGGTCGCCCATCGCACCGCGCGCGATCAGCCACATGACCAGCTCGATCCCTTCCGACCCCGCCTCGCGCACGTACTCGATGTGCGGAACCTGGGCCAGCCCGACGGGATCATCGATCAGCCGGTCCAGGAAGCGGGTGTCCCATTCGCGGTTGATCAGCCCGGCGCGCGGCCCCTGCAACTGGTGGCTCATGCCGCCGGTGCCCCAGATCTGCACGTTCAAGTCGGCGTCGAAGCTTTCCACCGCGCGGCGGATGGCCTGGCCCAGCGCCAGGCAGCGCCGCCCCGACGGCACCGGGTACTGCACGACGTTGACGGCGAAGGGAATCACCGGGCAGGGCCAGGCCGGCACCTGGCCACACATCAGCGACAACGGCACGGTCAGCCCGTGGTCCACGTCCATGCGGTTGACGATGGTCAGGTCGAAGTCCTGCTGGATCACCGACTGGGCGATGTGCGAGGCCAGTTCCGGGTGACCGATCACCTGCGGCACCGGACGCGGCCCCCAGCCTTCGTCGGCCGGCTGGAAGCGCTCGCCCGTGCCGATGGCGAAGGTCGGAATCATCTCCAGGCTGAAGGCGCTGGCATGGTCGTTGTAGACCAGGAAGATCACGTCGGGACGCTGCTCACGCAGCCACTGCCGCGAGAACTCGTAGCCGGCGAACAAGGGCTGCCAGTAGGGCTCGCCGGTCTTGCCCAGGTCCATCGCCGCACCGATCGCCGGCACATGCGAGGTGTAGACGCTCGCGCTGATGCGTGCCATCACGGATTCCCCCGCGGCGCGGCCGCAGCGGCCTCGCCGACATAGCGGTTGCCCTCGATCGAGCGGCCCCCGCGCACCATCATGTCGCGATAGGCCTCCTCGCTCATGCCGGTCATGCTGCCGGCCATCTGCTGGAAGGACTTGCCGTCGGTGGCGCCGATCTTGGCCAGGAAGTAGATGTTGCCCCCCAGGTGGATGCAGCGGTTCAGGTCGCGCGCCAGCACGGCCTGCTTCTGCTCTTCGGTCATGGGCCATTCGTCCAGGTAGGCCCGCTCGTCTGCCTTGAAGCGTTCGCGGTTGGCGGGCTTCATCAGCGACATGCAGAACTGGTTCAGGTGATATCCCAGGCGCGACATCTCGGCATCGAAAATGGTCGTTCCGGGTACGTCCTTGTAGGGCTTGTCAAGCGCCATCGCCGCCTCCAGGGGTGAGCTCGGGCCAGTACAGGCGCATCGGGTTGTCCACCAGCAGCTTGCGCTGCAATTCCGCGGTGGGGGCGATGTGCGGGATGAAGTCGACCAGCAGCCCGTCGTCGGGCATGTGGTTCTTCAGGTTCGGATGCGGCCAATCGGTGCCCCACAGCACACGGTCGGGGAAGGTCTCGACGATGCGCCGCGCGAAGGGCACGACGTCGCGATAGGCTGCCTGCTCGCCGTGCAGCGCGGGCGGGCCCGACACCGACAGGCGCTCGGGGCAGCTCACCTTGGACCAGACGTTGCCGTGCTCGCGCATGAACCGCAGGAACAGTTCGAACTCCGGGCCGTCCACCGGCTTGGTCACGTCCGGGCGCCCCATGTGGTCCACCACCACGGTGGTGGGCAGCGCGGTGAAGAAGTCCCACAGTTCCGGCAGGTCCACCGCCTCGAAGTAGATCACCACGTGCCAGCCCAGGGGCGCGATGCGCGCGGCGATCTCCATCAGTTCCTCGCGCGGCGTGAAGTCCACCAGCCGGCGCACGAAGTTGAAACGCACGCCGCGCACGCCGGCGGCGTCCAGCGCGCGCAACTGCTCGTCGCCGATGTCGCGACGCACCGTCGCGACGCCGCGCGCACGACCGTCGGAGTGCTCCAGCGCATCGACCAGTGCGCGGTTGTCGGCGCCGTGGCAGGTCGCCTGCACGATCACGTTGCGCGCGAAGCCCAGGTGGTCGCGCAGGGCGAACAACTGCTCGCGCGACGCGTCGCAGGGGGTGTACTTGCGCTCGGGCGCATAGGGAAAGCGATCGCCCGGGCCGAACACATGGCAATGCGCGTCCACGCTTCCCGCGGGCAGCACGAAGCGCGGGCGCGACGGACCCTGGTACCAGTCCAGCCAGCCGGGGGTTTTCTCGAAATGCATGGATTCAGTCCTTGTCGGCGATGTCCCGCGCCTGGCGCGCGGCTTGCAGCAATCGATCGGCCTCGACGCGCCAGTCGGTGCTGCGCGCGAAGCCCAGCGCGCCACGGCGTCCGAACACGCCCTGCTCGGCCAGGTCGGCCATCCAGGCCTGGCGCTCGGCGGTTCCGGCGGCCGACCACGGATGCAGCCCCGCCTCGTCCACGGTGCGCGCCACTTCACGCATCTCCTCGCTGCGCCGGCGACCGTGCTCGATCACGCGCTGGAAGAAATAGGCTCCCTGCTTCTCCCAGTCGATGCCGGGAAAGGTCTCGGCCAGCGAGGCCAGCACCGCGTCCTCGACGCCATAGGCCCGCGCCGCGCTGAAGCTCTCGATGACCATGGCCTCCAGGCCCTTGATCATCACGCTGCGGCACATCTTGGTGGCAGAGACGATGCCCAGGCGCCGGTCGCCGAAACGCGCGCCGGCAAAGCCCAGCGCCTGGATGGCGGGCGCGAAATCGAGCGCATGCGGGCCGCCCAGCAGCATCGGAACCTTGCTGCGATACGGAGGAACCGAGGTCATCACGGCCGCCTCGACGTAGCGAGCACCGCTCGCCTCGACGGCCGCGGCCGCCTGCGACTTGGCCCCCGGCGACGCCGAGTTGAAATCCACGAACCAGCTGCCGGAGCGCAGCGCCGGCGAGCACTCGGCGGCCACCGCGACGGCCTGGCTGGCGGTGACCGCGCTGATCACCAGATCGCTTTCGCGTGCCAGTTCGGCCGCGCCGACCACCAGACGCACGCCGTGCGCGCCGGCGTGCTCGCGCAGTGGCTGCGCGAGCGCCGCCTGCCCCGCCAACTTGCTGTCCCAGGCCTGCAGGTGTTGAAGGCCCAGCGCGCGCAGATCCTCCGCGACGATGCGCCCGACCTCGCCGTAGCCGATCAGGCCGATGCGCCAGGAGCGCGCACGTTGCGTGAGCTCGTCCATGGAGATACTCAGTCCACGTAGCGCAGGCCGGCCTTTTCCAGCGGCTCGCGCATCTTGTACATGTCCAGACCCAGCACGCCGGATGCCAGCTTCTTGCGCTTCTCGGTCTCGTTGGCCTCGCGCGCGGCCGCCGCCTCGGCGGTGGCCGCGGCCACCGCCGCCGGCACCACGACCACGCCATCGTCGTCCGCCACCACCACGTCGCCGGGTTGCACATGCACGCCGGCGCACACCACCGGCACGTTCACCGAGCCCACGGTGGCCTTGATCGTGCCCTTGGCGCTGATGTAGCGGCTCCACACCGGAAAGCGCATCTCGCTGAGGTCCTTCACGTCGCGCACGCCCCCCTCGATCACCAGACCGCAGGCGCCCTGGGCGCGGAAGGAGGTGGCCAGCAGATCGCCGAAATAGCCGTCACTGCACTCGGCTGTCACCGTCGCGACGACCAGGTCCCCCGGGCGTATCTGCTCGGCCGCCACGTGGAACATCCAGTTGTCGCCAGGGTGCAGCAACACGGTCACCGCGGTACCGCAGGCATGGGCGCCACCGTAGATGGGGCGCATGTAGGGGCGCATCAGGCCCACGCGGCCCATCGCCTCGTGCACCGTGGCGGAGCCGAACTTCGACAGGGCCTTCACGGCGTCGGGGTCCGCGCGCCGGATGTTGCGATGCACCACGCCAAGCTGGTTCAGCTGAGTCATGTCCTTTGCTCCAGGTTCAGAGTCCGCGCGCCTTGAGCGCGGTATCCAGTCGCGGATACACGCGCCGCGCATTGTGTTCGTAGATCTTCGCGCGCTGCTCCGGATCGATGGCCGCGACCTCGATGTAGCGCTTGGTGTCGTCGTAGTGATGGCCCGTCTGCGGATCGATGCCGCGCACTGCGCCGATCATCTCGGATGCGAACAGGATGTTGTCCACCGGGATCACGCGGGTCAGCAGATCGATGCCCGGCTGGTGGTAGACGCAGGTGTCGAAGAAGATGTTGCCCAGCAGGTGCTCCTGCAGCAGGGGCTTTTTCAGCTCCTGCGCCAGGCCGCGAAAGCGACCCCAGTGGTAGGGAACCGCGCCGCCGCCGTGGGGGATGACGAACTTCAGGCTCGGGAAGTCCTTGAACAGATCGCCGGTCAGACACTGCATGAAGGCCGTGGTGTCGGCGTTCAGGTAATGCGCTCCGGTGGTGTGGAAACAGGCGTTGCAGCTGGTGCTGACATGCACCATGGCCGGGATGTCGTACTCCACCATCTTCTCGTAGATGGGGTACCACCAGCGATCGGTCAGCGGCGGCTCCTTCCAGTGCCCGCCCGAGGGGTCCGGATTGAGGTTGATGCCCACGAAGCCGTAGTCCTTCACGCAGCGCTCCAGCTCCGGGATGCAACTGCGCGGATCCACGCCGGGCGACTGGGGCAGCATGGCCGCGCCGATGAAGTGCTCGGGGAACAGCTGCGAGACGCGGTGGCAAAGTTCGTTGCAGATGCCCGCCCAGGTCGAACTGGTGTTGAAGTCGCCGATGTGGTGGGCCATGAAACTGGCGCGCGGCGAGAAGATGGTCAGGTCGCTGCCGCGCTCGCGCATCAGGCGCAACTGGTTGTTCTCGATGCTTTCGCGCAGTTCGTCGTCACTGATGCGCAGGTCGGCCACCTTGGGGCCGAGCTCGGGCGTGGCGAGGTTGTCGATCTGCGCCTTGCGCCATTGCTCCAGGGCCTTCGGTGCCGTGGTGTAGTGGCCGTGACAGTCGATGATCATGCGGGAATCTCCAGGTTGTTCGGCGCACCGGGCCGACGCTCATGGCTGCATCAGGGTTTCCGATTATGGCAAGCCCATCCGCCGCCACCAAGACCGTCCGCTGCGCTAGCAGCTATCACGAATTGATATGGTCGGCGGCGCGCGCGTGCTCGCGCGCAAGTTGCAGCAGCAGATCGACCGCATGGCGCAACAACGGAGTGCTGGGCTTGCTGGTGGAGGTAGCCAGGAACAGGCGGCTGTACAGGCGGGGATGGCTCAGCGGGCGCACGCGGAAAGCCTCGCGCTGCCCGCTGGCGAGCACCGCGCCGCGCGCAAGTACCGCATGGCCGTGGCCGCAGCGCACCAGGTCCAGGATGGACTGCACTCCGGAGACTTCCCAGGCAATCTGCAGCTTGATGTGGGATAGCGCCGCCTGGTTCTCGATCATCCTGCGAATCGCGTGCGTGCGCTCGGGAATCACCAGTGGATACGAGCCCAGACTGCTGAACGGCACCTCGTGTTCGGGCTCGCCCGCGCCCGCGGGGCTGACCAGGCACAGCTCCTGCTCGAATACCGGTCGAACCTCGATCGCCTCCTGGCTCTGCGGATTGAGCACCAGCCCGATGTCCACGCGCCCGGTGGCGATCCACTCGGTGATATGCGCCGACAGACCCTCGACGATGGCCAGGCGCGCCTTCGGCAGGTTGGCCTCGAAGCCCTGCACCAGGGGCAGCGTGAGCACGCGCCCCATGCTCGGGGGCAGCCCGATGATGATGCGCCCCGTCGGCTCGTCGCGCCCGGCCTCCAGGTCCTCGCGCGCCTGCGCGACGAGTTGCAGGATGCCCGCCGCATGCTCGAACAGGCGCTTGCCGGCTTCGGTGAGCACCACCCCGCGCCCCGTGCGCTGCAGCAGCACCGCGCGCAGGTCGGTTTCCAGCAGGCGAACCTGGCGGCTCAGCGCCGGCTGGGCGATGTCCAGCAACACCGCCGCCTTGCTGAAGCTGCCCACCTCGGCGACGCGCACGAAGTATTCGAGTTGCTTGAGGTTCATGCCCCTATTGGAGCACTGTCCCGACCCGCACGCGCCGCCGACGGGACGATTCAGCGCGGAGCCATGCGCAGTGCGCCGTCCAGACGGATGGTCTCGCCGTTCAGGTAGCCGTTGCGCACCACGTGCGCGGCCAGCGCGGCGATCTCCTGCGGGCGCCCCAGGCGCTTGGGAAAGGGCACCGAGGCGGCCAGCGAATCCTGCACCTCCTGGGGCAACCCCGACATCATCGGAGTGTCGAAAAGCCCGGGGGCCACGGTGACCACGCGGATCCCGTGCGAGGCCAGGTCCCGCGCCAACGGCAAGGTCATGGCCGCCACGCCGCCCTTGGAAGCCGAATACGCGGCCTGCCCGACCTGTCCGTCGAAGGCCGCCACCGAGGCCGTCAGCAGCATCACACCGCGCTCGGTGTCGCTCACCGGCTCCAGTGCCGCGATGCGCGCGGCGCACAGGCGCACCACGTTGTAGCTGCCGATCAGGTTCACCCGCACCGTGCGCTCGAAGTCTTCCAGCGGCGCCGGCGAGCCGTCGCGAGAGACCACGCGCCTGGCCCCGCCCACGCCGGCCATGTGCATGACGATGCGCGCCGTCCCGTGCGCCTGCGCAGCCTGCTCGATGGCGGCCTGC
>JAKBNS010000207.1:0-32022 GCA_021830925.1 Pseudomonadota bacterium | reverse complement strand
ACGTCGGCCGTCAGCGCGATGCCGCCGATGGCGGCGGCCACCGCGCGCGCGCGCTCGGCGTTCAGGTCCAGCACCGCCACCTTCGCGCCCTGAGCGGCGAGTTCCCGTGCAACCGCTTCGCCCAACCCGGAGCCTCCCCCGGTGACCAGCGCGCTTTGTCCTTGAATTTCCATGTCGTGCTTCCGTCCTTGGTCTGAAAATGAGTGCGTGCGATCGGGCGCACGAAGGCGCCATTTCACGCCGCCGCGGCGCGGCTGTCCAGCAGATCGCCCTCCACGCGCTGCGCCGCCGCTCGCAATGCGACCATGCAGCGCTCGTCCAGCGCGCTGCCGACCAGCCCCTGCATCATGTCGAGGGTCTTCGCGACGGGCACGGCCGCGCGATAGGGCCGATCGGCGGAAATGGCATCGAATATGTCCGCCGTGGTGATCACCCGGGTCTCCAGCGGGATCTCCGCCGCCCCGAGGCCATGCGGGTAGCCGGTGCCGTCCAGGCGCTCGTGATGCGCGCCCGCCACGCGGGCGAGCTCGGCGAAGGGCTCGATGCCCGACAGGATCTGCTCGGTGTACAGCGCGTGCATGCGCACCGCCTGCCATTCCGCCTCGTCGAGCCGACCCGGCTTGTCCAGCACGGTGTTGCTCACGCCCAGCTTGCCCAGGTCGTGCAGCAGCGCCCCGCGCCGCAGCCAGCGCCTGCGCTGCGCGTCGATGCCCAGTTGCTCGGCGATCAGGTCCGCGTACAAGCCCACGCGCGCGCTATGCCCCGCGGTGAACGGGCTCTTGGCGTCGATGATCTGGCCGAAGGCCTCGGCGATCTCGTCCAGGTAGTCCTCGTCCACCGGAACGCTGTGCCGCGCCGGCTCCAGCGCGTAGACCCGTTGCGCCAGCGCGGGGTCGCGCAGACCGCGCCAGAATGCCTCGCCCGCCACACGCTCCAGCGACCGCACCAGCGCGGGATCGAACCAGCTTCCCGCGCGCAGGCGCGCCTCGCGCAGCGCCGCATCCGGGCCGCCGGTGGTGTGGAACACGTCCACCACCTGGGCCAGCAGCGCGATGCGCGCCGGCAGCGCGATGGCCTCCCCCGCGAGACCGTCGGGCTTGCCGCCGCCGTCCCAGTGTTCGTCCAGCGCGTGGATGCCCTCGGCCACCGCCTCGCCGAAACGCATCTGGCGCGCGATGTCGGCGCCGCGCTGGCAGCGCGTGCGGATGAGTTCGCGGGAAAAGTCGTCGCCGTGCTGGAAAATGTCCAAGGTCGCGCGAAAGCGCTCGGCCATGCCGGAGCGCAGACCGGTGTGGGTCAACACGAAACGCGCCACCTGCGGCAGCGAGCTGCCCACGAGCTTGAAGTCGCGCTTGAACCGCAGGTCGTCGCTGAGATAGAGCTCGCAGATGCGCGCCGCGTTGCTGCTGCAGCCCAGGTCCTTGAGCAGCAGCGTGTAGTACAGCTCCCACAGAGCCTGCTCGCCCAGCCCGAGTTCCTCCCCGAGGGCCATGCCGATCCACGCGCAGCGCACGCAGTGCCCCCGCGGCTGTCCCTCGGTGATGTCCAGCGCGTGGCTCAGCGCCCCGATCAGTTCGGACAGTCTCAGTTGCTGCTGCATGTCAGGCTCCCTGGTCGCGGTCGCGTGGGCCCGCGGCCTTCTCCAACACTACGCCGCTCCCGGCGTCGCGGATTCGCGCGCACCGGAAGATTCTCCCGCCTGCAGTTGCTGCAGCAGCCAGCGCACGAAAGGCTGCTCGGGCGACCAGGCGGCCGGCGCGAGATGCAGCGCCGCGTGCCAGGTATCGACCTCGTGGCCGCGCAGCCCTGCGTTGTGCAGCCAAGGGGTCACCGGACAATCGTCCACCGCCCCGGGCGCCTGCGCACTGTCCTGCGCGAGCGCCCAGTGCAGCGCCAACGCCCCCAGCGGCCCGTGGATGCGCTCGCGCCCCAGTCGAGGACCGCCGTTGGCACACCATGCATGCAGTTCGGCGGCCGCCATCGGGCGCGCCAGCGCGAAACCCTGTGCCAGCGTGGCGCCCAGTTCGCGCACCGCATCCACGGTATCGGCGTCCTGCGCGCCTTCCACGATCACCTGGCGTCCGAGTTCCGCCCCCATGCGGATCAGCGTGCCGACCAGGTTGAAGCTGAGCATGGGCGAGCGGCGCAGGTTCAGGGTCAGACTCTGGTCGACCTTGATGGTGTCGAAGGGCAGCTCGGTCAGGCGCTTGAGACTGCTGTAGCCGGAGCCCAGGTCGTCGATCGCCAGCTTCACCCCCAGCGCCGCCAGCGCCGCGATGGCGCGCGACTGCGCCGCGCGATCGAGCTCCTGGGTCTCCAGCAGTTCCAGGGTCAGCCGCGCCGGCGCCACGCCGCTGTCGCGCAGCGCCTGCTCCACCCATTCGGCGCATTGCGGATGCACCAGCGTGGTCGGCGCCAGATTGACAGCGACCTCCAGCTCCAGCCCCTCGGAATCCCAGCGCCGCAACCACGCCAGCGATTGCTCCAGCACCATGCGCAGCAGGCGGTCCAGCTCGGCGTCCCCCAGCAAGGGCAGGAACACGCCCGGCATCACCAGCGAGCCGTCCGTCGCACGCAGTCGCGCCAGCGCCTCGACCCGCCGCACGCTTGCGTCGAGCAGGCTCACCACCGGCTGCATGTGCAGTTCCAGCCCCCCGCGGAACAACGCGGCGCGGTGCGCCTGCGCCACTTCCTGGGACGGCGGGAGCGCGGCCTTGGAAGGCACGCGGAAGGCGCGCCAGTACTGGCCCGCGCGTTGCTGCAGCAAGTTGGCGAAATAGCGCATGCGCCGCGCGTGAAACTGCTCGGGCCAGGCGCCGAACAACACCAGCACGAAGGCCGCGCCCTCCTGCTGCGCCGGCACCGGAATGGCCATCACGCTGCGCACCCCGTGCGCCTGCATGCGCCCGTGCCACAGCCCCAGGCGCACGTCGCGCGAGTACTCGCCGGTGGTCTGGATGCGCCCGCTACGCCAGGCGCTGCCCACCAGCCCGCGCCCGGCCGGACTGTCGTCGTCCTGGCGAACCTGGTAGCGCCCTTCTCGCAGGTCGGCGCCGATCGCCTGCGCACAGGACCCCGCGCCGGCCTCCGCCTGGAAACAACCCTGCGAGTCCGGGCGCATCAGCACGCAGGCCAGCATGCCGTCGAGCTCGCCCACCGAGCGCAGCAAGGCCTCCAGCGCATCGCCCCAGGGCGTGCCCGGAGCCGGAGGCTCCTCGTCGAACACGGCGAAATAGCGCCCCACCACCCGGTCGTGCGCGAGCATCTGTCCCTGCAGATCCTCGCGCAGCCTGGCCTCCGCGATCTGCGACAGTTCGTAGCGCGTGCGCGCCATCACGCTCGAGGCGCGCAGGCGCGATGCCAGTTCCTCCTGCAGCAGCGCGGTACCGCGCGCCACGAAGGCCGGCCCCAGTCCGACGAGTGCGCGCGCCCGTCCGCGTTGCTCGGCGCGGCGCGCCACCTCCTCGGCCTGCGCCTGCGGCCCGAGCAGCCATTGCAGATGCCGGGCCTGCTCCACGACCAACTCGCGCAACGCCTCCCCGCCGGGTCTGCCTCCGGGACGTGCCCACGCGGCCAACAGGCGCTGCTCGTAGGCGGGCGGCTCGACCAGCGCGCGCACCGCGGCCAGGCCCAGCAGATCGATAGCGCGCACTCCGAAGGGGTCGAAATCCGGGGACGGATCGCCCGCCGCGCCCGCACTCGTGCCGAGCTGCCACCAGCGCGCGCGCTGGAGCTTGTGCGCCTTGAGCTCGTAGAGTGCCGCGTCGGCCTGGCGCAGTACCGCTGCGCCACCACCGCCATCCGTGGGCACCAAGGCCAGTCCCAGGCTCATGCCCACCCGCACGCGCTGCCCCAGCGGCAGCACGAAATCGTGTTCCACGGCTGCGTGAAGGCGCGCCAGCACGGCGTCCAGCTGCGCCTCGTGCTGGTGCTCGTCCAGATCCTCCAGCACCAGCACGAACTCATCGCCGCCGAAGCGCGCCAGGAAATCCGATGCGCGCATCGCCTCGCGCAGACGACGCCCGAACTCGCGCAGCAAGCCGTCGCCGGCCTCGTGCCCGTGGGCGTCGTTGACCGGCTTGAAATCATCCAGGTCCAGCATGCCCACGGCCACCCGGCTGCCGGGCCGGCGGGCCCGGCGCAGCGCGCGCGGCAGGTACTGCTCCAGCGCGCGCCGGTTGGGCAGTCCCGTGAGCGCGTCGTGGCGAGCCTGGAAAGCGATGATGTCGCGGGCCTCGTGCAGCGCGCTGACGTCGATGACGCTCCACAGCACGCCGGGCGCGCCGTCGGGCAGTTCGATGGGCACGCCGCTGACCTCGCACACCCGCGGCCCGCCGTCGCGGCGGCGAAAACGCTGCTCCACGCGGCCGCGCAACACGCCCTGTCGAGTCTGCTCGGCGATGGCCTCGAAACGCGCGCTGTCCGGCCCCGGCTCGAACAGCTGCTCGGCGGACTGCCCCAGCAACTCCTCGCGGACATGCCCAAGCATCTCGCACAGCGCCGGATTCGGGTCACCGATGCGCCCCTGCGGGTCCAGCGTGAACATCCCCGCCGCATTCTTGTCCATCAGGCGGCGCTGGTAGGCCAGGGAGCGCTCCAGGCGCAGACGGGATTCGCGCTCGCGCTCGGCCAGGTCGATGCGATCCAGCCCCCGCGACAGGTTGTCCGACAGTTCCTCCAGCAATTCGCGCAGGTCCTGGTCGTACACCGCTGTCTGCGCGTCGAGGATGGTCATGATCGCCCAGATCTCGCGCCCGCGCCGGATGGGCAGCGTGGCCGCGGCGCGAAAACCGTAGCGTCCCGCCATCTCGCGCCAGGGGCCGAGTTCGGGCGAGCCGAGGAAATCGTCGGCGTACAGCGCCCTGCCCTCGCGCCAGGCCACACCCGCGAAACCGCCCCCGTGCGGATCCTCGGCGCGACTGGAAATGACGATGTGTCGCAGGTACTCCGTCTGCCCGGCGCTGGCCAGGAACACGAAACGGCCCTGCGCGTCGGGTCGCGCCACGTACATGAGCCTCGCGCCGGCGTAGCGCACGCCGAGGGCGCAGGCCTGGCCCAGCATCGCCAGGTCGTCTGCGGCATCCGCGATCGCCTGGCTGACGCCGGCCAGCAGGGCCCGGAAATCGGCCAGGCGGCGCAGGCGCTGCTGGGCGCGGCGCAGGCGCACGGCCGCCTGGCGGGCTTCGATCACCCGTACCGCCTGGCGGCCCAGACGCTCAAGCCCGTCGCGCTGCGCCGGGTCCAGCCGCCGCGGCACGAGGTCGAGCACGCACAGGGTGCCCAGCGCGTGCCCCTCGGCCGTGCGCAAGGGCACGCCTGCGTAGAAACGCGCATGCGGCGCGCATTGCACAACAGAATTGGTGGCGAAGCGCTCATCTGTTAGCGCATCTTCCACCTCCAGAAGGGAATCACCGAGAATAGCCTGGGCACAGAATGAGCCGTCCCGCGGCGTCTCGAACAAGTCCGCGCCGTGGCGGGTCTTGAACCACACGCGTCCGGCATCGACCAGGCTGAGCAACGCGATCGGCGCCCTCGTGAGTTGCGCCGCCAGTGCTGCGAGGTCGTCGAACACGTCCTCGGGGGCGGTATCCAGGATGTCGAGTTCCTGCAGGACTCGCAGGCGCTGCGCCTCGTCGTCGGGCAGAGCAGCGGAAGGGAGTTCGGGAACGGACATGGCAGGAGCGTCGGGGTGCCGGGGATTCTCGCATGCCGTCCCCTGCCGGGGACGCCGGCGGCGCGAGCGGGCCGCAAGCGCCCGCCACGGGCGTCCGGGGGGGACACTTCGGGTAGACCCTAGCAATAAATGCGACACATTCCCTGCGTACCTTGCGGACATTTTTCGCAGGTACGCTTATGGCCTGCGGCGCATCCACCCTGCGCCCCGATCATCGCCCCGCGATCTTCGGGCGGCAACATCCGCGAAGGAGGACTCCGCAATGAACCACAACCCGTACGCAACACAAAGCTACGTCGATCTGCTGGGAGAACTGGAACATGCGAGGCGCGTGCTGGCCCAGGCACGCATCGGCAGCCTGGCCCCGGCCGCAGCCGCCCAGCGCGCGATCGAGGGCATCGACGCCGTCGAGGCTTCGTGGAGCGCCTTCGGCCGCCAGCACCTTCGCGCCGCGCGCGGCGCGCTGACCGTGTTGCGCGAGGGTGAACTGCCCCACACGCCGGACTGCATCCACGCAGTGCGGGAACTCTCCGCGCTGCTGCAGGCGCACCGCGGCGCGGAACACGCGCCCTCGTGCAACCGCCATTACGCCTGGCAGTGACGGCGCCGGCTATCGCGGCGCGTCTGCGGAGGGTCCTGACGGGGGTCTGCCTGGCGGCAGTCGGCGCGACCCAGGTCTGCCACGCCGGAGTCGTGGCGGACGGCCGCGGCTGGGTTTCCGAGGCCGGCTCGCACCTGGAGGACATCTACCAGCAGGGGCAGCCGGAGTTGTTCGTCACCGGATACGCCTGGCACGATCCCCACACCTACACGGCGGCCAAACTCGCCACGCTGAACAGTCACGCCTGGGGTTTCGGAGCCGGCAAGCGCCTGGTCGATGCCGACGGCAATGACGAGATGGTCTACGCGATGGTGTTCGCGGATTCGCACCGCAAGCCCGAACCGGTTGTGGGCTACGCGAAACAATGGATCTGGCGCCCGGCGCAGGGACCGGTCAGCCTGGGTGCCGGATACACGGCTGGCCTGACATCCCGGACGGACATTCTGAACAACATTCCGTTCCCTATCGTTTTGCCCTTGTTTTCTGTGGGCGTTGGTGCAATTCGCTTGTACGGCACCTTTCTGCCAAGGGTAACGGACAAGTTGAATAACGGGAACGTGGCCTTCTTTTTCGCCAGTTTCCAGTTTCGTTGAACTCGCCGCAATCGGAACAAATCGCCCCGAAATTCGCGCAGCGCTCTGATTCACCCTCGGGAGAGGCTGATCAAGAGGCTCCCGGCTGTGCAATGTTTCACGGCTCACAGCGACCCTCGCCCCTAAACTGCGAACCAGAATGCCGATGGGCGCCGAGCCGGAGCCCATCGGCGCCATCCGGGCACACGCAGTGTTCAGCGGGGGAAACGAGATGAGAGTACCTGTGCAGCGCAAGCAGGGGCGGGGCACGCCGTGAGCGTTCGCCCATCCCATGAGCGGGACCTTCCGTCCCGGGCCATCGCGGAGGACGCCGCCACGGACCAGGTGCAGTTGCTGCTGCGAGGAGTGCCCATCAATTTCGTGGTGGGCGTGGTTTCGGCGACGGCTTGCGCATGGGTCCTTCGCGGAGTCGAATCGTCTCGTGCGCTGGAAGCCTGGCTCGCCGTCTATTGCGCGTTATACCTCGTGCGCCTCGGGACCTGGCTGCGTGCGCGCACCGAAGGCACCGTGGCGCGAGCACCCTCGCGCTGGCTTCTCCGGGTCCGCCTCAGCGTGTTCTCGGTCGGGCTCGGGTGGGCCATTCTCCCGGCTTTGCTGTTTCCAGCCGACCCCATGCACGCATTGGCGGTCGCCCTCATCGCCTGCGCGGTGTGCGGAGGCGGCATGGCCATCTACTCCGCCGATTCCGCGTCCGCCTTGCTGTTCGTGATGCCCACCGTGACCGCGGCGACCTGGCACCTCTTGCTGTCCGGGCAGACGCTGCCGCGTGAGATGGGGGTGCTCTACCTCCTGTATATCGCCTTTCTCCTGCACGCCACGCGCAGGACCCACGCGCAGTTTCAGCTCATCGCGCTGCATCGCGCACGGGCCTCGGCACAGTTGTCTCGCGACCCCCTGACCGGGCTGGGCAATCGCCTGGACCTCGAAGTCCGCCTGCAGCAAGCCCTCGCGCGCGCCCGACGCCACGGTACCGAAGTGGCACTGGGCTACATCGACCTGGATGACTTCAAACCCGTCAACGACTCGCTGGGCCATGCCGCGGGCGACGCCCTGCTGCGCCAGCTCGCCACGCGCTGGCGCGACGAGTTGCGCTCGAGCGAACTGATCGCCCGGCTGGGCGGCGACGAATTCGTGCTGCTGGTCGAGGACCTCGACCCCCAACACGCCGTGACCCAGCTCGACGCCGTGGTCGAGCGTCTGCACCGCGCCGTGCAGAGCGAATTCGAGCTCGCCGGCACGACAGCTCGCGTGGGCATGACCATCGGCGTGGCCCGTTATCCGCTGGACGGAACCGAAGCGGACACGCTGCTGCGCCATGCCGACGCGGCGATGTACCACGGGAAGAAGCACAAAGCGCACGGCCGTGCCGGCTGGTGGCCCGCGCGCGCGCAGGCCGGACCATCCAGGGTAGAAGTGGGCGAACCGGCCCGACCGCCTCAGGAGTCCGTGGCGGGGGCCGCGGCTGGCATAATGTCCCCATAACAATGCATCGACGACGTGCTCATCCGCGGACACTTCCACGGGATTTCGCACGCGCTACGGGGGATACGCACGCGGGCCGCGGCCCGCTTCATCCGGAGAATCCATCGATGACCCAAGATCGCCAGAATCCGTCTTCCCTGCTGAAATCCGGGCTGCGCCTGGCCGGCGCGGCCGTGGCCGCCGCGAGCCTGTGCGCCGGCGCACAGGCCATGACCGTGTCCCAATACGGGCACGACCTGAAGAACGACGCCTCCCATGCGGGCCACGCGGTCGTGCACGCCGGCTCCGAGGCGGGCCACGGCGTTTGGCATGCCGGCAAGACCGTCGGCAAGGACGTCGCGCACGGCGTGGAGCATGGCTACCACGCCACCAAGAAGGCGCTGAGCGACAAGAGCTCCAAGTCGTCTTCGGGCAGCAAGTAAGCGATCCGTCCGGGCAGCCCACGCAAGGTGGGCTGCCTTGCGTCGGAGAAGGTCGATGCGAAGGGCCTGTCACGGCTCGATCCGCTCAACCCACCGACTTCCGACTTTTCCGCGGGGGGATCGGGTGCGCGCTGTGCAGGAATTCGCGCGCGCTTTACTCGCGCCCGGAAATCATTCAAAAATCCCACAAAAAATATATCCATTTCCGAATTCAAGGAACTCCTGGAATTCAGTCGTCATTATCGATTTCTCGATAAACTGAAGCCGCGAATCGACAATTCCCAGCACCACGCGATATTCGAAGGAACACGCGCGGAGCAGCGGAATCTGTCGACCCGCACAAAACTTCATCGGCGACCTCGATTCAAGGAGCGGAAAATGGCAGAGCATAACCAGCACGGCAACCACGAGACATCCAAGCGAGGCTTTGCCTCGATGAGCGAGGAGCAGCAGCGCCAGATCGCCTCCAAGGGCGGTCAGGCGTCCGGCGGCAACTTCAAGAACGATCCCGCCCGCGCGGCCGAGGCCGGCCACAAGGGCGGCCAGGTGTCCGGCGGGAACTTCAAGAACGACCCCGAGCGCGCGGCCGAAGCCGGCCACAAGGGCGGCCAGGTCTCCGGCGGGAATTTCAAGAACGACCCCGCCCGCGCGGCCGTGGCCGGCCACAAGGGCGGCCAGGTGTCCAGCGGCAACGTCAGGAACGACCCCGCGCGCGCGGCCGAAACCGGGCATAAAGGCGGCCAGCACTGACGTGCCGCGCCGACTTTCCCGGCCGCCCCGGCGGCAGCCGGGGGCGGGGCTTGTCGCAGGCAAGCCCCTTTTCTTCCGCATGCCCCGATTCTGCGAAATCCCCCATTCGACGCGCTCAATGAAGTCCAGCTTCGCATTGTCGGCGCAGAATGACCGTGGCGAGCCGGGCCAGCATATTCGGCCCGAATTCGATCTTGGCCGCAGCTTCGTTGCCGATATGTCCAGGCTCCCGTTCGTCGCCCGCCTGAACGTCGTCGTTCATGATCATCGCCCGGGACTGATTCACTGCCACGAGGTGCCTGCCCGGCCCCCGAAGGGGCACGCCACGGTCTCGCAGGGCCCGGCGCCGGAGGCCGCAATAGCGCTCTCGTCGGCCGCGCGGGCCGGCCGGCGTCACCTCCCCCCGGAGCCAAACATCTGCTTTTCGTGAAATAGTTGCAGGCCTTGCGGCGCGGCCGCGCCTAGGATCTGGGCACACGGCTGGCCACGGAGGCATGCATGAGACTCATCGATTGGGAAGGCACGGAGGACGGCGCGGCGCAGGCGCGAGGCGTGCCGATGCACACCACGGCGGGCCTGGACTTCAATGCGCGCGGAACCGCCCATCCCGTCTACTGCAACGTCTACCTGAGCCACGACGACAAACAGGCCATCGACGCCAAGGTCCGGCTGCTCGACGGCAGCGGCGCGACCATCACGACCACCGAGGCCACGCTGCGCGATGGCGACGTGGTCTACGTGGCCACGGCCGGTCAGCGCCGCCCGCACCGGATCCGCAACCTGAGGCGCGGAGCGCGCGCACGCGACAACGCGGAGCTGCGCATCGGTGAGCTCGAGGAACTGGAACAACGCGAGGAGCTCGCGTCCTGAGTCCCACGCCCGAGGCCCCCACCCGGCGCACGCGCTGACTCAGCGCCGGGTCTGCTCGATCAGCGCCAGCGCCGCCGCCAGCAAGACGCCTTCGCGCCCCTCGAGCTCCGCCAGGATGCTCAGGTGGTTCGCACCCGGGATTTCCTGCAGCCGCGAGGACTCGCCCGCGTCGCGCAGGCCGGCCTGGTATTCCCGGCTCTGGCGCTGCAATTCGGACAACTCCGCGCCCCCCACCGCAACCACGGTCGGCACTCCGCGACCGATACGAGCCTGCGGGCTGCAGACCGCCACGTCGTGCTCGCGCAGGCCCAGTGCGTCGTTGAGCGCCCCACGCCGGATCGGCTCCAGGTCGAACAGCCCGCTGATCGCCAGCACGCCGGCCACGGCGGCATGGGCCCGATGCATCGCCGCCAGGTGCCCTCCCGCCGAGTGCCCGCTCAGCACGATGCGCGGGAAGCTCCCCGCGCGAGCGCCCAGCACCGGGTGGACCCGCAAGGCATCGAGCAGCATGCCGATCTCGCCCACCATGTCCGGCACCTTCGCCCCAGGTGCCAGGGTGTACTCGGCCATCACCACATGAAAGCCCGCGGCCAGCGGCCCCGACGCCACGCAACTGAAGTCGCGCTTGTCTCGCGCCTGCCAGTAGCCCCCATGAATGAACACCAGCACCGGGGCGGCCGTGCCGTCCCCCTGCGCGGGATACCAGTCGTAGACCTGGCGCGGCCCAGCTCCGTAGGGGATATCGGTCACGCAGGCGTGCGCCGCGTGGAAGGCCCGGCTGCGCTCGCGCAGTTGCGCCGCCACCTCGGCGGCGTCGGCGATGATCGCGAGGTTGTCGTAGGCGGCCGTGAATTGTTCGCGTGTCTGGAGCTCGGCGGGAATGGGCATGGCGGCTTCGGAAGGGTCGAAGGCGAAGCTTAGGGCATGGCACGGCGCAGGTCCTGCCGCCGCATCTTGGCGAAACCCCGTGTATCCGTGAAATATTTGCAGGTTGCACCATTTCCCAGCCTCTTTGCCGTGAAATAGTTGGGCGCATACCGCGACCCGCCTACCTAGGATCGTCGCCATGGGCCCTTGCCACAGGGTCCGGGGGCATCAAGATGGAAAGCGAGACGCAGGATGCGAAGGACGGCAGAGCGCGGGACAACGCGGAGGCTACCGCGTGGGCGCACGACGGTCTTGCCGCCGATTTCGGCGAGCGCGGCGACGAGCCGCACCCCCATCTGGCGGCCTTCAGGAACCCATCGGAGCGCCAGCCCCTGCGGGCCCGGGTCAAGCTGTCCGCCAACGGCAAGGCCACGTTGGTCACGGTCGAGCCCTCGCTGCGCGATGGCGACGTGATCTACGTGGAATCCCAGGGCACGCGCAAGGGGCACCGGATCTCCGGCATGCGTCGCGGTCTGCGCTCGCGCGACCCGCAGGAACTGCGCATCGCGGTTCTGGCGGCCATCGACGACTAACAGGCTGTTGAAATACCGGAGGGGGTCGCGTTGGCGCAGAATCGGGATGATGGGCGTGCGCCGGATCGCAGCGCGGGCTGGGCGCCCGCGCAAGATCCGGGGTGCGGCCAGCGCCCGATTCTGCGCCAACCCTTCGGGCGCAGGCGCTGCGGGCGATCTGCGGCGTTGCCCAAGCAGGCCAGGCGTCCAGCCTGGCCTTGGCTTGGGCGCCTTGCAGCTCATCCCGCAGCGCCTGCGCGCGGCCCCCTCCGGTACTTCAACAGCCTGTTAGGCAGCGGGACAACAGGCATAATCCGCGGCGGCGAAGCAGGCTGGGCAGTCGCGCCGCGCGAGCGGCGAGGAAGGTCCGGACTCCACAGGGCAGGGTGACGGCTAACGGCCGTGCGCGGCGACGCGACGAACAGGGCCACAGAGACGAGTATGCGCGGCGCGAGCCGCGCGGACGTGAAACGCGGCAACCTCCACCCGGAGCAACACCAAATAGGCAGGCGAGGGCGCCGCAAGGCGCCGGGAGCGCGGCCCGCGCGAGCCTGCGGGTAGGTGGCACCGAGCCGATCCGGTAACGGGCGGCCCAGAGGAATGACTGCCACATCGGGTAACCGATGCACAGAATCCGGCCTATAGGCCTGCTTTGCCCCATATTCCCCGAAGACTTTGGCGGGCGCGCTGGATGAGTCCAGGCGCCCGTTTTCGCTTGGGGCGCGCGCGGCGCGCCGGCGTCATGTCAAACCGTTACTTTCAGCCTGATCTTCAAGTGCTGATTTCAAGGGACTTTTTTTCCATGGCGCTGGTTAAATAACCAGCGCGAGAAACGCGCTAAGTCATTGTTTGGTAAGCGAAATTCTCGGCCTGCTATTGACGGGCCCCGCTTTGCCCCATACAGTGCAGCCAAGTGCAGAAAAGTGGGTGAAAGTGCAGCAGCACCATCCAGCACCAGGCGGAATCGGAGAAGCGCGTGTTCATCGGCATATCGGCATTGACGCTGGACGGCAAAGGTCGGATGACCGTGCCTGCCCGTCACCGCGACATGCTGCTCGCGCAAGCCGCCGGACGCCTGACCCTGACCAAGAGCCCCGAGGGTTGTCTGCTCATGTTCGGCGATCAGCAATGGCAGGATTTCCGCGCCAAGATCGCCGCGCTGCCCATGTCGGCGCAGGGCTGGAAGCGCATCTACCTGGGCCACGCCACCGAGACCGAGATCGACGCCAGCGGGCGGGTGCTGATTCCGCCCGAGCTTCGGGTGGCTGCGCACATCGAGCGGGAGATCGACCTCATCGGCATGGGTTCGCATTTCGAAGTCTGGGACCGCGCCACGCATCAGGCGCGCGAAGCGGCGGTGATCGAGGCGGGAATGCCCGATGCCGTACGCGACATCGTGGTGTGAAGGTGCCCGCCGATGTCCGCTCCATCCCACCGCGCTGCAGCCGCGCTGCAGCATCGCACCGTGTTGTTGCAGGAGGCCGTCGACTGGCTGGCGGTCGACCCGCGCGGCACCTACGTCGACGCCACCTTCGGGCGTGGCGGGCATACGCGCGAGCTGCTGGCACGCCTGCAGCCGCAGGGCCGCGTGGTGGCGCTGGACCGCGATCCGCAGGCCATCCAGGCCGGCGCGGAGCTGGCGCGCGGCGAGCCGCGGCTGCAATTGGTGCATGCGGCGTTTTCGCAATGGGGCGAGGTGCTGGACCGGCTGGGCATCGCCAGCATCCAGGGCCTGCTGCTGGACCTGGGGGTTTCCTCGCCCCAGCTCGACGAGACCGAGCGCGGTTTCAGCTTTCGCGGCGACGCGCCGCTGGACATGCGCATGGACACCACGCGCGGCTTGACGGCCGCGCAATTCCTGGGCGAGGCAGACGTCGATGAAATCACTAGGGTGCTGCGGGACTACGGGGACGAACGGGCTGCTTTCGCGATTGCAAAGGCGATTGTGGCTGGCCGCGAACGGGGCCAGCCCGTCACCCGCACCGGCGAACTTGCCGCCCTCGTTGCGCAGGCGGTGCGCAGTCGCGAGCCGGGCCAGGACCCGGCCACCCGCACCTTTCAGGCTCTTCGGATTCACGTCAATGCCGAACTCGCCGAGCTCGAGGCGGCGCTCGCGCAGGTGATGGACCGATTGGCTGCGGGAGGCCGGCTCGTGGTCATCAGCTTCCACTCCCTCGAGGACCGCATCGTCAAGCAGTTCGTGCAGGCGCACGCGCGCCCGCCGGCGCTGACCCCGCAGCAGCGGCGCCTGCCGCTGCCGAGCACCGAGTTCGTGCCGGGCCTGCGCGCGCTCGCGCGCGTGCGCCCCGGCGACGCGGAGGTGCGCGACAACCCGCGCAGCCGCTCGGCCGTGATGCGCGTGGCCGAGCGTCTCGCGTCGGGGCAGCCGGCATGATCCGCGTCAACCTGCTCCTGCTGGTGCTGGCCGTGGCCTGCGCCATGAGTCTGGTACGCGCCCAGTACGAGGCGCGCCGCGGCTTCGCCGCGCTGGACGCCGCGCAGCAACGCGCGACCCAGCTCGCGCTCGACCATGACCGGCTGCAGGTCGAGGTGCGGGCCTTGTCGGTGCCCTCGCGCATCGAGTCGCTGGCCCGCGGCCAGCTCGGCATGGTGCCCATCACCCCGGCGCGCAGCGACTATGTCAGCGCCGCGCAGCTGCCCGGCCTGCCGCCGAGCATCCCCACGCGATGACGCGCATCATGAGACTCGCATCGCGCCCCTTCGCCATTCCCGCCCAGCGCCGCAACAGCCACCTGTTGCACTTGCGTCTGCCTCCCGGACGCGCCTGGCTGATCAAGGGACTGATGTTCCTGGCCTTCGCCGCGCTGGCCCTTCGCGCGCTGTGGATCCAGGGCATCACCACCGGCTTCTACCAGCGCCAGGGCGACCTGCGCTTCGTGCGCACCATCGAGCTTCCTGCGATGCGCGGGCGCATCCTCGACCGCCACGGCAACATCCTGGCCTCGAGCATCCCGGTCAAGACCATCTGGGCCGATCCCCAGACCCTGCAGGCCGATCCGCGCCAGGTGGACGAGCTGGCCGCGCTGCTGCAAATCGACGCCGGCACTCTGCGCCAGCGCTTCGCGCAGGACCAGCTGCAGTTCGTCTACGTCAAGCGCCAGGTCGACGTGGACACCGCGCGCAAGGTCGCGGCCCTGCACATCAAGGGCGTGTACATGTCGCCGAGCTACCGCCGCTTCTACACCGAAGGCGCGGCGGCGGCGCAGCTGCTGGGCTTCACCGACATCGAGAACCAGGGGCGCGGCGGGCTGGAGCTGGAGTTCCAGCGCGTGCTGGCCGGGCACGCCGGCACGCGCAAGGTCATGCGCGACCGCCTGGGCAACGTGATCGAGGACGTCGAGGGCGGAACACCGCCGGTCAACGGCCAGGATGTGCAGCTGTCCATCGACAGCAAGATCCAGGACCTGACCTACCAGGCGCTGGAGAAGGCGGTGAAGGCCAGCCACGCCAAGAACGCCAGCGCGGTGGTGCTGGACGCCGCCACCGGCGAGGTGCTGGCAATGGCCAACTATCCGAGCTTCGACCCCAACAAGCGCAGCGGCTACACGAATGCCGACATGCGCAACTACGCCCTCACCGACATCTACGAACCGGGCTCGGTGATCAAGCCCCTGACCATCGCCGCGGCGCTGCAGGACGGCGTGGTGACGATGCGCAGCATGTTCCAGACCGCCCCGGGGTGCATGCTCATGTACGGCAATCGCATCTGCGACGACTCCGACAACGGCACCATCGGGCTGCCGCAGGTGATCCAGTACTCGAGCAACGTGGCGACGGGTCAGATCGTCATGCGCATGAAGCCCCAGGAACAGTGGGACATGTACACCGCCGTCGGCCTGGGCCAGCGCCCGCAGCTGCCCTTCCCCGGGCAGGCCAGCGGACGCCTGCGTCCGTGGAAGCGCTGGCGCCCCATCGACGCCGTCACCCAGGGCTTCGGCTACGGTCTGGCGGTGTCGACCTTCCAGCTGGCGCATGCCTACCTGGTGTTCGCCGACGACGGCGTGATCCGCCCGGCCACGCTGTTCAAGACGGCCCAGCCGGCGCCCGCGGTACGCGTGATCTCGGCTCGCGTGGCCGCCGACGTGCGCTCGATGCTGGCGCTGGTGACCTCGCCGCAGGGCACCGCCAAGGCGGCGCGCATCCCCGGCTATTCCACTGGGGGCAAGACCGGCACCGCCTACATCTGGCGCGGCAAGGCCTACGACAAGCACGAGTTCCGCGCGCAGTTCGTGGGCATGGCGCCCATCGACCACCCGCGCCTGGTGATGGCGGTCTCGGTGGATCAGCCCGACGCGAAGATGCATTTCGGCGGCCAGGTCGCCGCGCCCGTGTTCTCCGAGGTGGTGGGCCAGGCGCTGCGCATGCTCGGCGTGCCGCCGGACTTGCCCGTGCAACCCGAGGTTCCTCCGGCGCAGCCGGTGGTGGCGCGCGCCGGAGCGGGGGCGGGCGCATGAACCAGGCCGTGCTCGACTCCGCCGCGAGCGTGGTGCACGCATTGCGTGCCGTGGCCGGTCCGGGCGCCGCGCTGGGTACGGATTCGCGCGCGCTGCGGGCCGGCGACGTGTTCGTGGCCTGGCCTGGCGCCGCCGCGGACGCGCGGCGCCACGTCGCCGACGCGTTGGCGCGCGGCGCCTGCGCCGCGCTGGTCGAACACGAGGGCGCGGACGCCTTCGCGCTGCCGCCGCAAGTGATCCGGGTTCGCGGCCTGAAGGCGCTGGCCGGCGACATCGCCGACGCCTGGTTCGGGCACCCCTCGCGACACATGCGGGTGCTGGCGGTGACTGGCACCAACGGCAAGACCTCGGTGGCCTTGTGGACGGCCCAGGCCCTGCAGGCCGCCGGGCTGGCCTGCGGAGTCGTGGGCACGCTGGGCGTCGGAATGCCGGGCGCGCTGCGTTCCACCGGACTGACCACGCCCGACCCGGTGCGCCTGCACGCCGAGCTCGCCGCGATGCTGCGCGACGGGGTGCGCCACTGCGCGATCGAGGCCTCGTCCATCGGCCTGGAGGAGCAACGTCTGGCGGGGCTGCGCATCCACGCGGCGGCGTTCAGCAACCTGAGTCAGGATCACCTGGACTACCACGGCGACATGCAGGCCTACGCGGCCGCCAAGCGCCGGCTGTTCGACTGGCCCCAGTTGCAGGCCGCGGTGCTCAATGTAGACGATTCCCTGGGCGCCGAGCTGGCCGTGCACTGTCGCCAGCGCGGGCTGCGCACGCTGCGCGTGTCCCTGGCCGGCGCGCAGGGCGCCGACTGGCAGGCACGCGGCCCCGCCGACGCGCCCGCCGGCATGCGCCTGGAACTGCTGCGCGACGGTATGCGCGCCGAGCTGGAGCTGCCGCTGCTGGGCGAGTTCAACGCCGCGAACCTGTTGCTGGTGTGCGGGCTGCTGGAGGCCTGCGGGCTGGAGTTCGAATCGCTCGCGCGCGCACTGGCCGCGGTGCAGCCCGCTCCGGGGCGCATGCAGGCGCTGGGCGGCACGGGTGCGCCGCTGGTGGTGGTGGACTACGCCCACACGCCGGATGCGCTGGCCAAGGCGCTGCAGGCCCTGCGCGGCGTGACCCGCAGCCGTGGCGGCCAGCTGTGGTGCGTGTTCGGCGCCGGGGGCGACCGCGACCGCGCCAAACGCGCGCCGATGACCGCGGCGGCCGAGGCCGGGGCCGATCGCGTGGTGCTGACCAGCGACAACCCGCGCAGCGAGGCCGCCCAGGACATTCTCGACCAGCTGCTGGCGGGAGCGGTGGCTCCGGCGAAGCTGCTGGTGCTGAGCGAGCGCGCGCAGGCCATCGCGCAGACGGTGGCGCACGCCGACGCGCGAGACGTCGTGCTGCTGGCCGGCAAGGGCCACGAGGCCACACAGGAACTGCGCGGCCGGCGCATCGCCTTCAGCGACGTATTCCATGCCCGCGCCGCGCTGGCCGCGCGTGGCGCGGGCTGGTTCGCGCTGCGCGAGCTGGCCGACTGGACCGGCGGCGAGCTGCACGGCGACGGCGCCCGCGCGCCGGCCGGGGTCAGCACCGACAGCCGGCGCATCGGCGCGGGCGAGTTGTTCGTGGCCTTGCGTGGCGAGCGCTTCGACGCGCACGACTTCCTGCCCCAGGCCGCGGCCGCCGGCGCCCGCGCGGTGCTGGCCGAGCGCGACCTCGAGGCCAGCGGATTGCCCGGGGTGCGCGTGGCCGACACCCGGGTCGCGCTGGGGCGCCTGGCGCGCGCCTGGCGCGCGCAGCAGCCGGCGATGCCCCTGATCGCGGTGGCCGGCAGCAACGGCAAGACCACGGTCACGCAGATGGTCTCGGGCATCCTGGCGGCCTGGCTGGGCGAGGACGGGCGCCTGGCCACCCAGGGCAATTTCAACAACGACGTGGGGGTGCCGCTGACCCTGCTGCGCCTGCGTCCGGGGCACCAGGCGGCGGTGGTCGAGATGGGCATGAACCATCCGGGAGAGATCGCGCACCTGGCGGCCATCGCGGCTCCCGACGTGGCGCTGGTCAACAACGCCCAGCGCGAGCACCTGGAATTCATGCACAGCGTCGAGGCGGTGGCGCGCGAGAACGCTCAGGTACTGCAGGCGCTGCCCGCGCACGGGGTGGCCGTGTTTCCGGCGACAGACGCCTACGCCGGACTGTGGAGCGAACTGAGCGCTCCGCGGCGACTGCTGCGCTTCGCCCTGCGCGACGGCCAGCCGGGGGACGGCGTGGGCGGGGAACTTCCCGCCGCCGAACTCGAGGGCTGGCTGCTCGATGCGCCGCAAGCCGAGGTAGCCGGGCAGCCGCTCATGCAACTGCTGCTGCGCTGCGCCGCCGGCCAGGCCAGTCTGCGCCTGCGCCTGCTCGGGCGCCACAACGCCCACAACGCGCTGGCCGCGGCCGCTGCCTCGCTGGCCGCGGGGGCGCCGATGGATGCCGTGGTGCGCGGCCTGGAGGCCTTCGAGCCGGTGCAGGGGCGCATGCAGCGCAGCACGCTGCGCCGCGCCGACGGCAGCCGCGTGCTGCTGATCGACGACACCTACAACGCCAACCCGGATTCGGTGCGTGCCGCCATCGACGGCCTGGCCGCGCTGCCGGGGCGCCGCCTGCTGGTGCTCGGCGACATGGGCGAGGTGGGAGACCAGGGCGCGCGGTTTCACGCCGAGGCGGGGCATGCCGCGGCGCAGCGCGGGCTGCAGGGTCTGTGGACCCTGGGCACGTCCGCGCGCGAGGCCGCCGAGGCCGCCACGGCCGCGGGCCTGGCGGCGCGGCATGCCGAGAGCTTCGAGCAGATGGACCTGGACGCACTCGCCGCCGACCCGGCCGACGTGGTGCTGGTCAAGGGCTCGCGCTTCATGCGCATGGAACGCGTGGTGGGGGCGCTGCGCCAGCGCTGGAGCACCGACCCGCGGGACAAGGACGGCGCGAGCCGTGGGAGAGCCGAACATGCTGCATAGCCTGGCCTTGTGGTTGATGCAGAGCTCACCCGACCTGCGCTTCTTCCGGGTGTTCAACTACATCACCTTTCGTGCGGTCATGAGCACCCTGACCGCACTGCTGATCGGCCTGGCCGCCGGCCCGGCGCTGATCCGCAAGCTCACCGCGATGAAGGTGGGGCAGGCCGTGCGCACCGACGGTCCGCAGACCCACCTGATCAAGACCGGCACGCCGACCATGGGCGGGGTGCTGATCCTGCTGTCCATCACCGCCTCGTCGCTGCTGTGGATGGATCTTTCGAACCGCTTCGTCTGGCTGGTGCTCATCGTCACCCTGGGATTCGGGGCGATCGGCTGGGTGGACGACTACCGCAAGGTGGTGCACCGCGACCCGAACGGAATGCGCTCGCGCGAGAAGTACTTCTGGCAATCGCTGATCGGCGTGGTGGCGGCCTTCTACCTGGCCTTCGCGGTCTCGGGCGCCGGCAACGCGCAGGTCTGGCATCTGTTCGTGTCCTGGCTGCGTAGCGGGCTGACCATGCCGCTGCCGCCGGCGGCCGACCTCATCGTGCCCTTTTTCAAGACGGTGAGCTATCCGCTGGGCATCACCGGGTTCATCGTGCTGACCTACCTGGTGATTGTCGGCTCCAGCAACGCGGTGAACCTGACCGACGGTGCCGACGGGCTGGCCATCATGCCCACGGTGATGGTGGGAGGTTCGCTGGGCGTGTTCGCCTACGTCAGCGGCAACGCCGTGTTCTCGCGCTACCTGCTGTTCCCGTACATCGCCGGCAGCGGGGAACTGCTGATCTTCATCGGCGCCATGGTCGGCTCGGGTCTGGCCTTCCTGTGGTTCAACGCCTACCCGGCCCAGGTGTTCATGGGCGACGTGGGCGCGCTGGCGCTGGGCGCCGCGCTGGGAACCATCGCGGTGATCGTGCGCCAGGAGATCGTGCTGTTCATCATGGGCGGGGTGTTCGTCGCCGAGACGGTCTCGGTGATGGTGCAGGTGAGCTACTTCAAGTACACGAAAAAGAAGTACGGGCAGGGACGGCGCATTTTCAAGATGGCGCCTCTGCATCATCACTTCGAGCAGCTGGGCGTGAAGGAATCCCAGGTGGTGATTCGTTTCTGGATCGTCAGCATGATGCTGTGCCTGGCGGGATTGGCGAGCCTGAAGTTGCGATGACCATGTTGCGCGACAAGACCGTCCTCGTGCTCGGCCTGGGAATCTCCGGGCTGGCGATGCTGCGCTGGTGCGCCGGCCAGGGCGCGCGCGTGCGCGCCGCCGACAGCCGTGACGTGCCGCCGGGGCTGCGGACCGTGCGCGAGGAGCTTCCGCAGGCGCAGGTGCACGCGGGTGCGGGCGCCGGGGCCGTGGAACTGCTCGACGGCGTCGACCTGGTGTGCCTGAGCCCGGGTATCGCGCCCGACGATGCGGCCTTCGGCCCGCTGCTGCGCGCGGCGCGCGAACGGGGCATCGACCTGCGCGGCGAGCTATCGCTGTTCGCGCAGGCGCTGCGCGAGCTGCACGATGCGCAGGGCTACGCACCGGCGCTGATCGGCATCACCGGCACCAACGGCAAGACCACCGTGACCACCCTGACCGCGTTGCTGCTGCAGGCGGCGGGGCAGGATGCGGTGGTCGCCGGCAACATCGGTCCGGCCATGCTCGACGTGCTGGCGCAGCGCCTGCGCGAGCAGCGCCTGCCGCAGGCCTGGGTGCTCGAGCTGTCCAGTTTCCAGTTGCACGGCGTGAACGACTTCGCGGCCAGCGCCGCCACCGTGCTGAACCTCACGCAGGACCACCTGGACTGGCACGGCGACATGCAGGCCTACGCCGCCGACAAGGCGCGGGTGTTCGGGCCGCAACCCTGGAACCTGTCCGGCGTGCCCGGGCTGATGGTGCTCAACCGCGACGACGCCGCGGTCATGGCCCTGCGCCGAGAAGGCCGGCGCGCCTGCAGCTTCGGGCTGGACGCGCCGCGCGCCGAGGGCGACTGGGGCATCGTGCGCGAGCACGGCATGGACTGGCTGGCGCGCGCGCGCGCCGACGAGTCCGAGCCGCGACCGACGCCGCGCCGAGGCCGTGCCGCCACGCCCTTGACGCCGCAGGCGGTGCAGCTGCAGGCGCTGATGCCGGCGGACGCGCTGCGCATCCGCGGGCGCCACAACCAGGCCAATGCGCTGGCCGCGCTGGCGCTGGCCGGCTCCACCGGCGCGGCGCTGGCGCCGATGCTGCACGCGCTGCGCGAGTACCGTGGCGAGCCGCACCGCATGCAAAGCCTGGGCGTGCTCGACGGCGTGGAGTGGATCGAGGACAGCAAGGGCACCAACGTCGGCGCCAGCGTGGCGGCGCTGCGCGGCCTGGATCGCCCGGTGATCCTGATCGCCGGCGGCGACGGCAAGGGGCAGGACTTCGCGCCGCTGGCGCAGGCGGCGCGCGACCGGGTGCGTTGCGCGCTGCTCATCGGACGCGACGCGCCGGCGCTGCGCCAGGCCCTGGGCGAGAGCATCGACTGCGAGACCTTGCCGGATCTGCGCGCCGCGGTGCGCCGAGCCGCCGAACTGGCGCGCTCCGGCGACGTGGTGCTGCTGTCGCCGGCCTGCGCCAGCCTGGACATGTTCCGCGACTACAAGCACCGCGCCGAGGTGTTCGCGCAGGAACTGGCCGAGCTGGCCGCCGAGCGCGGCGCGCTGCTGGAGGGCGCGCCATGAAATCGTTCGCGCTGCCCGGCAGGGGCAAGGCGGGGGCATCGCAGATGCCCATGCCGGTGCGCGTGGGCTACGTCGGCCCCAGCGCATCGCGCATGCTGGACTATGACCAGAACCTGCTGTGGGTGATCGTGCTGTTGCTGGCCTTCGGGCTGGTGATGGTCTATTCGGCCACCATCGCCATTCCCGAGGACCCGCATTACGCGAGCTGGAGCCAGTTCCACTTCTTCTGGCGCGATCTGGCGGCCATCGCCCTCGGCCTGGGCGCTGGCTGGGTGGCCTTCCAGTTCCCCATGACCTTCTGGCAGCGCTGGGCCCCCTATCTGTTCATCATTTCCCTGGTCGGGCTGTTCGCGGTGCTGATCCCCTTTATCGGCAAGGGGGTCAACGGGTCGCGGCGCTGGATCCCGCTGGGGGTGCTGAACTTCCAGCCCTCCGAGCTGGTCAAGCTGACCATGGTGCTGTACGCGGCCGACTTCATGGTGCGCAAGCAGCAGGTCAAGCAAAGCCCGACCAAGGCCTTCGGCCCGATGGCCGCGGCGCTGGCCTTCATCGGTCTGCTGCTGCTGGCCGAGCCCGACATGGGCGCCTTCCTGGTGATCGCCTCGGTGGCCATGGTGATCCTGTACCTCGGCGGGGTGAACGGACGCATGTTCGCGGCGCTGTCGGTGGTGGTGATCGGCGCCTTCGTGCTCATGATCGTGCTGTCGCCGTGGAGGCGTGACCGCATCTTCGCCTACCTCAACCCGTGGGCCCAGGTGAACGCCGAAGGCAGCGCCTATCAGCTCGCGCATGCGCTGATCGCCGTCGGGCGCGGTCACTGGTTCGGCGTGGGCCTGGGCGGCAGCGTGGAGAAGCTGCACTACCTGCCGGAGCCGCAGACCGACTTCCTGCTGGCCATCGTCGGCGAGGAACTGGGCTTCGCCGGGGTCATCGTGCTCATCGGCGTGTTCGCCTGGCTGACCAAGCGCGCCTTCGACATCGGGCGCCAGGCGCTGGCCGCCGACCGCATGTTCTCGGCCCTGGTGGCGCAGGCCATCGGCGTGCTCATCGGCGGGCAGGCCTTCATCAACATCGGAGTCAACCTCGGGTTGCTGCCCACCAAGGGCCTGACCCTGCCGCTGCTCAGCTACGGCGGCTCGGCCACGCTGGTCTCGCTGGTCGCGCTGGCCCTGCTGCTGCGCGTGGACTACGAGAACCGCGTGCTCATGCGCGGGGGGCATGTATGAAACCGGCATCGGCGATCAAGCGCGCACTGATCATGGCCGGCGGAACCGGCGGCCACATCTTTCCCGGCCTGGCGGTGGGCGAGGGGCTGCGCGCGGCCGGCTGGGACGTGGCCTGGATGGGCGCGCCCGGCAGCATGGAGTCGCGCCTGGTCCCGGCGCAGGGCTACCGCATGCGCTGGGTCGATTTCGGCGGGGTGCGCGGCAAGGGCGCGGCGCGCTGGCTGCGCCTGCCGCTGCAGTTGCTGCGCGCGCTGGCGCAGGCGGCGCGCGCGTTGCGCGAGGAGCGCCCGCGCGTGGTGCTGGGCATGGGCGGTTACATCACCGTGCCGGGCGGCCTGCTGGCGCGTCTGTACGGCGCGCGCCTGGTGCTGCACGAGCAGAACGCCGTGGCCGGCCTGAGCAACCGCCTGCTGGCGCGCCTGTCCACGCGCGCGCTGTGCGCCTTTCCCGGCGCCTTGTCGGGCGCCGAATGGGTGGGTAACCCGGTGCGCCGCGCCATCCGCGAACTGACCGGGCCGCGTCAGCGCTACGCGGCGCGCAGCGGCCCGTTGCAGCTGCTGGTGGTGGGCGGAAGCCTGGGCGCGCTCGCCCTCAACGACATGCTGCCGCGCGCACTGGCCCTGATCGAGCCGGCCGAGCGCCCGCGCGTGGTGCACCAGAGCGGCCGCGGGCGGCTGCCGGCGCTGCGCCAGGCCTACGCCGACGCGGGCGTCGAGGCTGACTGCCGCGAGTTCATCGATGACATGGCCGAGGCTTACGCCCAGGCCGACCTGGTGGTGTGCCGCGCAGGCGCTTCCACCGTCACCGAAGTGGCGTGCGCCGGCGTGGCCGCGCTATTCGTTCCCTTCCCCTTCGCGGTGGACGACCACCAGAGCGCCAACGCGCGCTATCTGGCGGGGCCGGGCGCGGCATTGCTGGTGCAGCAGGCCGAGCTCGACGCGCCGCGCCTGGCCGCGCAACTGCGCGCGCTGCGGCGCGAGAGCCTGCTGGAGATGGCCTGCAAGGCGCGCGAGCTGGCGCGCAGCGATGCCGTCGAGCGCATCGTCGCCGTCTGCGAAGCGCTGGATACCCCGACATGAAACACGCCATCCATCACATCCATTTCGTCGGCATCGGGGGCGCTGGCATGAGCGGCATCGCCGAGGTGCTGCTCAACCTGGGCTACCAGATCAGCGGCAGCGACCTGGGCGACAGCGCCGCCGTGCGGCACCTGCGCGAGGCCGGCGCCAAGGTGTTCATCGGGCATGACGAGGCGCACGTGGCCGGAGCCGACGCCGTGGTGGTGTCCACCGCGGTGGGCGCCGACAACCCCGAGGTACGCGCGGCACGCGCGCGCCGCATCCCCGTGGTGCCGCGCGCGGTCATGCTGGCCGAGCTGATGCGCCTCAAGCGCGGCATCGCCATCGCCGGCACCCACGGCAAGACCACCACCACCAGCCTGGTGGCCAGCGTGCTGGCCGAGGGCGGGCTCGATCCGACCTTCGTCATCGGCGGGCGCCTGAACAGCGCCGGCACCCATGCCAAGCTGGGCGGCGGCGAATACATCGTGGTGGAGGCCGACGAATCCGACGCCTCCTTCCTCAACCTGCTGCCTGTGATGGCTGTGGTCACGAACATCGACGCCGACCACATGGACACCTACGGCCACGACATGGCCCGGCTGCGCCAGACCTTCGTCGAGTTCCTCGGCCGCCTGCCCTTCTACGGCGCGGCCGTGCTGTGCATCGACGACCCCGGGGTGCGCGCCATCCTGCCCTTCGTGTCCAAGCCGGTGACGCCCTACGGCCTGGGCGAGGAAGCGCAGGTGCGCGCGGTGGATGTGCGCGCGGCGGGCACCGGCATGGAGTTCACCGTGCTGCGGCGCAACGGCGTGGTGCTGCCGCCGCTGCAGGTGCGCCTGAATCTGCCCGGCCTGCACAACGTGCGCAACGCCCTGGCGGCGATCGCGGTGGCGGCCGAGCTGGGCGTGGACGACGCCGCGGTGTGCAAGGCGCTGGCCGAGTTCCGCGGCGTCGGCCGGCGCTTCCAGCGCCTGGGCGAGATGCCCGCGGCCGCCGGCGGCAGCTACACCCTGATCGACGACTACGGGCACCATCCGGTCGAGATGGCCGCCACGCTGGCGGCGGCGCGCGGAGCCTATCCGGGGCGGCGCATCGTGCTGGCCTTCCAGCCGCACCGCTACACCCGCACCCGCGACCTGTTCGAGGATTTCGTCAGCGTGCTCGGCAGCGCCGATGCCGTGCTGCTCACCGAGGTGTATGCCGCCGGCGAGGCGCCCATCGTGGCCGCCGACGGCCGCGGCCTGGCGCGCGCGCTGCGCGTGGCCGGGCGCATCGAACCGGTGTTCGTGGAGGACGTACGCACGCTGCCGCGGGCCATCGCCGATTTCGCGCGCGATGGCGACGTCGTGCTGTGCATGGGCGCCGGCTCGATCGGCGCGGTGGCCGGGCAGATCGCGGCACAGGCCGCGCAGCCCAGGGAGGAGCAGGCGTGAACACTCCTTCGAATACCACCGACCCACGCGACTTCGGCCGCGTCGCCGTCCTGTTCGGCGGGCGTTCGGCCGAGCGCGAGGTCTCGCTCATGTCGGGCGAGCGCGTGCTGCAGGCGCTGCGCGGCCGCGGGATCGATGCCTTCGGTTTCGATCCCGCCGAGCAGCCGCTGGAGCGCCTGGTGGGCTTGAGCGCGCAGCGCGTGTTCATCGCGCTGCACGGACGTTTCGGCGAGGACGGCACGGTGCAGGGCGCGCTCGAGCTGCTCGGGCTGCCCTACACCGGCTCCGGCGTGCTGGCCTCGGCGCTGGCCATCGACAAACACATGACCAAGCGCCTTTGGCATTGCGAAGGCCTGTCGACTCCGCAATGGCGTCTCGTGGACAGCCTGGAGCAGGCGCGCGAGGCCGCGCGGACGCTGGGCCTGCCGCTGATTTTCAAGGCCAGCCACGAAGGCTCCACGCTGGGCCTGGCGCGCGCCGACACGCCCGAGCAGGTGGACGCCGCCTACGCCGAGGCCGCGCGCTACGACAGCGCGGTGCTGGCCGAGAGCTTCATCACCGGCGACGAGGTCACTTGCGCGGTGCTCGGCGAGGGCGAACAGGCGCACGCGCTGCCCCTGGTGCGCATCCAGGCGCCGGGGGGCAACTACGACTTCGAGCACAAGTACTACAGCGACGACACCCGCTACCTGTGCCCGGCGCTGCTGCCCGAGGGCGAGGAGGCGGCCATCGCCGAGCTGGTGCTGCGCAGCTATCGCGCGCTGGGCTGCCGCGGCTGGGCGCGCGCCGACATCATGATCCGCGCCACCGACCGCAGGCCCTTCCTGCTGGAAATGAACACCAGCCCCGGCATGACGGGCCATTCGCTGGTGCCGATGGCCGCCCGCGCCGCCGGCATCGACTACGAGGATCTGTGCCTGCGCATCCTGGCCGGCGCGCGCCTTGACCAGACGCCGCGCGCGCGAGGAGAGCCCGCGTGAACGGCATGCTGCGCCAGGACCTGCCGCTGGACATCCGGCTGATGAACTTCACCAGCCGTGCGCTGGTGTGGCTGTTCGTGCTCGGCGCGCTGGCGGCAACCGGAAACTGGCTGCTGCAGCGCCCGTGGTGGTCCATTCGCAGCGTGCGCGTGGAAGGCGTGCTGCAGCACGTCAGCGCGACCTCGCTGCGCAGCCAGGCGCTGCCGCGCGTGCAGGGCAACTGGTTCACGGTCAGCCTGGGCGCCGTGCAGCAGGCCTTCGAGCAGGTGCCCTGGGTGCGCAAGGCGGTGGTGCAGCGCGTGTGGCCGCTGTCCCTGCTGGTGCGTCTGCAGGAGCAGCAGCCGCTGGCCTTGTGGCTGGACGCGACGGGCAACGCGGTGGGCCTGGTCAACGCGCAGGGCGAGAGTTTCGAGGCGAACCTCGGCGAGGTGCAGGACCTGGGCCTGCCGCGCTTTTTCGGCCCGCCCGCCAGTCAGCAGCAGGTGACCGCCATGTATCGCGACCTGCAGCAGCGTTTCGCGCCGCTGCGCTGGCGCATCGCCAGGCTGGGCCTGGGCGCGCAGGGCGACTGGCAGGTGCAGATCGCGCAGGGGCCGAGCATCGACCTGGGTACTGACGATGACGCGCAGGCCTTCGCCGAGCGGCTGCAGCGCTTCGTGCGCCTGGAGCCGGGCGTGGCCGCGCATTACGGCCGCGCCGTGGTGTCGGCCGATCTGCGCTATGCCAACGGCTTCGCGGTGAAGCTGGCGAAGGACGACAACGACGCGGCGAAAGCCGCGCAGGGAGCCCGCGGCACATCGCGTGGCACGGGCAGCAGGGGCAAGTCGAGGGGAGCTCGGTAAATGGCGAAGGAGTACAAGGACCTGGTGGTCGGGCTGGACATCGGCACGTCCAAGGTGTCGGCGATGGTCGGGGAGATCCTGCCGGGGCAGGATCAGGCCGCCGGAACCCTGAAGATCGTCGGCATGGGACAGGCCTCGACCGCCGGCATGCGCCGCGGCGTGGTGGTCGACATCGAGGCGCTGGTGCAGTCCATCCAGTCCGCGCTCAAGGAAGCCGAGCTGATGGCCGACTGCCGCATCACGCGGGTCATCACCGGCATCACCGGGAGCCACATCCGCGGCCAGAACTCCGCCGGCATGGTGGCGATCAAGGATCGCGAGGTGGCGCCCAACGACGTCATGCGCGTGATCGAGACGGCCAAGGCGGTGAACATCCCGGCCGACCAGCGCCTGCTGCTGGTGGAGCCCCAGGAGTTCATCATCGACGGCCAGGAAGTGCGCCAGCCGGTGGGCATGAGCGGCATCCGCCTGGAGACCAAGGTGCACATCGTCACCGGCGCGCAGACCGCCGCCGAGAACGTGATCAAGTGCGTGCGGCGCTGCGGTCTGGAGGTGGACGCGCTGGTGCTGCACCCGCTGGCATCCAGCCACGCCGTGCTGACTCCCGACGAGAAGGAGCTCGGCGTGGTGCTGGTGGACATCGGCGCCGGTGTCACGGACGTGGCCATCTACACCGGCGGATCCATCCGCCATACCGCGATCATCCCCATCGCCGGCGAGCTCATCACCAGCGACGTCGCGATGGCGCTGCGCACCCCCACCAAGGACGCCGAGGACATCAAGATCGAGCACGGCGTGGCCAAGCAGCTGCTGGCCGGCGTGGACGAACGCCTGGAGGTTCCCGGCCTGGGCGACCGCGGCCCGCGCATGTTGTCGCGCCAGGCGCTGGCCGGGGTCATCGAGCCGCGCGTGGAGGAGATCTTCTCCCTCGTGCAGCAGGTCGTGCGCGAATCCGGCTACGAGGAGGTGCTGTCCTCCGGGGTGGTGCTGACCGGAGGCGCGTCGCTGATGCCCGGCATGGTCGAGCTGGGCGAGGACATTTTTCTCAAACCGGTCCGTCTCGGGCTGCCGCAGTACAGCGGCCCGCTGGCGGACATGGCGCGCAGCCCGCGCAATTCCACCGCCATGGGCCTGTTGCTGGAGGCGCTCACGCAGCGCCAGCGCGGCGCCCGCGCGGCGGGAACCAAGTCGGGCAGCGCCGGGGGGCTTTTCACCCGCGTACGCGATTGGTTCGCGGGGAATTTCTGAATCGTGAACGTTTCACGGGGGCCCGTCGTTCGCGGCGGGCGATTGGCAGCAGGCAGGTGAAGTCTTTTCTTATCCGGACGGAGGTGCATCATGGGTTTTGAAATGATCGAGGACGTTGGCGACAGCGGTTTCAACAATGGAACCAACATCAAGGTGATCGGCGTGGGCGGCGGCGGCGGCAACGCCGTCGAGCACATGATCGCGAGCGGCGTCAAGGGCGTGGAGTTCATCTGCGCGAACACCGACGCGCAGGCGCTCAAGAGTTCGAGCTCGCAGCGCTTCATCCAGCTCGGGCGCACAGGCCTGGGCGCCGGCGGCAAGCCGCAGGTCGGGCGCGACGCCGCCGAGCAGGCGCAGGCGCAGATCCGCGAGACCCTGACCGGCGCGCACATGCTGTTCATCACCGCCGGCATGGGCGGCGGCACCGGCACCGGCGCGGCGCCGGTGGTGGCGCGCATCGCGCGCGAAATGGGCATCCTGACGGTCGCCGTGGTGACCAAGCCCTTCGAGTTCGAGGGCACCAAGCGCCTCGGCCACGCCGAAGGCGGACTGGAGGAACTGGAGAAGAACGTCGATTCGCTGATCGTGGTGCTCAACGAGAAGCTGCTCGAGGTCTACGGCGACGACATCTCGCAGAAGGAAGCCTTCGCCAAGGCCAACGACGTGCTGAAGAACGCCACCGGCGGCATCGCCGAGATCATCAACGTGCCGGGCATGATCAACGCCGACTTCGAGGACGTGAAGACGGTGATGGGCGAGCCGGGCAAGGCGATGATGGGCACCGCTGTCGCCAGCGGCGCCGACCGCGCGCGCCTGGCGGCCGAGCAGGCCGTCGTGTGCCCCCTGCTCGACGGCGTGGACCTGTCGGGCGCCAAGGGCGTGCTGGTCAACATCACCGCCGACGACTCGCTCAAGCTGAGCGAGACGCGTGAGGCGATGAACGCCATCCGCGCCTACGCGTCGGCCGACGCCCACATCATCTTCGGCACCGTCAACGACCCGTCGATGGGCGACTCGCTGCGCGTGACCGTGCTGGCCACCGGCCTTTCGCGCGCCAAGGCCGCCGCGAAGGCGGCGCCCACGCTGACCGTGCTGCGCACCGGCACCGACGCGGCGCCGGTGAGCATGGGCGCGGCGCTGGGCGGCGTCGGCGTGGACAGCAGCCAGATCCCGGCGATCTGGCGCAACCCGCGCGGCAATGCACCGTCCGCGCACGTCAACGCGTTGATGCAGGGCGGCATGGAAGAAATGGAAATCCCCGCCTTCCTGCGCAAGCAGGCAGATTGATGGACAGCCCCCACCGCTCGCTGCGCTCGCTGCCCCCCGAGGGGGTCAGTCGGCTTGGGGCGGCCCTGCGCCGACTGAGCGACGGCCCCCACCGCTCGCTGCGCTCGCTGCCCCCCGAGGGGGTCAGTCGGCTTGGGGCGGCCCTGCGCCGACTGAGCTTGCCGCTGCGAACGTGTGTCGGTTGTCCATGAGATAGCGCTTACCTCCGCCGCGGCGCGCCGCGCGGCGTGCCGGCAGGGCCTCTCCCCGTGGCCTTGCCGGTGCGTCGCCGGCGCGCCGGAATCCGCGCCCCCGGCGCGCGCACTGCCTCCTGCGCGCAACGGGGGCGCCGGCGTCGGCGTCATGCCAGCATGCGGCCCCGTCTACGGTTACAATAAACGATAACAATAAGAAAGCATTGTCCGATTGAAAAAACCAGTTTCCAGAGGCCCATCGATGCTCGCCCAGCGCTCGATCCGTTCCGCCACTCGCGCCGTCGGCGTGGGCCTGCACAGCAGCGAGCGCGTGGAACTCAGCCTGTTGCCGGCCCCGCCGGACAGCGGCATCGTGGTGCGCCGCGTCGACCTGCCGCAGCCGGTGAGCATCCCGCTGAGCCCGCAGGCCGTGGTGGACACCCGCATGGCCACCACGCTGGGCTCCGGCGGCGCCAAGGTGCACACGGTCGAGCATCTGCTGTCGGCCTGCTGCGGTCTCGGAGTGGACAACCTGGTGATCGAGGTCGACGCGGAGGAAATCCCCATCCTCGACGGCTCGGCCTCATCCTTCGTCTACCTGCTGCAATCGGCAGGCCTGCAGGACCAGGACCGGCCCCGGCGTTTCGTGCGCGTGCTCAAACCCGTGGAAGTGCGCACCCAGGAGCGTGACGGCGAGAAATGGGCCCGCCTGGAACCGCACGACGGCTTCCGGCTGGATTTCGCCATCGAATTCGGCCATCCGGCCATCGACCGCACCGCGCAGGACTTCCGTTTCGAATTCTCGATGCCGGAATACGTGCGGGAGATCGCGCGCGCGCGCACCTTCGGCTTCATGCGCGACGTCGATGCCCTGCGCGAAATCGGCCTGGCCCAGGGCGGTAGCCTGGAGAACGCGATCGTCATGGACGAGTCGCGCATCCTGAACCAGGGCGGTCTGCGCTTCGACGCCGAATTCGTCAAGCACAAGATGCTCGACGCCATCGGTGATCTGTACGTGATCGGGCACCCCATCCTGGGCGCCTACAGCGCCTACCGCAGCGGGCACGCCCTCAACAACGCGCTGTTGCGTGCCCTGGGCAACGATCCCGAGGCCTTCGAGATGGTGGTGTTCGACGACGAGGCCGACGCTCCGGCGGGCTTTCGGGCGTCGGCGCGCAGCCTGCTGTATTGACGGCCCCCAGGGCCAGGCTGCGCCTGACCCGCCCCACGAGGGGGGCAAGTCATCTTGGGGCGGCCCTGCGATGACTTGAGGCGGCCCCCAGGGCCGGTTCGCGTCCGGCCCTCAGAACCTGCCGCGCAGCGCGCGCAGGCGCTCGCGCACCGCGAGCGGCGCGGTGCTGGGTAGCACGGGTGCCTCGGCGCGGCCCGGGACGCCGAGCCCCTGGGCCATTACCACGCGCACCTGGATGCGCTGCAGCGCCCAGCCGGCCTGCTGCAGGCGGCGCAGCAACAGCGGGACGTGCAATTTCAGCTTGGCGGCCACCGCCGGCGAACTGGCGCTGAGGGTCCAGCAGCCCTCGGCGAATCGCCCCGGCTGTACCGCGCCGGCCAGGTCCGACCCCAGGGCCCGCGCCAGTTCCTCGCCCATGCGGCGCGAATCCAGCGCCTGCTGCTGCAAGCCGAGCAACAGCGGCGTGCGCTGCATCCATTGATGCACCGTGGCGCTGCGCCCGGGGGCGCCGGGCGCGGCGCGGCGCCCGGCGGCCGGGCGTCGGATGGGGGTCTTGCCGGGGGTCGATTCGCTGGCCATTTAGCAGGCTGTTGAAGTACCGGAGGGGG
>JAKBNS010000057.1 GCA_021830925.1 Pseudomonadota bacterium | reverse complement strand
GGCTGGCCCCCTCCCTGCAGGGCCTGCCGGTGCAGATCCGGCTGCTGCACGGCGGCGACGACTACCTGCAGTTCACGCTGCGACGCGCGCTGCAGCAGGCCCCGGCCGCAACAGCCTCCGCCCCGCCGTCCGCCTCCCCCTGAAAACCCCACCCGTACGCTGTCGGCGCGCAAGGGCCCCGGCGCGTTGAACCTGCAGGCACACGGTGCGGGCGGGGCTTGATTCCCTGCTGCCCAGCCCCATCTGCACCATGAGACGGGGCGGCCGCGCCGAGCGCCCGCCGCGATGACCCGGGAGGATCGCCATGCACACCATGATCTACGATTCCGATGCCTTCAGCGTGTTCCAGCTCGACTGGGCGCGCGAAGCGGACAGCGCTCCCGAGGCCGCGCCGAACCAGGGCGGTTTCGAGATCGTCGACAAGTTCGCGCGCAAGGAAATCTTTCTCGAGGGCCACGTCGCCGACGGCTTCCGCGCCCGCGTGCGCAGCCTCATGGAAGGCTCGCCGAGCACCGAGGACATCGACGAATTCCTCGATGGCTTCTCCGCCTTGTCGCGCCTGAACCTGCACGCGCACTGAGCCGGCTTGGGGCGCCCCGCTCGTCGCTCCGCCTGCCGCAAGCAAAGCTTGTCTTGCGTCAAAACCGTGCCATGGCGAAGCCATACGATGGTTCGCATGAATGCACTTGTCGTCCCCAACCTGGAGCCCTCGCGGCCCACGGCGCCGGTCCACGGCGGCACGTCCACCGAATCGATGGTGCGCGTGCTCAAGGCCATGGCGCATCGCGAGCGCCTGGCCATCCTGTGCCTGTTGCTGGACGGGGAAATGTGCGTGCGCGACCTCGAACACGGCGTGGGCATGCGTCAGGCGGCGCTATCCCAGCAACTCTCGCGCCTGCGCGCGGAGAACATCGTCGAGGCGGTGCGTCAGGGCCGCTTCATGCTGTACCGCCTGAAGAACCCCCAGGTGCAGGCGGTAGTCCGCGCCGTGTGCCGCGAGATGCCGGCTTCCTGAATCCGCGCGCGCCGACGCTCCCCGCGCGGCGCGCCCGGCTCCCTCACCAGGTGCCGTGCAGTCCCCAGTAGATGATGAACACGGCCACCAGCGTGGACAGCGCCCAGGCCCACGGCGGCATCATCTCCCACAGTCGTTCGGCCATGCCGTGGGGCACCAGCACGGCCTCGCCCCGCGCGCTGCGCTCGAAGCGGGTGAAGAAATCCTCGATCAGCCCGCGCACTGCCTGATCGGCCAGCCCGGCCCCCATCTGCGCGATGGCCCCGCCCACCTGGGCGCTGGCCTGGTATTGCAGCGAGGTGCCCTCGCCCGCGGGCTGCAGCGCCACCAGCGCGCGCCCGGTGCCGAAACCCACGCTGCCGCCGTTGCCCTCGAAGCGCAGCACGTAGCTGTGCGGGGGATTGGCGTCCTCCAGGATCAGCGTGCTGGCGAAGCGCGTGCGCTGGCCGGCGATGTCGAGGTGCTGCACGATCTCGAAACGCCCGGGGGCGCTTTGCTCGATGCTCTCGCAGCCCGGAATGCACGCGCGCAGCATCGCGGGCGAATTCAGGGCTTCCCACGCCTGGGCGGGACTCAGGGGAATGTGGCGCTTGCCTTGAACGTCCATGGTCGGTCTCGCAGATCGGACGCGTCATCCGGGTCGGACAACGCTATATCCATACGTGCTTATATTTACCGTTGGTCACCTTGGTTTCAAGCTGCAACGCAGCAAATTCCGGGTAAATACTCCCTAGGGCTTTCCTGGGCCCTTGTCCCCGCCACAGCCCGGGCATCGCCCCCAAGAAGCCCGCGCACGCCCCCGCGCACGCTACAGTAGGCGGCCATGAACATCGTGATCCTCGACGACTACCAGGACGCCGTGCGCAAGCTGCCCTGTTTCGAGCGGCTCGCCGACCACGAGGTCAAGGTCTTCAACAACAACGTCAAGGGCGCCGGCCAGCTGGCCGTGCGCCTGCGCGATGCCCAGGCCCTGGTGCTCAACCGCGAGCGCACCATCCTGAGCGCCGCGGTGCTCGCGCGCTGCCCCAAGCTGCGCGTGGTGGCGCAGACCGGCCGCGCGGGCGCGCACATCGACGTCGACGCCTGCACCCGCGCCGGCGTCGCCGTGCTGCAGGGCACCACCGACCCCGCGCCCACCGCCGAATTCACCTGGGCGCTGATCATGGCCGCGATGCGGCGAATTCCCCAGTACGTGGCCAGCCTCAAGCAGGGCGCGTGGCAGCAGTCGGGCCTGAAGTCCCAGTCCATGCCGGTGAATTTCGGCCTCGGCCAGCGCATGGCGGGCAAGACCCTGGGCATCTGGGGCTACGGGCGCATCGGCCGCATGGTGGCCGGCTACGGGCGCGCCTTCGGCATGCGCGTGCTGGTCTGGGGCAGCGAGGCATCGCGCCAGGCAGCGCGCGAGGCGGGCCTGGACGCGGCCGCCGACCGTGCCGACCTGTTCGCCCAGAGCGACGTGCTCACGCTGCACCTGCGGCTCAACGAGAACACCCGCGGCCTGGTCACCCTGGCCGACCTGTCGCAGATGAAGCCCGACGCGGTGCTGGTCAACACCGCGCGCGCCGAGCTCATCGCGCCCGACGCGCTGGTGGCCGCGCTCAACCGGGGGCGTCCCGGCATGGCCGCGGTGGACGTGTTCGAGTCCGAGCCCATCATGCGCGGCAACCCGCTGCTGCGCCTGGAGAACGCGATCTGCACCCCCCACGTCGGCTATGTCGACGAGATGCACTACGAGCACATGTTCGGCCAGGCCTTCGACGCCCTCGCCCGCTTCGCCGCCGGCGAACGCGACGACGTGATCAACCCCGAGGCGCTGCGTCACTCCCACTGGGCCAGCTGAGACGCCGCGGACACCCCGGCCGGCGCGGCGCTACTTGCCGATGCAAAAGCGCGAGAAGATGTCGCCCAGCAGTTCGTCGGCGCTGACCTCGCCGGTGATGCCCATCAGCTCCGCATGGCCCAGGCGCAGTTCCTCGGCCAGCAGCTCCAGCGCCGGGCTGGCCTGATCCAGCCACGCGGACGCCCGCTCCAGATGCTCCTCGCAGGCCCGCAGCGCCTGCACGTGGCGCGTACGCGCAAGGAACACGCCCTCGGGCATCGCCTCCCAGCCGCAGCGCAGCAACAGCTGGCGCCGCAGTTCCTGCAGGCCCTGCCCGTGGCGCGCGGACAGCCGCGGCCCGGCGCACGCGGCCCCGCCCAGGCCCAGCTCGCCGGCGAAGGCCCGCAGCGCGGCGTCGGCGTCGGGCGCCGGCAGCGAATCGCTCTTGTTCCACACGTGCAGCAGCCGCGCATCGGGCACGCCGTGCTCGCGCAGGCGCGCGGCGATGCGCGCCTCCTCGGCGCGGTAATGCGCCTGCTCCAGGCGCTGCAGGTCATGCACGAACAGCACCGCGTCGGCCTGCGCGATGGCCTCCCAGCTGCGCGCCACGCCGATGCTTTCCACGCGGTCCTCGGTGTCGCGCAGGCCCGCGGTGTCGATCACGTGCAGCGGCACGCCCTCGATCTGGATGGATTCGCGCAGGCGGTCGCGCGTGGTGCCCGCCACCTCGGTGACGATGGCCAGCTCGGCGCCGGCCAGGGCGTTGAGCAGCGAACTCTTGCCCACGTTGGGCTGGCCGGCCAGCACCACGTGCAGGCCTTCGCGCAGCAAGGCGCCCTGGCGCGTGCGCGCCAGCAGGCCTCGCAGCGCCTGCATCAACTCGCGCACGCGTCGCCCCACCGCGTGGGCGCGCACGAACTCGATGTCTTCCTCGGGAAAATCCAGCGTGGCCTCGACCAGCGCGCGCAACTCGCGCAGATCCTGCGCCAGCGCATGCACCTCGCGCGACATCTCGCCCGCCAGCGCGCGTTGCGCGCCCAGCACCGCGGCCCCCGTGGTGGCGTCGATCAGGTCGGCCACCGCCTCGGCCTGGGCCAGGTCCAGCTTGCCGTTGTGAAAGGCCCGCTCGGTGAACTCGCCCGGACCCGCCACGCGCAAGCCGAACGGCCGCCCCACCTCGAGCACGCGCCCGAGCAGCAGCTGCAGCAACGCGGGACCGCCGTGCACCTGCAGCTCCAGCACGTCCTCGCCCGTGTAGGAATGAGGCGCGGGGAACCACAGCGCCAGTCCGGTGTCGATGACCGCGCCGCTGGCGTCGGGGAACTCGAGCAGCGTGGCGTGGCGCGGCTGCAGCTCGCGCCCGCACAAGCCGAGCATGAGGCCGCGCAGATCGCGCCCCGAGGCGCGCACGATGCCCACCGCGCCGCGCCCGCCCGCGGTGGCCACCGCGGCGATGGGCTCGGCGTGGCGCGCGAGCAGGCTCACCGCGCGCCTCCCGGCGCGCGCGTGGCCCGCGTCACTTGGCCGAAGAGAACTCCGGCACGCCCATCTTGCGATTGATGAACCACTGCTGGGCAATCGAGAAGATGTTGTTGGTCAGCCAGTACAGCACCAGCCCGGCGGGGAAGAAGAAGAACATCACCGAGAAGGCCAGGGGCATGATCCACATGAGGCGCGCCTGCATGGGATCCGGCGGAGTCGGATTGAGCTTGACCTGCAGGAACGAGGTGCCCGTCATGACCAGCGGCAGCACGTAGAAGGGATCCTTGGCCGACAGATCGTGGATCCACCCCAGCCACGGCGCACCGCGCAGCTCCACGCTGGACAGCAGCACCCAGTACAGCGCGATGAACACGGGGATCTGGATCACCACCGGCAGGCAGCCGCCCAGGGGGTTGATCTTCTCCTTGCGGTACATCTCGACCATCGCCGCGTTCAGCGCCTGCGGGTCGTCCTTGTGGCGCTCGCGCAGCGCCGTCATGCGCGGGCCCACCGCCTTCATGCGCGCCATCGAGCGATAGCTGGCGGCGGTCAGCGGGAAGAAGGCCAGCTTGAGCAGGATGGTCAGCCCGATGATGGACCAGCCCCAGTTGCCCAGCACGCGATGCACCTGCTGCAGCACCCAGAACAGCGGCTTGGCGATGATGGTCACCCAGCCGTAGTCGCGCACCAGCTCGAAGCCCGGCGCCAGCCCCTCCACCTGCTGCTGCAGCTCGGGCCCGACGAACAGCTTCTGCTCGGCCTGCTCCTGCGCCCCCGGCGCGAGCTTCGGCAGGTGCAGCATCACGCCGGTGGCGTACAGGCCGCCGGGCAGCTTGCGCAGGTAGAACTCGCGCGGGCCCTGGTAGGGCTGCGGCAGCCAGGCGGTGGCGAAGTACTGCTGCACCACCGCGGCCCAGCCGTCGCTGGCCTGGATGGTCTTGGCCTGATCCTGGAAGTCCTTGTACTCGAACTTCTGGAACTTGGAAGCGTTGTCGTACAGCGCCGCGCCGTAGAAGGTGTGATAGAAGTGCGTGCCCTTGGACGGGTTGTCGTCATCGCGCACGATCTGCATGTACAGCTGCGGTTCCACCGCGCTGGCACCCTTGTTCACGACGGTGTCGCGCACGTCGATGGCGTAGCTGCCGCGGTGGAAGGTGTAGCTGCGCGTCAGCTGCAGCCCGCCCTGCACCGGCGAGACGAAGCTCACCGTCAAGGTCTTGCCCGAGCCCATGTCCAGCGGCCCCGGCACCAGGGTCATCGGGGTTTCATGGTTCGGGTAGTCGCCGCCCACCAGGCCGCTCTGCGCCACGTAGGTGCGCGACGACGTGTCGTCGAACAGCACCATGGGCTTGGAGGAATCCTCCTGGCTCTTGTAGTCGCGTAGCCCGGCGTACACCACGCTGGCACCGCGGCTGGAGATCTTCAGGTCCAGCAGGTCGGTGTGGATGGCGGTCAGCACCGCGGGCGCCGACGCCTTGCCCACCGGGGCGGCACCGGGCGCACCCGGCGTCGCCGAACCCGCGCCGGCCATGGCCGAGGGCACGCCGCTGCCGGCAGCAGCCGGAGCGCTGGCGGTCACGGCCGGCGCCTGGCCGAACAGCCCCGCCTCGCCGTGCGAGCGCAGCCACGAGTTATAGAGAAAGATCACCGATGCGGTGAAGATCACCCACAAGATGGAGCGGCGAATGTCCATGTGAATTCCTGCGTTGTAACCATTCCCGACACCGCGCGCCTGCGCGCATTCGCATCCCGGGCAAATCGCGTATTAGAACCCATGCCGATGGCAAAGGGTCATTCGTCCCCAGACCGCGTCGGCTCCCCCGCCTCGCGCGCGCGCCAGGCGTCCCAATGAAACACCCGCGGCACCGGGTCATCCCCGCCGCGGCACCAGGGGTGGCAGCGGGCGATGCGCACCGCTCCCAGGTAGCTTCCACGTGCCGCGCCGAAGCGCTCCAGCGCCTGCAGGGTGTACTGGGAACATGTGGGCGTGAAGCGACATTGTCCGCCCACCCAGGCGCTGAACAGCAACTGGTAGCCGCGCACCAGCAGCATCAGCAGGCGCGTCATCACGACTTCGCGCCCTCGCTGCGCACAACCGGCACAGCGGACGCTACGGACGCAACGGACGTCGTCGGCGCAGCCTGCCCCGCGATGCCCTCCGGCGCCGCCACGCGCTGGCGTTTCGACTCCCATTCGGCCAGCAAGCGGCCGATGGTCTGGTGCAGATATTCCCGCAGCGCCTTCGACTGCGCGCTGCGCCAGCGCGGGTCCAGCTTGGCCTGCAGGCGAAGCACCAGCACCGGCAGCGGCTGCCCGGGCTGGCGCGGATGTTCGCCCAGATGCGCCCGAAAACGCTCCCGCGCGATGCGCCGGATCAGGTTGCGCCGCGCCGCGTGCTTGCACTGGCGCTTGGGCAGCACGAAACCCACCGCGCAGGCTGCCTGGGCAGTGGACTCGATCAGCGCGTCCTGTTCGGAAGCGCCGCGATAGTGCAATCGGAATTCGCCGGCCTGGACCCAACGCGCCCGCAAGGACGCGCCGAAGGATTCAGGCCGCAGCAGCGCCAGCAAATGCACCGGCGCGTTGGCCTCGCCGTCGTTTCGGCTCATCGGGCCTCCTGGCCCGGGCCGCCTCAGACGGCCAGGCGCTTGCGGCCCTTGGCGCGGCGCGCGTTGATCACCGCACGGCCGCCGGCCGTGCGCATGCGCACGAGAAAGCCATGGGTGCGCTTGCGGCGGGTCTTCGACGGCTGGTAGGTACGTTTCATGACGGTTCTGCCTGGTCACGCGTTCACGCAGACTGGCCGGGTCCGGGCGGCCCTTGTCGGGTAGCCCTGGCGGCAGGCGGAACGCAGATCGAAAAAAGCATGCCATTTCAGCAAATTGCGCCCCAGTTGTCAATGTCCATCGCTCGGGCCCTGCGCAATAGAGCAACATCCGCAAAAGCACAAGCGGGCACTCCTCGGCTGTGGATAACTTCGGTCCTTGGTCTAGAATGGGCCGCCCAACCCCCTGGATTCCAAGCGTCGCGCAGGCCCTGTCGGCCATGCGCCGCAGGCCCGCCCTTTGGTTCCAGGCCCTTGCCGCGGTTGCGCGATCCCGCGCCCGTCGGGCACGGGCCAGGAACCTGAACCCTCGCACGTTCTCGCACGTTTCATGTCCCTCGATCCGCTCTGGCACGCGTGTTGCACGCAACTGGCCACCGAGATTCCGACCCAGCAGTTCACGGCCTGGATCAAGCCCCTGCTCGCCCCCAACTGGAGTTCCGACGGCGCCGTCGCGACGTTGTCGGTTCCGAACCGCTTCAAGATGGACTGGCTGCGCTCGCAATACGCCGAGCGCATCTGCCAGACGCTGGCCGCCGTCGCCGGGCGCCCGGTGCAACTGGAATTCGCCATCCACAAGGCCTCGGCACCCCGCCCCGCCCCGCGCGCCGCGGACGACGCGGCCACCGTCGCCACCGCCACGAACCCGCAGGGCGCCACCGCGCAGGCGCTGGTCGACGGTGCGGCGCAGGCGGCGGCGGCGGACAGCGCCGCCAGCGAGGCGCTGGAGCGCTCGCGCCTGAACCCCGGCCTGACCTTCGACAGCCTGGTCGCCGGCAAGGCCAACCAGCTCGCCCGCGCCGCCGCGCTGCAGGTGGCCGAGAACCCCGGCAAGTCCTACAACCCGCTGTTCCTGTACGGCGGCGTCGGCCTGGGCAAGACCCACCTCGTGCAGGCGGTGGGCAACGCGCTGCTGGCGGCCCGCCCCGGCGCGCGCATCCGCTACCTGCAGGCCGAGCAGTTCGTCAGCGAGGTGGTGCGCGCCTACCAGCGCAAGACCTTCGACGAATTCAAGCGCTACTACCACGCGCTGGACCTGCTGCTGATCGATGACGTGCAGTTCTTCGCCGGCAAGGAAAAGACCCAGGAGGAGTTTTTCTACACCTTCGAGGCGCTGACCGCCAAGCGCTCGCAGATCATCCTCACCAGCGACACCTACCCCAAGGAGTTGCAGGAGATGGACGCGCGCCTGACCTCGCGCTTCGACTCCGGGCTGACCGTGGCCATCGAGCCGCCCGAGCTGGAAATGCGCGTGGCCATCCTGCTGCGCAAGGCCGACGCCGAGATGGTCACCCTGGGCGAGGACGTGGCCTTTTTCGTGGCCAAGAACGTGCGCTCCAACGTGCGCGAGCTCGAGGGCGCGCTGCGCAAGATCCTCGCCTACGCGCGGTTTTCCGGCGAGCCCATCTCCATCGGCCTGGCGCGCGAGGCGCTGAAGGACCTGCTGTCGCTGCAGAACCGCCAGATCTCGGTGGAGAACATCCAGAAGACCGTGGCCGACTTCTACAAGATCAAGGTCGGCGAGATGTACTCCAAGCGCCGCCCCGCCTCCATCGCGCGCCCGCGCCAGATCGCCATGTACCTGGCCAAGGAACTCACCCAGAAGAGCCTTCCCGAGATCGGAGAGCTGTTCGGCGGCCGCGACCACACGACGGTGCTGCACGCGGTGCGCAAGGTGGCCCAGGAACGCACCCGGCTGCAGGAACTCAACCAGCAGCTGCACGTGCTGGAACAGACCCTCAAGGGCTGATCCGAAGCCCCCGAAACGGAACAACACTGTGCGATGACTGTGGATCGATTCTGAACAACTCGCCCCAACCCGTGCGGGTTCGGAAGTTGTTCCATGTTCCTGTCCTAAACTGGACTGCTTGTCCCCAGCTTAAAAACTTGCCAAGTGCTTGATTGGAAACGGGAAACAGACTTATCCGCGAATTTCGGCGTCTCCTGTTACCACTTCTATGTTGAGAAGGAAGAATCATAATGAACAGACTGAGCATGTCGCGTGAAGCCCTGCTCAAGGGTCTCGGGGGGGTTGCCGGCATCGTGGAACGTCGCCAGACACTGCCGGTGCTGGCCAATGTGCTGATGCAGCCCGAGGGTCAGGAACTGGCCCTGACCACCAGCGACATGGAGATCCAGATCCGTATGCGCTGCGGCCTCGGCGAGGACGCCGACGCCGGCCAGCTGCAGGCCACCACGGTCAACGCGCGCAAGCTCATGGACATCCTGCGCGCCGCCCCCGGCGAGCAGGCGGCGATGGAATGGGCCGACGGCAAGTTCCAGGTCAAGTGCGGCAAGTCGCGCTTCTCGTTGCAGACCCTGCCGGCCGAGGACTTCCCGCTGGTCAAGGAAGCCGCCGACTACAGCGAACACGCGCTGAGCCTGGAACAGGGCCAGCTCAAGCGCATGCTCGGCCTGGTGCACTTCGCCATGGCCCAGCACGACATCCGCTACTACCTCAACGGCCTGCTGCTGGTCGCCGAAGGTTCGCAGCTCACGCTGGTGGCTACCGACGGCCACCGCCTGGCGCTGGTCGGCGCCTCCACCCAGGGCCCCAGCGACAAGCGCGAAGTCATCCTGCCGCGCAAGACGGTCATGGAACTCAGCCGCCTGCTGGCCGACAGCGCCGAGCCGGTGCAACTGCGCTTCGCCTCCAACCAGGTGCGCGTGTCCTTCGGCGACATGGAACTGGTCAGCAAGTTGGTGGAAGGCAAGTTTCCCGACTTCCAGCGCGTGGTGCCCAAGGGCCACCGCAACCATCTGCAGATCGGCCGCGCCGCGCTGCTGGGCGCGCTGCAGCGCGTGGCCATCCTCACCAGCGACAAGTTCAAGGGCGTGCGCCTGCAACTCGAGGCAGGCGCCTTGCGCATCTCCTCCAGCAACGCCGAGCAGGAAGAGGCGCTGGAGGAACTCGACGTCGACTACGCCGGCGACACCATCGAGATCGGCTTCAACGTCGCCTACCTGATCGACGTGCTGTCCAACGTGCCGGGCGAGAATGTGCGCCTGGAACTGCAGGACGGCAACTCCAGCGTGCTCATCACCATGCCGGACGACGCTTCCTTCAAGTACGTCGTCATGCCCATGCGCATCTGAGACCTCAGCCCC
>JAKBNS010000277.1 GCA_021830925.1 Pseudomonadota bacterium | reverse complement strand
GGGCTGTTCGTCGAGGCCCTGATGTCGTCCATCGTGCAGGGCGACGACGCGGCCAAGCAGCGCGTGCGCGACTTCCTGGAAAAGCGCGCGGCCAAGGTGGAGAAGACGCGATGAGCTGGTCCTTCGACGCGCCGCTGCGCGACATGCGTTTCGTGCTCGAGCATGTGCTGGACGCGCCGGCGGCGTGGGCCGCCTGCCCGGCGCACGCCGAGCTGGACCTCGACACCGCGTGCGCGGTGCTGGAGCAGGGCGCGCGTTTCGCCGCCGAACAGTTGCAGCCACTCAACGGCCCCGGCGACCTGCAGGGCTGCAGCCTGGCCGCCGACGGCCGCGTGCGCACGCCGGACGGCTTCGCCGACGCCTACCGCGCCTTCGTCGAGGCCGGCTGGCCCGCGCTGGCCGGCGATCCGCGCTGGGGCGGACAGGGCCTTCCGCTGCTGCTCGACGGCTTCCTGCGCGAGATGCTCGACGCCTGCAACCACGCGTGGAACATGTACCCGGACCTGCTGCACGGCGCCGTGCATACGCTGGCCGCGCACGCCGGCGACGAGTTGCAGCAGCGGTACCTTCCCAAGCTGGTCAGCGGCGAGTGGCTGGCGGCGATGGCGTTGACCGAGCCCCAGGCCGGCAGCGACCTGGGCCTGCTGCGCACGCGCGCCGAACCGCAGCCCGACGGCAGCGTACGGGTCAGCGGAAGCAAGATCTTCATCTCCGGCGGCGAACACGACCTGAGCGACAACATCGTGCACCTGGTGCTGTGCCGCCTGCCCGACGCCGCGCCCGGCACGCGCGGCCTGTCGCTGGCGCTGGTGCCCAAGCTGCTGCCCGACGGCTCGCGCAACGCCATGGTCTGCGACGGGCTGGAAAGGAAGATGGGCCTGAAGGCCAGCGCCACCTGCGCGATGCGCTACGAGCAAGCCGTCGGCTGGCTGGTCGGCGAGCCCGGGCGCGGCCTAGCGGCGATGTTCGTGATGATGAACTCGGCGCGCCTGCACGTGGCGCTGCAGGGACTGGGGCATGCCGAGATGGCCGCGCAGAACGCGCTGCGCTACGCGCTGGAGCGCCGCCAGTCGCGCCTTCCCGGCCCGCGCGCCGCCGACGCCGGGGCCGCCGACCCGATCGCGCGCCACCCGGCGATGCGCCACGTGCTGCTGGGGCTGCTGGCACAGGTCGAGGCCGGGCGCGTGATCGCCGCGCGCGCCGCGCTGGCGCTGGACCTGGCCGAGCACCACCCCGACGCCGCGGTGCGCGACGCCGCGCAGGCGCGCGCGGCGCTGCTCACCCCGCTGCTCAAGGCCCAGCTCACGCGCCTGGGATTCGAAGGCGCCAGCGCCGCGCTGCAGGTGTTCGGCGGCTACGGCTACGTGCACGAATACGGCATCGAGCAGAGTGTGCGCGACGCACGCATCGCGATGATCTACGAAGGCACCAACGAGATCCAGGCCATCGACCTGGTGCAACGCAAGCTGCTGGGTGACTCCGGGGCGGCCTTGCAGGCCCTGCTGGCCGAATGCGCGACGGAAGCCGACACCTGCATGGCCGATACGTCGCTGGAGCCCTTCGGACGGGCGCTGCGCGAGCAATGCGAATCCGCCCGCTCCGGGCTGGACGCGCTGCTCGGGCTGCGCGATCCGGGCCTCGCGCTGGCGCTGGCCCCCGACGTGATGGACGCGCTGTGGTGGCTTCTCAACACTTGGGCCTTCGCCGCCAGCGCGCGCGGCGCCCTGCGCGCGAACGACCTCGACGCGGCGTGGCGCGAGGCCAGGCTCGAACGCATGCGCTACGGCGTCGACTGGCTGCTGCCGCGCGCGCGGCAGCACTGGCAGCGCGTCATCGCCGGCGCGCCGGCGCTTCCCGAACTGGGGGCGACGCGCTGATGCGCTGTGCTTCGTCCCCCAGCGCATCCACCAGGAAGTCGATGAACACCCGCACCTTGTTGGGCAGGAAGCGCTGGCTGAGGTACAGCGCATACAGGTTCAGGTCCAGGGTGCGGTAGGACTCCAGGATCGGCACCAGGGTGCCGGCATGCAAGGCCTGCTCGACGATGAATCGGGGCTGCAGGATCACGCCCGCTCCCGCGATCGCGAGTTCGCGCAGCAAGTCCCCGTTGCTCGAATGCACCGTCGGGCGCACGCGCACCCGCTCGCTGCGGCCATCGGGCGCCGTGAACGGCCACTCGTCGCCCGCCCACAGGTAACTGAAGCTCAAGGTATCGTGCCGGGCCAGGTCCGAGGGTTGCTCCGGCCTGCCGCGTCTGCGCAGATAGGACGGCGCGGCGCACACCACGGCGTCCAGCGCCGCGATGCGCCGCGCGACGATGCCGGGGTCGAGGCGCGTGGCCACGCGCAGCGCCACGTCGATGCCCTCGTTGGCGAGATCGACCAGGCGGTCGCTGAGGTCGACGTCCAGGCGCAGTTGCGGGTGCTGCTCGTGGAAGCGGGCCAGCACCGGAGCCAGGCGGGAGATCCCGTAGGACAGGGGGGCCGAGATGCGCAGCAGGCCCACGGGACGG
>JAKBNS010000089.1 GCA_021830925.1 Pseudomonadota bacterium | reverse complement strand
CTGGGGGCCCCCCCCTTCGGCAGGATCGACGCCGTCGCGCAACAATAGCGATGCGCAACCACTAGGAGGAGCCATGAAACTCGTGCGCTACGGCAGCGACGGGCGGGAACGCCCGGGGATGATCGATGCTCAGGGACGCCTGCGCAGCCTGCAGGGCGTGGTGGACGACATCGGGCCGCAGGTCTATTCGCCGGCGGGACAGCGCGCGTTGCGCGCGCTGGACGTGCAGTCGCTGCCCCTGGTCAAGGGCAAGCCGCGCCTGGGGGTTCCTTTCGTGGGCATCGGCAAGTTCGTCGCCATCGGGCTGAACTACCACGACCACGCGCGCGAGACCGGCACCAAGGTCCCCGTCGAGCCGATCGTGTTCAACAAGTGGACCACCTGCCTGAGCGGCCCCTTCGACCCCATCGAGCAGCCGCCGCATTCGACGCGCCTGGACTGGGAGGTGGAACTCGGCGTGGTCATCGGGCGCACCGCGCGCTACGTGGGACTGGGCGAGGCCTTGAAGTACGTGGCCGGCTATTGCACGGTGAACGACGTCTCGGAGCGCCAGTTCCAGATGGGGCGCGGCAGCCAGTGGGACAAGGGCAAGGGCTGCGACGGCTTCGGTCCCGTCGGACCGTGGCTGGTCACCGCCGACGAGGCGGGCGATCCGCAGAACCTGGCGCTGCGCCTGAGCGTCAACGGCCAGCGCATGCAGGACGGCAACACCCGCGACATGATCTTCGGCGTGGCGCAGATCGTCAGCTACCTCAGCCACTTCATGACCCTGCTGCCGGGCGACCTGATCGCCACCGGCACGCCGGCCGGTGTGGGCCTGGGCATGAAGCCGCCGCGCTTCCTGCAACCCGGCGACGTGGTGGAACTGGAAATCGAGGGCCTGGGCGCGCAGCGCCAGCAGGTCCGGGCCGCGCGCAGCCGCGTGGCGCCGGACGCGCGCGATCTGATCGATCCGCCGCAGGGCGGCGGCCTGGGTACCCTGCAGGCCTGATCTCCTACGCGCATCGCGGCCGCGCGCGCCGCGCTACAGTGCGGTCCATGCCCGATTCCGACCAAGCGCGCGCCCAACGACTCCTCCAGGACGTTTGGGGTTATTCGAGTTTCCGCGGCCTGCAGGGGCCGGTGGTCGAGCACGTAGCCGCTGGCGGCGATGCGCTGGTGCTGATGCCCACCGGGGCTGGCAAGTCGCTGTGCTTCCAGATCCCGGCGCTGCTGCGTCCGGGGCTTGGCGTGGTGGTGTCGCCGCTGATCGCGCTGATGCAGGATCAGGTGGCGGCACTGCGCGAACTCGGCCTGCGCGCGGCCTTTCTCAACTCCTCGCTGGACGCGGCCACGGCGCGCCAGGTGCAGGCCCAGGCCCGCGCCGGCGAACTCGACCTGCTGTACATGGCGCCCGAGCGCCTGCTCAGCGAGTCCGGCCAGCGCCTGCTGGAACAGTGTCGCCTGGCGCTGTTCGCGATCGACGAGGCGCACTGCGTGTCCCAGTGGGGGCACGACTTCCGCCCCGAGTACGGTCAGCTCGAAATCCTGCGCGAACGCTGGCCCGAGGTGCCGCGCGTGGCGCTGACCGCCACCGCCGACATTCCCACGCGGCACGAGATCGCGCAGCGCCTGCTGCGCGACGACGCGCGCAGCTTCGTCTCCAGCTTCGACCGACCGAACATCCGCTACCGCGTGGTGGAAAAGCGCGACGGCCGGGCCCAACTGGCGCAGTTCATCCGCGACGAGCACGACGGCGACTGCGGCGTGGTCTACGCGCTTTCACGCAACAGCGTGGAGGAGGTCGCGGGCCTGCTGGCCGCGCAGGGCATGAAGGCCCTGCCCTACCACGCGGGTCTGGATTCCGGGGTGCGCGCGCGCCACCTGCGGCGCTTCCTCGACGAGGACGGCGTGGTCATGGTGGCCACCATCGCCTTCGGCATGGGCATCGACAAGCCCGACGTGCGCTTCGTCGCCCACCTGGACATGCCGCGCTCCATCGAAGGCTACTTCCAGGAGACCGGGCGCGCCGGGCGCGACGGCCTGCCCGCGCAGGCCTGGATGGCCTACGGCCTGGCCGACGTGGTGCAGCAGCGCCGCCTGATCGAACTCGGCGAGGCCGACGAGGCGCACAAGCGCCTTTCGACCGCCAAGCTCGACGCCATGCTGGCGCTGGCCGAGGCGGCCGACTGCCGGCGCGTGCGCCTGCTGGCGTATTTCGGCGAGGCTTCCCAGGCCTGCGGCAATTGCGACAACTGCCTGCAGCCGCCCGAGATGGTCGACGCCACCGAGGCGGCGCAGAAGCTGCTGTCCACGGTCTACCGCTGCCGCCAGGCCAGCGGCACGAGTTTCGCGGCCACGCACGTGATCGACGTGCTGCGCGGCAAGACCGGGGACAAGGTGCAGCGCTTCGGCCACGACCGGCTGTCCACCTTCGGCATCGGCGCCGACTGGTCCGAACAGGACTGGCGGGTGTTGCTGCGCCAGCTGGTGGCGCAGCACCTGCTGGAGGTCGATTCGATGCATTTCAACG
>JAKBNS010000110.1 GCA_021830925.1 Pseudomonadota bacterium | reverse complement strand
CACCAAGCTGGGCGGAGCGTTGGCGCACTGGCGTCAGGGGCATGTGGACCGCGCGCTGCTCGCGCGCATGTTGCTGGGCAGCCTGCCGGCATGCGCGTTGACCCTGCTGGCCATGCACCTGCTGGGCTGGGCGCGAGCCGGGCAAGGCGTGCTGCGCACCGCGCTGGGCGTGGCCTTGCTGCTGACCGCCGCGATGATCGCCGGGCGGGGCGCCTGGGGGCGCATCGCGCTGCGGGCGGGGCGTCGCATCCCGGTGGCTGCGCGCCGTGCCTTGACGGTCGCGCTCGGAGGCGCGCTGGGCGTGCTGGTCACGCTGAGTTCCGTGGGGGCGGGTGCCATCGGGTCCACGCTGATCGCGCTGCTCCATCCGCGCCTGCGGGCGCGGCGTCTGGTGGGCACCGACATCGCCCACGCGGTGCCGCTGAGCCTGCTGGCCGGTGCCGGCCACGCCTGGATGGGTCAGGTGGACTGGCGGGTGCTCGCAGCGCTTCTGCTGGGTTCGCTGCCGGGCATCTGGCTGGGCGCCCGTGCCAGCGCCTGGCTGCCCGAGCGCATCACCCGTACGCTGCTGGCGGCCACGCTGCTGGGCGCCGGCCTGCGCATGCTGTAGCGACGCGCCGCCGCGGCGGCCTCAGCGCTCGCGTGCCGCCGCGGCGTGGTGCCGGTACAGGGTGCTGCGGTGCACGCCTAGCATGCGAGCCGCGCGGCTCACGTTGCCGCCGCAGGCGTCGAGCGTGCGCTGCATGGCGGCTGCCGTCAGACTGCGCAGGTCGGGCGCGTGTTCGGCCGCTTCCTCGGTGGCTTCGCCGGCCGCCACCTGCGCAGCGCGGCGCCCGAGCGCGAGCGGCGTTGCGCTTCGCTCACTCGCGGCGCAGCGCGCGCCAGCGGCGTCGGCGAAGGCTTCGCGCACCGGCGCGGGCAGGTCGTCCAGTTCGACGGGAAGACCCGGATGCGCCAGCGCCTCGAGGGTGCGGCAGGTTCCCGCCAGCTCGCGCCAGTTGCCGGGCCAGGGATAGCCCAGCAGCGCCTCGCGCGCCGTTGGGCTCAGCTCGATGCCCCGGTTCTCCAGCGTGCGTTCGAGCATGTCGTGCACATGGGCGTGGCGTCGCGGGTCGTCGCGCAGCGAGGGCAGGGCCACGACGAAATGCTGCAGCCGGTAGTACAGGTCGGCCCGGAAGTGCCCGGCATCGACCATCGCCCGCAGGTCGCGGTGCGTGGCGCAGACCAGCGCGAAGTCCACGCTGCGCGCCCGCGCGCTGCCGAGGGAGCGCACCTCGCGTTCCTGCAGCACGCGCAGCAGCCGCGCCTGCAACGCCAGCGGCATGTCGCCGATCTCGTCCAGGAACAGCACACCGCCCTCGGCCTCGCGGATCAGGCCGGGGCGGCCCTGGCGGTGCGCGCCGGTGAAGGCGCCGGCCTCGTAGCCGAACAGCTCGGATTCGATCAGGGCCTCGGGCAGCGCCGCGCAGTTCACGGCCACGAAGGGCCCCGCGGCACGTGCGCAGGCGGCGTGCAGACGGCGCGCGAACACTTCCTTGCCGGCGCCGGATTCGCCCTGCACCAGCACCGGGATGCCGGCGGCCAGCACGCGCGTGGCACGCTCCAGGCGCAGGCGCTGCGCCTCGTCGTCGACCAGAGGCGGCCGCGCCGTGTCCGCGGATCCGGGCGGCGGGGGCGTTTCCCGGCACTGCGGGGTCGACGCGCGCACGGCGCCGGGCACCCAGGCGGAGGCCCATTGCGCATGGCGTCCCGGCTGCAGTAGATGGTGGTGCAACTGCAGGCAGGCCTGGCCTCGGCCGGCTGGCGGCCACGCGGCGAACACATCCGCGGCGCGACGGGTCACGAGGTGCTCGAAGCGCATGCCCAGCATCCGCAGCGCGCACCGGTTGGCGCCGACCACGACGCCGTCGCGCAGCCACAGCAATGCCTCGCGATGGCTGCCGAGCAGCGCGGGATCGTGGGCGAATCGAAGCAAGTCGCTGCCGGCGGGGCCTTCGTCGAGCGCCAGCCGGTGTTCGATCATCTGGCCGGTCACGCGTACCAGCGAGGCCGTCTGATCGTGCACGCAGCGCAGGTCGCCGGAAACGTCCAGCACGCCGCGCAGGCGGCCGTCGGGGCCCAGCAAGGGGGTGGCGGTGCAGGCCAGCGCGGCGTTTTGTTCCAGGTAATGCTGCGGGCCCACGACGCTGAGGGCATGGCCCTCGGTGAGGGCGGTGCCGATGGCGTTGGTGCCGCGGCTGCGCTCGGACCAGTCGATGCCCGGCATCAGCGCCAGGCGCTGCGCCTTGGTCATGAAGGCGTCGGAGCCCGCCGCGTCGAGGACCAGCCCCTCGGGATCGGCCAGCAGCACCATCGCCCGCGTCGGCGCCAGCGCCTCCGCCAGGGCTTCCAGTTCTGGCAAGGCGTGGCGCCGCAAGCGACCCTGGGCCTCACGGCGTGAATCCAGCGCGGCGCCGGGCAGCGGCTCGGCTTGCGGTGCCTCGCTCGCGGGCAGGGGCGCGCAGCGCCGCCAGGAGCGAACGATGGATTGCGGCACCAGTGCGCCGGGGTCCGCGCCCTCGTCGAAAAAGCGTCGGCGCGCCAGTTGCAATTGCTGCGCGGCGGGCAGTGCCGGCGCCGATGCGCCGCTGCCGTGTGGGCGGGGTTCGAGCATGGCTTGTCTCCTGGCCGGCGGCGTGCGGTGCCGACGCCGGCTCATCGGATCAGTGTCGCACCGGCTGTCGGCGCTGTCGACTGTCGCAGGCTGCGACAGTGCGCCGAATGGCCCGTCCCTGATCCGGATCAAAGACCTTACAAATTTCAAGGGAATTACAGATAGTTCTAATGCGAACTAATATCCGCCGATCACCCCCGATCGGTCATGCACGTCCCGGCGCCGCAGGCGCCACGACCTGAAAGCGATGTCCTCCGCCCGTCCCCATCTGCCGCTGCTGCGCGAACTCGTGCGGGCCTACCAGGCCTTCGAGCGCTATTCGGCGGCGCACGTGGCGCAACTGGGGCTGACGCCGGCGCAGTTCGACGTGCTGGCCACGCTGGGCAACACGCCCGGGATGAATCCCAAGACCCTGGGCGCGAAGACCCTGATCACCAAGGGCACGCTGACCGGCGTGGTGGACCGTATGCTCGCGAAGGACCTGGTGCGCCGCGACCCGGACCCGCAGGACGGTCGCGGCCAGATCGTGTGCCTGACCCGGGCCGGGCAGGCGCTTTTCGAGCAGGTGTTTCCGGCCCACGGCAAGCATGTGGGGCGGGCCTTCGAACGCCTGTCCGACGTCGATTTCGAGCAGGCGGCGCGGGTGCTGCATGCCATCCGGCAGGCCTTCGAACAGGCGCAGGCCGAGCAACCGGGCCCCGGCGGCCTCCACAAGGAATCCTGATCATGGTTCGACCGACCCGGCGCTACACCGGCATCGCGATGCTGCTGCACTGGCTGATCGCCCTGCTCATTTTCGGCCTGTTCCCGCTGGGCCTGTACATGCACGGGCTGCAACTGTCGGTGCGCAAGCTGGAGCTGTATTCCTGGCACAAGTGGTTCGGCATCACCGTGCTGCTGCTGGTGGTGCTGCGCATCGTCTGGCGCGTCGGCCACCGGCCGCCGCCCTTGCCGGATTCCGTGCCTCGCTGGCAGCAGCAGGCCGCCGAGGCGCTGCATGGCCTGCTGTATCTGCTGATCCTGTGCATACCCCTTTCCGGCTGGGCGCTGAGTTCGGCCTCGGGCATCCGGGTGGTGTGGTGGGGCGTGCTGCCCCTGCCCAACCTGCTGGCGCCCGACCATGCACTGGCGCGCGAGTTGGCCAGGGTGCACACCTGGTTGAACTTCACGCTGGCGGCGGTCGTGGCGGCCCATGTGGGCGCCGCGCTGAAACACCAGTTCATCAACCGCGACGGCGTGCTGCTGCGCATGCTGCCGGGATCTTCCAAGGAGTGACGTGATGTCCGAGAGTGCATGCAGGCGCTTCGCGCGCCCCCTTCGTACCCTTCGCCCCCTTCTCGTCCCGCTGGCCGCGCTGGGCCTGGCGGCCGGCGCGCAGGCCGCCCCCGCGGTGTACGCGCAGGTGCAACCCGGCGCGCAGGTCGCGTTCCAGGCCACGCAGATGGGCGTGGCCATGAAGGGGCACTTCGGCACCGTGCACGCGCAGGTGCATTTCGCGCCGCAGGATCTGAAGGCCAGCAGCGTGCAGGTCTCGGTGGACGCGGCCAGTGTCGACGCCGGCGAATCCCAGACCAACGATCTGCTGCGCGGTGCCGACTGGCTGAACGCCAAGGCGGATCCGCAGGCCCGCTTCGTCTCCACCGCCTGGAGCGCCGCCGGCCCGGGGCGCTACCAGGTGGACGGCAACTTCACCGTGCGCGGCATCACGCACCCTTTGCGCGTACTCGTGACGACCCATGCACAGGGCAATGACCTGTCCATGGACGCGGATTTCAAGCTCCAGCGCACCGCCTGGGGCCTGGGCAGCGGCAGCTGGGCCGACACCAGTGTGGTGGCGGCGGACATTCCGGTGCACGTGCACCTGGTGGTCGCCCCCTGATTGTTCATTCAGCACGACAAGGATCCCTCTCATGAACACCCTTTCCCGACTGAGTCTCGCGCTGGGCGCCGGCGCGTTGTCGCTGGCGGCAGCCGTTCCCGCGATCGCGGCCGAAGCGCCGGCCGCCGTGCAGGCCTACAAGGTGCAGCACGCCAACCCGGCCGGCAGCTACACCGTCGACTCCGACCATTCCAGCGTGCAGTTCAGCATCGGCCACGCCGGCGTGGCGCTGGTGGACGGCGCATTCACCAAGGTCAGCGGAAGCTTCACCTTCGATCCGCGCGATCCGAAGGCGGACAAGGCCGACATCACGGTCCAGGTGGACAGCGTCACCACCTATCTGCCGGCGCGCGACAAGATGGTCGCCGGCGCCGGCTTCCTGGACGCCGCGAAGTATCCGACCATGCATTTCGTAGGCACCCGCTACGTGCCGCACGGGCCCCGCGGCGGCGTGCTGCACGGCGAGTTGAGCCTGCATGGTGTGACCCGCCCAGTGAGCTTCCGCGTGCGCCTGATCGGCGCCGGCGACGTGCCCTCGCTGCCCAAGCCCTGGGGCGGCTATCTCAGCGGCTTCGTCGCCACCGGGGTGATCGACCGCACCGAGTTCGGCATCGATACCTTCTCGGGAGGCATCGGCCACAAGATCCACGTCCGCGTGGCCCTCGAATCCGTACGCAATCCCTCCTGAGGAGGCCGCCCCATGAAACTGTATTTCTCTCCCGGCGCCTGCTCGCTGTCGCCCCACATCGTGCTGCGTGAGCTCGGCCTGCCGGCCGAGCTGGTGAAGGTCGACCTGGGCGCCAAGACCTTCGACGGCGGCCAGGACTTCCGCGCGATCAATCCCAAGGGCTACGTGCCCGTGCTGCAGCTCGACGACGGCTCGGTGCTCACCGAGGGCCCCGCCATCGTGCAGTACCTGGCCGACCAGAAGCCGGCCGTCGGGCTGGCGCCGGCCAACGGCACGCTGGAGCGCTACCGTCTGCAGGAGTGGCTGAACTTCATCTCCACCGAACTGCACAAGCAGTACAGCCCGCTGTTCAGCCCGCAGTTCCCCGAAGAGGTCAAGGAATTGCAGCGCCAGCGCCTGTACGGGCGTTTCGACTACCTGGCCAAGACCCTGGGCGGTCAGGACTACCTGATGGGCACGCAGTTCACCGTCGCCGACGCCTACCTGTACACGGTGCTGAGCTGGGCCGCCTACGTGGCGCTGGACCTGTCGCGCTGGCCGGTGCTGCAGGCCTACATGGAGCGCGTGGCCCAACGCCCGGCGGTGGCCGCCACGCTGGCCGCCGAGCGCGAGGCCAAGAAGTCCTGAAAGCCCGTGGCGGCGTCCGGGGTCCTGGATGGCGCGCGCCCCTGGCCGGGAAGCGTGCACTATGGCATGCTGAGCCTGGATGCCCGGACCCTGGACTGAAATGCCTCCTCCCGCTTCGCTGGTGATCGCCCGCCCCGCCGCCCAGGCGCAGCAGCTGGTGCTGCTGCTCCACGGCTTCGGGGCCGACGAACATGATATGGAACCGCTGGGCCGCAGCCTCGCGGCCGAGTTCCCGCAGGCCTGCGTGGTCAGCCTGCGCGCACCCGAGCCCTGCGCCGGCGCTCGCGGCTACCAGTGGTTCGACCTGCGCGGCGTGACCGAGGACAACCGCGCCGAGCGCGTGGCCGGGGCCATGCCGGGCTTTCTCGAGGCCGTGCGCCATTGGCAACTGCAGACCGGCACCACGGTGGCGCAGACGGCGCTGGTGGGCTTTTCCCAGGGCGGCATCATGGCGCTGGAGTCCACGCGCGATCGAGAACCCCCGGCCGGTCGCGTGGCCGGCATCGGCGCGCGCTTCGCGCGGCTGCCCACGCGCGCCAGCGCCGGTACCACCCTGCACCTGCTGCACGGCAAGCGCGACGCCGTCATGCCCTACGCGCTGACCGTCCAGGCTGCCGAGCACCTGGTGCGCCTGGGTGCCGACGTCACCGCCGACGTGCTGCCCTTCGTCGGCCACGAGGCGGGGCCCGAGGTTGCGCGCTGCCTGTTGCAGCGCCTGCGCACCTACGTGCCGCTGCGCGTGTGGCGCGAGGCGATGGCGGCCGACCCGGGCACGCCGGTCGACCCCTCCGCCTATCACTGACTCAGGCTTTCGGCTCGTCGCCGCGCGGCGCCCACGGCGCGGGCTGTTTGGCCAGGAAGGCGGCGAAGCCCCCGCGCGCCTCCTCGGTGCCGCGCACCCGGCTGATGGTGCGCGCGGTGAGTTCCACCACCTCGTCGGTGACCGGGCCGACTTCCAGCGCGGCGAACAGCTGCTTGATCTCGCGCTGCGCCTGCGGCCCGCCCTGCAGCACCTCGTCCACGGTGCGCTGCACCGCGGCATCCAGCGCGTCGGGCGCGACCACTTCGTGGACCAGTCCGATGGCCAGCGCCTCGGCCGCGCCGATGCGCCGCATGCTCAGCGCCAGGCGCCGCGCCTGGCGCCGGCCGACCGCATTGACCACGTAGGGCCCGATGACCGAGGGCAGGATGCCGAAGCGCGCCTCGCTCACCGCGAAGCTGGCCTGCTCGGAGGCGATCGCGATGTCGCACACGCAGGCCAGCCCGAAGCCGCCGCCCAGCGCCGCGCCCTGGATGCGCGCCAGGGTGGGCTTGGGGCAGGTATCGATGCGCCGCAGCATGGCGGCGAAGCGCCGCGCGTCGGCCAGGTTCCACTGCTCGTCGGCCTCGCTGGCGCGCTGCATCCAGCTCAGGTCGGCGCCGGCGCTGAAGTGCTTGCCCTCGCCGGACAGCACGACCACGCGCACCTCGGGGTCGGCGGCGGCCTGCTCGAAGGCGGCGTCGAGTTCGCCGATCATGGTCTCGTCGAAGGCGTTGAACACCTGGGGACGCGACATGCGCAGCTCGGCGACGCCGCCGGCGCGGCGCAGGACGGACAAGGTATCGGGCATCGAAGGACTCCGTGGGAAGGTTGGGGCGGCGCGAGGCCTCAGGCCAGGTGCAGCGCTTCGCGCGCCAGCGTGCGCAGCGCGACGAAGGTCGGCTGCAGAGGCTGCGCGCTGGTGTCGAGGGAGAATTCGGCCTTGGCGTAAAAGGCCTCGCGTCCGGCCAGAATGGTACGCAGGTCGCCCATGGCCTCGGCGCTGGCGGCCATCGGGCGCAGGTCGCCCTGATTGATCACCCTTTGCATGTGGTCCTGCGGCGTCGCGCGCAGCCAGATGGTGGTGCAGTGCGCCAGCAGCAGGTTGAAGGTGGCGGGCTCGGACACCAGCCCCCCGGGCGTGGCGATCACCGCCTCCGTGTACAGCTGGACGGTCTCTTCCAGCGCGCGGCGCTCGTAGCGCCGGTAGGCGTTCATGCCGTATAGCGACTGGATCTCCGCCACGCTGCAGCCGGCGAACTTCTCGATTTCCCGGCTGAGCTCGACGAAGCCGAAGCCCAGGTCCTCGGCCAGCATGCGCCCCAGCGTGGACTTGCCGGCCCCGCGCAACCCGACCAGCGCGATGCGCGAGCTGCGCGCCGCATTGTCGCCGCCGGTGCCCAGCATTTCGCCGATGGTCGCGCGCACCCGCTGCAGCGTCGGCTCGTCGCGGTGTTCCAGCAATTCCCGGATCAGCACCCATTCGGGCGAGGAAGCGGTGACGTCGCCGAGCAATTCCGCCAGCGAGCATTGCAGCGCCTGCGCCACCTGCAGCAGCACCAGCACCGAGGCGTTGCCGACGCCGCCCTCCAGGTTCGCCAGGTGGCGCTCGGAGACCTCCGAGGCCAGCGCCACCGCCTTGCGGGTCAGTCCGCGGCGCGCCCGCAGCGCGCGCACCCGTTCGCCCAGCGCCACCAGGAATGGGTGGCGGGCGGGCGTCACCGCGCGCGCTGCGCTGGGAGCCTGGCCGGAGACCTCGGCGTCGATCCCGGGAGGCTGTGAATCATGCAATATAGTGCTTGACATCGAGGCAATGGAACCTTAGATTCTTCGCAAGCACAATACTGCATATCGGCCGTTCCCACAACCACGCGATCCGTGCCATGTCTTCCCTGTCCGACCTGCATCAAGCCGTGGCCGAATTGACCGCGGCGATTACCGGCCAAGCCCTGGAACCCGCGCTCCAGTCGAAGCTCAACGCCGAATTCGGCGCCGAAAGCGCGCTGGCGCGACGCATTCGCGCCGCCTGCGACCAGGGCGTGGCCGACGGGTTGCTGTGCCAGCGCGAAGCCGCGGGCATCCGCTACGGCAGGGTGTTCAAGCCCGAGCCGGCCTTGGGGGAGTTCTCCGTGGACGTGGTCGACATGCAAGACATTGCAGGTCCGCACCATGTGCACCCGCAAGGCGAGATCGACCTGGTCATGCCCCTCGACGCGGACGCGCGCTTCGACGGCCACGCGGCCGGCTGGGTGGTGTACGGCCCGGGCAGCGCGCACCGGCCCACGGTGCGCGGCGGGCGCGCGCGGGTGCTGTATTTGCTCCCGCGCGGGTTGATCGAGTTCTCGCGCGCCTGAGGCGCCACCCGCCACGGCTATAGTGCTCCCGGGAAGCGCAGTGGTGCGCTCCGGAAACCATCGATGACCCTATCCTGGAAAAGCCGGGCCGGCGGCCCGGCCGCGGTCCCGCCCCCGCGGGCGGCCGGCCTCGCGGCACTGTGCTTGAGCGTTTTCGCGCTGCTGGCGCTCGGCACGACGCCGGCGCTGGGAGCGCTGGGCGTGCCGCTGTCCGCGGCCTCGGCCGACGGCAGCGTGGCGCTCGAGGCGCGCAGCCTGCGCGCCGGGGCGCCCGCGGCGGGCCTGAGCAGCACCACGGTGCGCACGCTCGCCGGCGTGACGGTCCACGAATACGCGGGCGCCGACGGCGTGGTGTTCGCGCTGGCCTGGTCGGGTCCCACCGTGCCCGATCTGCAGCAGTTGTACGGCAGTTATTTCCCCGGCTACGCGGCGGCGCGCGGCGCGCGCGCGAGCGCCGGCTACCGGGCCCCGGTGCGCGTGCGCTCGGCCCAGCTGGTGGCCCATGCCTGGGGGCATATGCGCGACTATGCCGGCTCGGCCTACGTGCCGGCGCTGGTTCCCCCCGGCACCGACCTGGCGGCACTGGGGGTTCAGCCATGAAGTCGCCGCGAGCGGCGGGGCCGTCGGCCCCGCGTGGGGTGGCGTGCGCCTGGCGCGTCCTGCGCCTGGGCGCCGCCGCGGCGCTGGGCCTGGCGCTGGCGGCCTGCGGCGGAGGAGGGGGCAGCTCCGGGACGGCCCCGGTGGCGCCGGCGGTGGGCGCCAACCAGTTGCTGGTGACCATCGAGCAGAATCCCGCGCTGGTCTCCTCGAACGTGGCCACCGTGAACATTCCCTACGTCACCGTCGGGGTGTGCGACGCCAGCGCCCGTTGCGTGAGCATCGACCACGTGGTGCTGGACACGGGCTCCTACGGGTTGCGGGTGCTGCAGGGGGCGCTGGCCGGGCTGACCCTGCCGGTGGACACGGCCGCGGGCGGCACCCAACTGGCCGAGTGCGCGCGCTTTCTCGACGGCCACCTGTGGGGCGCCGTCAGTCATGCGAGCCTGCTGCTGGGCGGCGAGACCACCGGCTCGCTGCCCATCCAGGTGATCGGCTCCGGCACGTTGCCGGCCGCGCCGTCGAGCTGCTCCAGCGCGGGGCCCGACGTCGGCAGCGTGGTGGCGCTGGGCGGCAACGGCCTGCTCGGGGTCGGGCAGTTCGTCGCCGACGGCCAGGTCTATTACGGTTGCACCTCCAGCAGCTGTACCGAGCTCCTGCCGCAGCCCCCGGCCAGCGCACAGGTGTCC
>JAKBNS010000132.1 GCA_021830925.1 Pseudomonadota bacterium | reverse complement strand
CGATCCTCACCAAGCTGTCACGGATCGGCATATACCGGCCACTTCAGAGTCGGCGTAATCAGGCCAGCTGAGGCCGGCGGCGGCGCCGGTCGGAGTCGGCATATACCGGCCAGCGTGGAGTCGGCATATATCGGCCACGGCGGAGTCGGCATCAGTCGGCCAGTCCGGAGTCGGCATATACCGGCCAGCCGAGGCCCTTGAGGCGTCTCGAACCTGACCCTGCGGGCTACCTTCCCAAGCTTTGAGCTTGGCAGGAGGAGCCCGGTGGGACGCAGGAGGATCGAGATGTTTGAGTATCGACACGCGCTCGTGCGGCTTCGCGCGGGCGACACGGTGCGCGAGATCGCGCGCAACGGGCTGATGGGACGCGACCGGCTGGGCGCCTTGCGCGCGCTGGCGCAGGCGCGGGGATGGTTGTCGCCACAGGTTGAGCTTCCCGACGACGCGACGCTGGCGGCGGCGCTGGGCTCGCCCAAGCGCGCGGCCTCGACGGTGTCCAGCGTGGAGCCTCTGCGCGAGGTGGTGCAGCACTGGTTCGACGCCGGGGTGCAGGGGCGTGCCATCCACGCCGCGCTCAAGCGTGAACACGGCTTCACCGGCAGCTACTCGGCGGTGGTGCGCATGCTGCAGCGGCTGCGCCTGGAGCAACCGCCCGATGTGACGGTGCGCCTGAGCTTCGCACCCGCAGACGCCGCGCAGGTGGACTTCGGCGCCGGCCCCATGCTGCTTCACCCCGACGGACGCGAGCGCCGCACCTGGGCCTTCGTGATGACCCTGGCGCACAGCCGGCATCAGTACGTGGAGTTCGTCTGGGACCAGACGGTGGCCACCTGGCTGGGTTGTCACCGCCGCGCCTTCGAATGGTTTGGCGCCGTGCCGGCGCGAGTCATCGTGGACAACGCCAAGTGCGCGATCACCAAGGCGTGCAACCACGACCCGCTGGTGCAGCGCGCCTTCGCCGAGTGCGCTGAAGGGTATGGCTTTCGCATCGAGGCCTGCCCGCCGCATGATCCCCAGAAGAAGGGCATCGTCGAGTCCGGCGTGAAGTACGTCAAGGGCAACTTCCTGCCCACGCGAGCCTTCCGCGACCTGGCCGACCTCAACGCCCAGGCGCGCACCTGGGTGATGGAGGAAGCCGGCCGGCGCGACCACGGCACCACGCGCCAGCAGCCGCTGGCGCTGTTCGAGCGGGAGCGGCCGCTGATGCTGCCGCTGCCGGCGGTGGCGCCTGACTTGGGCAGCTGGCACCGCGTCACGGTGCACCGTGACTGCCACGTCAAGTTCGACGACGGCTTGTACTCGGTGCCCTTCACCCTGGTCGGCAAGGTGCTGTGGCTGCGCGCCACCGACTCCGCCGTGGCCCTGTTCGAGGACTACCGCCACGTGCATACCCACGCCCGCGTGCAGCGCCGCGGCGAGCGCCGCACGGTGAACGACCACATGCCGCCGCAGGCGCGAGCCTTCTTTGCTCGCGACCGCCACTGGTGCGTCGAGCAGGCCGGCAAGGTGGGGCCGCGCTGCGCCGAGCTGATCGAGGCGCTGCTCAGCGACCGCGTCTCCGAGCGGCTGCGCGCAGCCCAAGGCGTGCTGCAGCTGGGCAAGCGCTTCGGTCAGGAGCGATTGGAAGCCGCCTGCGCCCGGGCGATGGACCATGGCAGCCCGTACTACCGCACGGTCAAGACCATCCTGGCCACCGGCGCCGACCAGCAGCCGCCCATCGAGACCCACACCCCGAGCGCGTACCGCAGCGCGCGCTTCGTGCGCTCGGCTGCCGAGCTGTTCGAGCCGCCCAGTCTGCACTGATCTCACGCCGTCGGCGCGGCGGCCGCAGCCGCGGCCCGCACCCGGCGCTCTCCCAGCCGCGGCTGCGCAACCAGGAACCCTTGCATGAACCTCAACCCCATCCCCGAGCTGGCCCCCCAGCTCAAGCAGCTACGCCTCTCAGGCATCCTCGACTCGCTCGAAGCGCGCAACCGCCAGGCCATCGACGGCAAGCTGGCCTACACCGAGTTCCTTGCCCTGCTCATCGGTGACGAGGTCGCCCGGCGCGAGAACAAGAAGTTCTCCATGCGGCTGCGTCGCGCCCAGTTCCGCACCAACAAGACCCTGGAGCAGTTCGACTTCGACCGCCTCCCCAAGCTCAACCGCCAGCTCGTGCATGACCTGGCCAGCGGGCGCTACCTGCAGGAGAAGGCCCCGGTGCTCATCGTCGGCCCCAGCGGCGTGGGCAAGAGCCACCTGGCCCAGGCGCTGGGCCACTGCGCCGTGCGCCAGGGCGCCGACGTCGTGTTCGCCACCTGCGCCGGGCTGACGCAGACCCTGAACGCCGCGCGCGCTACCGGCGCCTACGAGCGCAAGCTCGCCACTCTGGCAAGGGTGCCGCTGCTCATCATCGACGACTTCGGCCTCAAGCCGTTGCGCGCCCCCGCCGACGAGGACCTGCACGACCTCATCGCCGAGCGCTACGAGCAGGCCGCCACCATCGTTACCAGCAACCTCGACTTCGACGAGTGGGACCAGG
>JAKBNS010000034.1 GCA_021830925.1 Pseudomonadota bacterium | reverse complement strand
AGGCCCGGAAACAAAAAGGAAAAAAGGCCGGCATGGATCATCGCGAACATGCCGGCCCAAGAGCCAACCAGATCATCGAACCCAACCCTGGAAAACTGTTCGACGCATCTCCACGCTCTCGTCAAAAACACAACTCTGGCGGGAATCCGGCGTCGTCCCCACGCCACCGGATTCCGGTACTGCCTTGCAGAAGATTTAGAACCAGGCCTCGACCTGCAGACCGATGCTGTTGCCGCTGGTCGAACCGGCGACACCCGTGGTGCTGTAGCCGGGCAGACCGTTGTCGCCGTTGTATCCGGAGTTGGCCGGATCCAGCGCGGCGGCGTCGTTCCACGAAGCGTGCGTGTAATACAGGCGGATTTCAGGACGCGAGTAGTACTTGTACGCATCGGGCACGATGCCCAGGCCGATGGTCTCGATGTTCAGAGTCTCGGTCGGGTTGCCGTCAGGCTTCTTGGTCATGTGACCGAACTGACCGATGACCCGCAGGTTGCCCGTGAGCGCATAGGTGAAACGCGCGCCGATCGAGGTGTTGGTGTAGGCCACCAGTCCGTTCGCGTAGGCCGTGGTGTCGTTGTTGCTGCCGGCGTCGTGGTGTCCGTAGACCAGGTTGCCCTGGCCGCCGAAGCGACCCGCTTGCCAGTCCAGCGCATCGGCGATGCGCCATGCCGCGGCGCTGCTCGGCGAATTCGCGGAGCCGAAGTTCTGGGCCAGCGAGGCCGAGCCACGCGCGTATTGCAGCCACAGCACGTTGCCGCCGCCGATCTGCGGCAGCTTCTGGTTGTGCTGGAAGCTGATGGCGTCGCCGCTGGTGCCGCCCACCGCGTTGCTCTTGGTCAGCGTGCCGGTGATGCGCAGCGTGCCGCCCTGATTGACCGGGATGGACATCACGTCGACGTTGAAGCGACGGCCCGACTTGGTGGACAGGTCGTTGCCGCCGTCGCCGAAGCCGGCGTAGGAATCCGAGCCGAAGTAGGCCAGACCCAGGGTGGCACCGCTGTTGCCCAGCGTGATGTGGTCCGCGCCGCCGCCGACACCGTCCATGCGCACGAAGAAGTGGTCGAGCATGTCGATGTTGGCACGACCGTAGAAGCGCTTGCCAGCCCAGAAGTGCACTTCGGGGGCGAAGTCCACGCCGCTGACCGAGCCGTACATCTGTTCGAAGCTCGAACTCGAGGTACCGATGTCGGTGCCCGGGCTGTATTCGTTGATCATGACCTCGTTGTGGTACTTGGCCGTACCCACGCTGCCGTAATCGTTGAAGCCGAATTCACCGTAGAAGTTGCACTCGTTGCCCAGACGATAGTGACCGGCGTCGACGCCCGGGAGGTTGTAGCACTGACGTGCCGAACCGCCGTTGGAACTGCTGCTGGTCGTGCCGGGGCCGGCACGGAAATAACCGTTGAAGCCGAAGGTGTCCGCATGCGCGGGCAGGCTCATGCCGAAAGCCGCGGCCAGCGCCGCGCCCATCGCGGTGAGTTGAAGTCTCCTCAGGGATTGCATTGTGTTGTCTCCTTTGCCAGAGAGTTGTCGGCGAGTTTTGAGCGACGCAGCGGGGCCCCTTCGCACCCCTGCACCGCGCGTGGATCCGGTTTCTGCCCGTGTCAGCGGACTTCGTTGCCGGATGGAGACAATGTAGCAATACTACGAAACACGACTGCTCGTGTTTTCCCTAAGAGCAACATTTACAACTTGAAATAGTCGCATTTTCCCTTACTTTTCAGCCGTTTTGGCAGCAACGGAGCCGCGTTTCGTTCTGCGGATGGAAGAGGGGATGTTGTTATGATGATACTTAACTACATGTTTTCACATCCCAGACTGTTGCATCATCGCCCCATGTCCGGGACTGTCCGCCCGCCTTTCGCGCCCTGCTTCCGATGAACATCGCCCTGATCGCCCACGACGCCAAGAAAGACACCATGATCCGCCTGGCACGCGAGTACGCCTCGCTGCTCGCACCGCACCGCCTGGTCGCCACCGGCACCACCGGCTCGCGTCTGCACGAGCAGGTCGGACTGGACGTGGAGTGCCTGCGCAGCGGTCCGCTGGGCGGAGACTTGCAGATCGGCGCGCGCCTTGCGCAGGGCGAGATCGACATGGTGATCTTCCTGCGCGACCCGATGACGGCGCAGCCCCACGAGCCCGACATCACCGCGTTGTTGCGCGCCTGCGACGTGCACGACGTGGCCTGCGCCACCAACGAGGCCAGCGCACGCCGCATGCTGCTCAGCCTGCGCGTCGACGATGCGGGCTGAGCCCACGCGCCGGGCCTGCCGCGCGCGATGAGCCTGGCCGCCACCATCGCGCACACCAGCGCGCCGCTGTTCCTGCTCATCGCCGCCGGCTGGCTGGCGGTTCGCGCCGGCTACCTCGGCGGCGCGAGCCTCGACGGCCTGGCCGCCTTCGTGCTGCGCGTGTGTCTGCCGGCACTCATCTTCTCGGCGGTGTCGGAATTCCCCCTGCGCGACCTGCTCGACGCGCGCTACCTGGCGGCCTACGCGCTGGGATCGCTGGGCATGTTCGGACTGGTCCTGCTGTTCGCCCGGCGCTGGCGCGACCTGCCGCGCGGCGACGCGGCGGTGCTGGCCCTGGGCGTTTCCTGCTCCAACAGCGCCTTCATGGGCTTTCCCATCCTGCATCAGCTGCTCGGGCCGATCGCCTCGCTGGCGCTGGCACTCACCGTGGTGGTCGAGAACAGCCTGATGCTGCCCCTGTGCCTGAGCCTCGCCCAACCCAAGGGGCAAGGGGAGCAGCCGGCGGGCAGCCGCTGGCGCCTGCTGCTCGGGACCTTGCGCGCGCTGGGGCGCAACCAGGTGCTGGCGGCCATCGCGCTGGCCTTGCTGCTGCAGGCGCTGCGCCTGCGGACCCCGCGGCCCGTGCACGATGCGATCGGGCTGCTGGCGCACGCTTCGGCGCCCGCCGCGCTGTTCTTCCTGGGAGGCTCGCTGGCAGGCACGGCCTTGCGGCGCAGCCTGGTGCCGGCCGGCGCGATCGGCCTGGCCAAGCTGTTCGGTCACCCCCTGCTGGTGCTGCTGGCCATGCTGTGCCTGCGTCCCCAGCCGAACGGGCTGGCCGCCGCCGGAGTGCTGATGGCGGCGATGCCCATGCTGAGTTCCTATCCGGTGATCGGCCGTCTGCGCGACCTGCACGGTCTGTGCTCGGCCACGGTGCTGCTGGCCACCGCGGCGGCTTTCGCCACGCTCATCGTCTGGGTCGCGCTGCTGCAGCAGGCCGGACTGCTGCACCTGCCGGGTTGAGCGGGCCGAGGTCCGCCGCGAGGGGGTTCAGAGCGCCACGTCGGGTCGGCCGGCGCGCGGTCGCGCACGCAGCGCGAAGCGCACGCGCATGCCCAGGATGCCCAGCGCCAGGGCCAGCGTGACCACATTGGCCAGGATCACCGGCAGCGAGGCCAGGTAGATCCCGTACAGCACCCATAGCGCCACGCCGGTGCAGAACATGACGTAGGCCCACAGCGAGATGCCACCCACGTCGCGGGTGCGAAAGGTGCGCACGGCCTGCGGAACGAACGACAGTGTGGTCAGGCTGGCAGCCACGGTGCCGATGAGAACAGACAGCTCGATGCGCATTTCGACCGACCGCGCGCGTGCGCGGCAAGACGTGGGAATATCAGGGATTCTACGGATCTGCCCGGCTTTTCGGCGAAGCGCAAGTGAGGGTGTCGCGCGCCGGATACACCGCCCGCCGGACCTTGTTCACAACGCCTGATCGGTCGACGGCGCGCGCCACAGATCCACCCCGCCCTCCTGGGCGTGGCGGTCGATCTCGGCCAGCTCCTCGGGCGAGAAATCCAGGTTGCGCAAGGCGGCGACGTTCTCCACGATCTGCTCGGCGCGGCTGGCGCCGATCAGCGTGGAACTCACGCGGCGATCGCGCAACACCCAGGCCAGCGCCATCTGCGCCAGCGACTGGCCGCGCCGGCGCGCGATGGCGTCGAGCGCGCGCACGCGAGCGATGTTCTCGGGGCTCAGGTGCTCGGCACGCAGCGTGGCGCCGCCCGGGCGATGCACGCGCGCGTCGCGCGGCGTGCCTTCGAGGTACTTGCCGGTCAGCAGGCCCTGGGCCAGCGCGGTGAAGGTGATGCAGCCGGCGCCCACATCGTCCAGGGTGCCGAGCAACTCGGGCTCGATCCAGCGATTGAGCAGGTTGTAGGACGGCTGATGGATCAGCAGCGGCACCTTGTGCTCGGCGAGCAGCGCGGCCATCTTGCGCGTCGAAGCCGGCGAGTAGGAGGAGATCCCGACGTACAGCGCGCGTCCGCTATGCACCGCGGTGGCCAGCGCGCCGGCGGTTTCCTCCAGCGGCGTGTGGGCGTCGAAGCGATGGGAGTAGAAGATGTCCACGTAGTCCAGGCCCATGCGCGCCAGACTCTGGTCGAGGCTGGCCAGCACGTACTTGCGCGAGCCTCCCCCCTGGCCGTAGGGGCCGGGCCACATGTCCCAACCGGCCTTGGTGGAGATGATCAGCTCATCCCGATAGGGACGGAAGTCCCGGCGCAGCAGTTCGCCGAAGTTGGACTCGGCGCTGCCGTAGGGAGGGCCGTAGTTGTTGGCCAGGTCGAAATGGGTGATGCCCAGGTCGAAGGCCGTGCGCAGCATCTCGCGCTGGTTCTGCAGCGACGAGGAGTCGCCGAAGTTGTGCCACAGGCCCAGCGACAGCAGCGGCAGTTGCAGCCCGCTGCGTCCGCACCGGCGCATGGGCATGCGCCCGTCGTAGCGTTGCGGATCGGCCTGGTAGTTGGGGAATTGAACGGTCATGGGGCAATGGAAAAATCGATGCGAAGCGCAGCCGTCAGCGTAGCGCTTTCAGGAAAAGTTCGGGGCTGGGCATGAACTCGGCGTACAGGGGCAAGAGCGCGGCGCCCAGCGCGCGCGCATCGGCGCCGACCGCGCCGGCGTGGATGCGCGGACGCACCACCCCCTGCCAGTCGTAGCCGTCCATCGCCCCGGGAAGTCGTGCCAGCAGCGCATCCCGCAGGGGCTCGCTGAAGGAGCCGTCCATGATCACGTTGTCGATGTCGAGCAGGCAGCTGACGTTGTGGATGGCCAGCGCGATGGCGTCGGCGGCCGATTCCATCCAGCGCTGGGTGTGTTCGTGCCACGGCGCCTGCAGCGCACGCTGGTCGCGCCAGGCCAGCGGGTCCAGCCCGGCCTGCCGATAGGCGGCCTGCAACTGGTGCATCGAGGCCACGCCGAGCAATTGCGCGGGGCGCTCGGACTGCCCGGGCACGGCCAGGCGCAGCGGCAGCGAGCCCACCGCGCCGGCATTGCCGTGCAGGCCCACGTGCAGCTGGTTGTTGAGCACCAGGCCGCCGCCGATGAAGGTGTCCATGAACAGGTACAGGAAGTCGCGCGTGTCGTGGCCGCGCCCGACCACCAGCTCGGCCACGCAGGCCGCGCTGGTGTCCTTGATGAAACGCACCGGCATGCCGGACATCTGCTCCACGCGGGCGCGGATGTCGATGCCCTGCCAGGCCCGCGCCTGCGACTCGAAGCCCAGCAGCCCCTGCCAGGCTTCCAGCGACAGCGGCGCGGCCACGCCGATGCCGCACAGCAGCTGGGATTGCACCGGGCCGAGTTCGTCGAGCAGGCTGGACACCATGTCCTCGATGCGCTGGAACAGCGTGTCCGGGTCGGGGAAGGCGTACTCCACGTTCAGGCGACGTCGCACCTTGGCGCAAAAATCCACCAGCAGCACCTCGGCGTTGCGCCGGCCGATGGTCAGGCCGATGGCGTAGGCGCCGTCGGCGTTCAGGGCCATGGGCACCGAGGGCTGGCCGATGCGCCCGCGCACCCTGCCCTGCTTGACCACCAGCCCGTCGGCTTCCAGCCGGCCGATGATCTGCTGCACGGTCTGCGCCGTCAGGTGGGTCCTGCGCGCGATCTCCGCCTTGGAACAGCTGCCCTGCACGCGGATGGCCTGCAACACGACGCGCTCGTTGAACTGGCGCATGCCGACGTGGTTCGAGCCGCGCGCCCAGGCCCGCGCGCGCCCAGGCGCCGCGTCGCCGCGCGGAGCCTCGTCCCGACTCGGCGGCTCGCCGGAGGAAGCCGTGTTCATGGGACCACCCTCCTCGCTACGCTCGACTCCCCGAGGGAGTGGAGCGCCCCTTCGGATCGGCCGTGCGGTGCGCTCATGCCTGCTGCGCCAGGATCACGCCCTTCTTGAACAGGAAGTTGCCGAACGGCTGCGCCTCCGAGGTCTGCACGATGGCCCAGGCTCGGCGCACGCGTTCGTAGAAGGCGAAGCGTTCCATGGCCTCGCAGGCGCGCGCCGGCACGCCACCCACCCGTTGCACCGCATCGATCACCCGCGCCTGCAGCGGCGAGGGCTGGCCCGCGGGCATGGCGCCATGCTGCATGAACGCAACCGGGCCGGGATCGTCGACGTCCAGCGGCAGCAGCGACAGCACCGCGTCGCAGGCGGCCACGAGGCCGGCTCCCGACAGGCGCAGCACGCGGCCGTGCGCGGCCGCCAGCGAAGCGGCGGTGAAGTTGGCGTCGACCACCGCGATCTCGTCGCCGTGGCCCATTTCGGCCAGCACCTTGAGCAGTTCGGGAGTCAGCAGGGGATGGATGTTCTTCAGCATGGCACGTCGTGGCTCAGGCCAGGCATTCGGCCGGGAGTTGCTCGGGTTGCATGGCGCCGGTCATCACCGCGACGGCGTCGCTCATGCCGATGCGCTTCGGGTCCACCACCGCGGCGCGGCGCCCGAGACGCTGGATATGGATGCGGTCGGCGATCTCGAACACATGGGGCATGTTGTGGCTGATGATGATCACCGGCAGGCCGCGCTCGCGCACCTTGCGGATCAGCTCCAGCACCATGTTGCCTTCCTTGACCCCCAGCGCGGCGGTGGGTTCGTCCATGATCACCACGTGGCGCGCGAAGGCGGCGCTGCGCGCCACCGCCACGCCCTGGCGCTGGCCGCCGGACAGGGTCTCGACCGGCTGGCTCAGCGAACGCAAGCCGATTTTCAGGTTCGCCATGTGCGACTGCGCCTCGGCCAGCATGCGCCGCTTGTCGATCAGGCGCAGCCAACGGCCCAGGCGTCCCGCACGCAACATCTCGCGCCCGAGGAACAGATTCTCGGCGATGGTCATGGCCGGTGCCACCGCGAGGTCCTGGTAGACGGTCTCGATGCCCTGGCGCCGAGCGTCCAGGGGAGAGCGAAAGCGCACCGGCGCACCGTCCAGGAACATCTCCCCCTCGTCGGGGATGATCGCGCCCGACAGCGCCTTGATCAACGAGGACTTGCCGGCGCCGTTGTCGCCGATGACCGCGAGGATCTCGCCTTCGCGCAACTCGAAATCCGTGCCTTGCAGCGCGGTCACCTGGCCGTAGCGCTTGGTCAGGCCGCGCGCCTCGAGCACCGGGCGCGCGACTCCGGTGACTCCGGCGACGCCGCCGTCGGCTGCGCCGGCCGCTCCCGCCGGGGGCGCGGCTTGGCGCATGGAAGCTTCCTGCGTGAGTGCGTTCATGATCTCAGCCCTTCCTGTGCACGAATTGATCCGTGGCCACCGCCAGCAGCACCAGGATCCCGGTGATCAGCATCTGGTAGACCGACTCCACGCCCATCAGGGTCAGGCCGTTGCGGAACACGCCGACGATCAGCGCCCCCACCAGCGTACCCAGCACCGGCCCGCGGCCGCCGAACAGGCTGGTGCCGCCCAGCACCACGGCGGTAATGGCGGCCAGATTGTCCACCTGCCCGGCCTGTGGGTCTCCCACACCGGTGCGCGCCAGCGAAAGCAGCGCCGCGATGCCGTACAGGGCCCCCGCCGTGGTGTACACGCCGAGCAGCACGCGGTGCACGGAAATGCCACTCAGGCGCGCGGCCTCGGGGCTGTTGCCCACCGCGTACAAGTGCCGTCCCGGCGCCGTCTCGCGCAAGCCCAGCCAGGCCAGCAGGTACAGCGCCAGCATGATCAGCGAGCCCCACAGCACCGGGGCCCCGGCGATCATCAGCGGGTTGCCCAGCGCGGTGATCGGCGCCGGCAGTCCGGTGATGGTCTGCGCGCCGGAATAGATCTGCGTGGCGGCGAAGGCGATGTTCAGGGTGCCCAGGGTGACGATGAACGACGGCAGGCGCGCCTTGGTCACCAGCAAGCCGTTGGCCAGGCCGATGGCCGCGGCCAGGCCGACCCCGGCCAGCACCGCGAGATAGGGGTTCCAGCCCAGCGTGACGGCGAGCTTGGCGATCACCACGTTGGCCAGTGCCATGATGGCGCCGCAGCTCAGGTCGATGCCGGCGGTCAGGATGATCAGGGTCTGGCCGATGGCCATGGTGCCGACCACCATCACCTGCTGCAGGATCAGCGCGAAGTTCTGCAGGTGCAGGAAGCGGTCGCTTTGCGTGGAGAAGAAGGCGCAGGCCAGCACCAGTGCGGCCAGCGGGCCCAGGGAGGCCCAGTTCAGGTGCAGCCGCGCGGGCTGGGGAATCGAGACGGCATTCACGGCGGTAGTCTCCGCACGGCGCCCGCGGGCGCCGGATGATGGATCGGGTCGGCGTCGCCCGGGGCCGTGCGGGTCACGGCCCCGGAGAGTCAGCTCAGCGGTTGCCCCAGCACATGCGCATGCCGAACTTGGTGCCTTGGCTTTCCACGCCGGCGATCGGCTTGTCGGTGATCAGGTTCACTCCGGTGTTGTGATAGCCGGAGACCATCTTGCCCGTCTTGGCGTACTCCACGCCGGCCTTCACCCCGAGCGCGGCCATCTTCAGCGGATACTGCTGCGCGGTGGCCGTGATGATGCCCTGCTGCACTTCCTCGACGCCCTTGCAGCCGCCGTCGATGGCCACGATGGCCACGCCCTTCTCGCGTCCGGCCTGCTTGAGCGCCTGGTAGGCGCCCGCGGCGGCCGGCTCGTTGATGGCGTAGACCAGGTTGATGTTCGGGTTCTTCTGCAGGCAGTTCTGCATCGCGGTCTGGCCCTTGGCCTGGTCGCCGTCGGAATCGGCGCTGCAGACGATCTCGGAGGACTTGGACAACTCATTGCTCGACGCCGGCGCCGCCGCCAGCCCGAAGCCCTTCATGAAACCGTTGTGGCGCTGCGCGCCCACCGGGCTGCCGGGGAACAGGTCCAGCGTGGCGATCACCGGCTTCTTGCCCTTCATGACCTTGGCCGCGTACTCGCCGATGAGTTCGCCGGCCTGGTAATTATCGGTCGCGTACAGCGCGTTGACCGCGCTGGCCGGTTCGGTCGGGCTGTCCAGCGCGATGACCATCACGCCCTGCTTGCGCACCTTCTCGATGGTCGGCACGATGGCCTTGGAATCCCCCGGGGTGATCAGGATGGTCTTGGCCCCGGCGGCGGTCATGTTCTCCAGCGCGGTGACCTGGCTGGAGTTGTCCCCGTCGAAGCGCCCGGCAGCGGTGAGCAGCTTGGCGCCCAGCTTCGTCGCCTCCTGCTTCGCGCCTTTCTGCATGGTCACGAAATAGGGGTTGGTGTCGGTCTTGGTGATCAGGCCGATCACCGGCTCGGCCGCCTGGCTGGCGCCGGCGACCGCGGCAAGCGCCGCGATCAGCGCGGCATTGCGGAATTTCATGGTTTGTCTCCTCGTGCTCTGGGCTTGTGGAATGGCGTGCCTCGAATGCCGGCACTGGCGTCGATGCTCCCGGATGCGCTCGTGGTTGCATCCGGGAACGGCGCCATTGTTGCCCTCCGCATTAAATAAATCAATGCGATGTATAAATGGAAAACCCGCACGGGGAAAACCCTGAAATCACTCCTTTGCGGCCTCCTCGCTCGCCCGCGGGTCGAGTCCCAGTTGCTCACGCCCAAGGGGACTGAGCATGTCCACGCCGGCGCGCCCCACGAAGTCGGTCTCGAAATCGTCGGCCGGAAAATCCGGCGGGCTGCGCCCTTCCAGGAAGGCAGGCAGCTGGCGTCGCAGGTACTCGTCGTTCTTCGCGCAGCCCGGCGTGGCCGCGATGTACATGACGTTGCTGTAGCCGGTTCCGCGATGCGCGTCCTCCACCGCGTGGATCAGGTCGCAGTGCCAGAACACCGCGTCCCCCGGCTCCATCACGGGGATCGAGGACACTGCGTCGAACAGCGGCGCGTGCCAGCGCGGGTCGATGCACAGCGCCCGCCCCGGCTGCGCGCCGCACAGGTCGTCCTCGGCCACGTCGTCCTGCAGCGCGCGCAGCAGGATGTAGGCCATGGAGTTGGCGATGGGCACCAGTTGCAGCGTGCCGTCGCCGGGCCCCTGGCGGGTCAGCGCGGTCCAGCCCTGGAAGGTGCGGAACATCGAGCACACGGCGGGGGATGCGACCTCGCG
>JAKBNS010000168.1 GCA_021830925.1 Pseudomonadota bacterium | reverse complement strand
CTCGCCGAGCTTGGGCGAGGTCAAGGCCGAGAAGGCCACCAGGTTGGCCGAGGAGCCGGAGTTCACGGTGGATACGTGGCGCACGCCCAGGAACTCGGCCAGGCGCGCCTCGAACATGTCGTTGAAGCGCCCCGTGGTCAGCCAGCCGTCGAGAGAGGCCTCGACCATGTTGCGCAACTCGGGCGCGCCGATCACCTTGCCCGAGGGCGGCACCACGGACTGACCCGGCGTGAAGCCGCGGGGCGCGAATTCCAGTTCGGCGTAGCGGTCGACCAGTTGCAGGATTTCCTTCCGCAGACGCTGCTTGTCGCCCTGCACGATTTCCACCGGACTCAGCTTGTCCATGTCTGGTATTCCTTGATTTGATGTAGTGTGAATGCGCGCATGTCGCCGCCGCGAGCCTGCTCGGCGTGCCAGCGCACGATGCGCTCCAGCGCCGTGCCCAGGTCCCAGCGTGGACGCCAGCCGAGGCGCGCCCGCGCCTTGGAGCAGTCGAGCTTGAGGGATGCGGCCTCGTGCAGCTGGGCCTGCGGATCGAGCTCCCAGCAGGCGCCCCCGGGCCATTGGGCGACCAATTGCTCGACCAGCCAGCGCACCGGGCGTGCGTCATCCTCCCCGGGGCCGAAATTCCAGCCCTCGGCGTGGGTCGTGCCTTGTTCGAGCAGGCCGCGCGCCAGGTGCAGATAGCCCGACAGCGGTTCCAGCACATGCTGCCAGGGGCGTACCGCGTTCGGGTGGCGGATGCGCACGGCCTGCCCCGCGCCGAAGGCGCGGATCATGTCGGGAATCAGGCGATCCATGGCCCAGTCGCCGCCGCCGATCACGTTGCCGGCGCGGGCCGACGCCACCGCCACCGCCCCGCCTTGCTCGGCGGGCCGCGAGAAAAAGGAGCGCCGATAGGCCGAGGTGACCAGTTCCGCGCAGCCCTTGCTGTTGCTGTAGGGGTCGTGGCCTCCCATGGGCTCGCTCTCGCGGTAGCCCCAAAGCCACTCCTGGTTTTCGTAGCACTTGTCGCTGGTGACCACCACGACCGCGCGCACCGACGGGCACGCGCGCACGGCCTCGAGCAGGTGCACGGTTCCCATCACGTTGGTCGAATACGTCTCCACCGGATTCGCGTAGGAATACAGCACCAGCGGCTGCGCGGCCATGTGGATCACGACTTCCGGCTGGCTGCGTTGCATCTCTGCGCGCAGGGTCGGGAGGTCGCGCACGTCGCCGATGAACGAGCGCATACCCTCGGCCACGCGGGCCTGCTCGAACAGGCTGGGCTTCGTGGGCGCTTCCAGCGCGTAGCCGCTGACCTCGGCTCCCAGGGCCTGCAGCCACAGGCTGATCCACGAACCCTTGAATCCGGTATGGCCGGTGACGAAGACCTTGCGCCCTCGCCAGAACTGCTCGCTTACTTCCAGACTTTCCACGGCGCGTTGCCGCTCGACCAGAGCGACTCCAGGTGGTTCTTGTCGCGCAGCGTATCCATCGGCTGCCAGAATCCGTTGTGGAAGTAGGCCTGCAGCTTGCGTTCGACGGCCAGTCGCTCCAGCGGGGCGCGCTCCCACGGCATGTCGTCGCCTTCGATGTAGTCGATCACCTTCGGGGAAAGCACGAAAAAACCCCCGTTGATCCATCCGGCTTCACCATGAGGCTTCTCCAGGAAGCGCTGCACGGTGTTTCCCTCCAGGTCCAGGGCGCCGAAGCGTCCGGGAGGCTGGGTCGCGGTCATGGTGGCCAGACCGCCGTGGCTGCGGTGGAATGCGATGGAGGCGGTGATGTCGATGTTGCCCACGCCATCGCCGTAGGTCATGCAGAAATCCTCGCCCTGCACGTACTCCGCGACGCGCTTCAGGCGTCCGCCGGTCTGCGTGGACTCGCCGGTGTCCACCAGGGTCACGCGCCAGGGCTCGGCCTTGCGCTGGTGCACTTCCATGCGGTTGTTGCCGATGTCGAAGGTCACGTCCGACATGTGCAGGAAGTAGTTGGCGAAGTATTCCTTGATCACGTATCCCTTGTAGCCGCAGCAGATCACGAAATCGTTCACGCCGTGGGCGGAATAGATTTTCATGATGTGCCAGAGAATCGGTTTGCCCCCGATCTCGATCATGGGCTTCGGGCGTTGACTGGTTTCCTCGGAAATGCGGGTTCCGAGGCCTCCGGCGAGAATGACCGCTTTCATGTGTCGCTTCGGGTGGTTGTGGCAGTTGCGTCCAGGGATCGGCGCGCTGCAGCAAATTTTTTCACTGTAGCACAGGGATTTTCGATTTCGAGCTCCCCGACGCATGGCCCCGGGAGTATGCGCCACGGCGGCCGCGGGGCGCTGCCCGACGGGCCCCCGCAACACGCCGGAAAGCCCGCGGATTCAGTCGAACACCGGGGTTTCGACCCCGAGCACCTTGTGCAGCTTGGGGCTGGTGGTGGTGTACTGCAGGTGGATTCTTTTCTCGGGGAACACGTAGGGGGCGGCGCCGAAGGCGGCCAGCGCGGCTTCGTGGAAGCCCGAGAGGATGAGTTTTTTCTTGCCGGGGTAGGTGTTGATGTCGCCCACGGCGAAGATGCCCGGC
>JAKBNS010000086.1 GCA_021830925.1 Pseudomonadota bacterium | reverse complement strand
GCGCCTGCGCCTGGGCCTGGTGCTGGTGGCGGCGCTGGCCACCGCGGCGGCAGTGTCGCAGGCGGGGGCCATCGGTTTCGTCGGACTCGTGGTGCCGCACCTGCTGCGCCTGCGCGGCGTGCAGCGCATGCGCCAGCAGGCCTGGGCGGCGCCGCTGCTCGGCGCCGCCTTGCTGCTCGGGGCGGACGCGCTGGCGCGCGGCGTGGCCATGCCCTACGAGCTTCCGGTCGGCGCGATCACGGCGCTGGTCGGCGCACCGGTGTTCGTCGCCCTGCTGCTGCGGGGGCAGGCCTGATGGGCGACGCCGTCATGCTGCGCCTGGACGCCGCGCAGGTCCGCGCGGGCGCGCTGTGCCTGGTGCGCGCGCTGCGGCTGCAGGTGCGACCCGGCCAGCGCTGGGCCCTGATCGGACGCAACGGCGCCGGCAAGTCCACGCTGCTGCGCCTGCTGGCCGGTTTGCGCGAACCGCAGGGCGCCACCGTCGAACTGGCGGGCGAGACCCTGGCGCGCATCGGTCCGGCACGCCAGGCCCGGCTGCGCGCCTACATGCCGGCCTTGCCCCACGACCGCTTCGGCATCTGCGTGCTGGATGCGCTGATGCTGGGCCAGCGCGAGCCCGACGAGCAGCGCGCACTGCAATGCCTGCAGGCGGTGGATGCGCTGGCGCTGGCGCGGCGCTCGCTGCTGTTGCTGTCCTCCGGCGAACGCCAGCGTGTCGCGCTGGCCCAGGTGCTGGCGCAGGACACGGCCTTGCTGCTGCTGGACGAGCCGGTCAGCTTCCAGGACCCCCGCCACCAGGCCAGCCTGGCGCGCCTGCTGGGCGAGCACGTGGCGCCCGGCACGGCGCGCGCGCTGGTGTTCAGCGCGCATGACCTGAACTGGGTGGCGGCGCTGGCCACGCATGTGCTGGCCTTGCTGCCGGACGGTGCATGGACGGCCGGGGAAGCCTCGCAAGTGCTGTGCGAGGACACGCTGTGCCGAGCCTACGGCTGCGCCTGGCAGCGCATCGAACGACCCGGCCACGCCGATCTGTGGGTGGCGGGGGAATGAGGGTCGATGCGCCGCCGTTCAGCGCTGCAGGTCGCGGCGCGTGAGGTCGATGGCGCGGCACAGCTGCCGCAGGGCGTCGATCGCGCCGGTGCCCATGCGGGGCAGGCCGTCGGGATCGAGCAGCACCAGGCGCCCGTGGCGCACCGCCGACACCTGCGGGAAGCCACGCCAGGCCTGCAGCGCGCGGGTATCGGGCGTGGCCGCCACGATGAGTTGGGGGTCGCGGGCCAGCACCGCCTCCCGGCTGACCTGTGCCGCGGGCGCGCGCAATTCCCCGAACACGTTCGTGCCGCCGCACAGGGCGAGCGCGCGATCCATCAGCTGGCCGCCGCCGATGGTCATCAGCGGCGCGGGCCAGACCTGGACGAACACGCGAACCGGTGGCAGCTCGTGGGCGTGCTCGCGCAGCGAGTGCAGGCGGCGGAAGTAGGCATCGGCCCAGATCCGCGCGACGGCGAGGGTGCCCGCCATTTCGCCGATGCGCAGCACCGTCTCGCCGACGTCGCGCAGGCGCCGCGTATCGCTCCAGTACACGGGAATGCCCAGGCGGCGCAGCGCCGCGGCCTGGCGCGGTGCCACGCCCGAGCGCCACGCCAGCACGAGATCGGGTCGCAGCATGGCCAGGGCCTCCAGGTTCAGCCCGAAGGCGTCACCCACGCGCGGCAGCGCATGCACCGAGGCGGGTAGCCGGGCGCCGCCGATGGTGCCGACAAGGAAGGGGCCCGCGCCGGCGGCCAGGCTCAGTTCGACCAGTTGCGGCGACAGCGCGACGATGCGGCGCGCGGGGCGCGCCAGGCGCAGTTCGCGGCCCTCGTCGTCGCGCACGCTCACCGCGGCGTGCGCCGCGGGCGCGGCGAGCAGCGCGCAGGCGAGCAGCAGCACCTGTCGGCGCTTCGCGCGCATGCCGGACAGCGGGTCTGTCGCGCGGAGCTCGCTGTCGCGGGGGTTCAGGCGCTCGCGGCGCGCCCCGGCGCCTTCGCGCGTGCCAGCGGGGTTTTCGGTTCGTAGGGGCACAGGTCGATCAGCGCGCAGCGCCAGCATTCGGGTTGTCGGGCCTTGCAGACGTGGCGCCCGTGCAGGATCAGCCAGTGGTGGGCGTCCTGCGCGTAGGCCGCGGGCACCAGCGCCAGCAGCGCCTTTTCCACTTCCAGCGGCTTGTCCGAGCGGGCCAGTCCCAGCCGGTTGGCCACACGCAGCACATGGGTATCCACGGCCAGCGTGGGCTGTCCGAAGGCGACGTTGAGCACCACGTTGGCGGTCTTGCGCCCGACGCCGGGCAGGGCTTCCAGGGCTTCGCGCGACGAGGGCACCGCGCCCCGGTGCTGTTCCACCAGCGCGCGGCTGAGCGCCACCACGTTGCGCGCCTTGGTTCGGTACAGCCCGATGGTGCGAATCAACTCCGCCACCTGATCCTCTGTCAGCCGCGCCATCGCCTGGGGCGTGGGCGCGGCGGCGAACAGGGCCGGCGTGGCCTTGTTCACCCCGGCGTCGGTGGCCTGCGCCGACAGCACCACCGCGACCAGCAGCTCGAAGGGGTTGCGGTAGTGGAGTTCGCTGACCGGGTGCGGGTCGGCGGCCTGCAGGCGCGCGAACAGGGTTTCGACCTGGGCGGGTTTCATCGCGACGGGGGGCTTGGGCATCGCGCCAGCGTAGCGCAGCTTCAGCCGCGCGAGGCCTGGCGCGCGCGCGCGCGTTCCAGCGCCGCGCGCACCATGGCCTGCTTGCGCTGCTGTGCGGCCTGCTCCGCGGGGGCGCGCGACGATGGCGCCACCGGGGGGCGGGCGGCCTGGGTCGCCGCGCGCTCGTGTTCGAGGCGGCGTGAGCGCCGTTCGTAGCGTTCCCGCGCCTGCTGCGCCTGTTCCGGGCTCCACGCGTCCCATCCGGTGGCCTGCGCCTGCAGCGGCTGCTCGACCAGGCGGATGCAGTCCGTCGGGCAGGGCGGCAGGCAGAGCTCGCAGCCGGTGCACCAGTCGGCGATCACCGTGTGCATGCGTCGCGGCGCGCCGGCGATGGCATCCACCGGGCAGGCCTGGATGCACAGGGTGCAGCCGATGCAGGCGGATTCGTCGATCCACGCCAGGCGCCTGGGCGCTTCCTCTCCGCACTGCGGATCCAGCGCCAGTGGCGTCTGCCCGGTGATCGCCGCCAGGCGACGAACGCCTTCGGCTCCCCCGGGCGGGCAGCGGTTGATCGTCGCCTCGCCGTCGGTGAGCGCCCGCGCATAGGCCTTGCAGTCGGCATAGCCGCAGCGCCGGCACTGGGTCTGCGGCAAGGCCTCGTCGATGGCCCGCAACAGCGGGGACTCAGCCATGCCGGGAGGGGCCGTCGGGAGCGTCGGCGAATCCCGGCCGGAGCGACCGGGCGGCGAGCGCGTCACGGCCCATCGCGGGACTCAGGCGCGGCGCCGCGCCTTGATCGGCGTGGGCGCTGCCGCCGCCGGCGCCGCGACCAGGCGGTGAGCGGCGATGAACTCGGTCACGCGCGGGTACACCAGTTCGCGCCAGCGCCGCCCCGAGAAGATGCCGTAGTGGCCGGCACCGGGCACCGTGTAATGGGCGCGCTGGGAGGCCGGGATCGACGTGCACAGGTCATGCGCGGCCTGGGTCTGGCCGGCGCCGGAAATGTCGTCGAGTTCGCCCTCGATGGTCAGCAGCGCGGTGCCGCGGATGTCCTGCGGGCGCACCGGCCGGCCCCCCACCGTCCAGGTGCCGTGCACCAGCGCGAATTCCTGGAACACGGTGCGGATGGTGTCGAGGTAGTAGTCGGCGTCCATGTCGAGCACGGCGTTGTACTCGTCGTAGAAGCGCCGGTGGGCATCCGCGTCGTCGTCGTCGCCGCGCACCAGTTGCAGGAAATAGTCGTAGTGCGACTGCATGTGGCGGTCCGGATTCATCGCGATGAATCCGGTGTGCTGCAGGAAGCCCGGATACACGCGACGCCCCGCGCCGGGATAGTTCACCGGCACGCGATAGATCACGTTGGACTCGAACCACTCGATGCTCTTGTTCGTCGCCAGGTTGTTGACCGCGGTCGGCGAATGCCTGGCGTCGATCGGGCCTCCCATCATGACCATGGTGCGCGGCGTGGGCTCGCCGGCCGAGGCCATCAGCGAGATCGCGCCGAGCACCGGCACCGTGGGCTGGCATACGGACATGACGTGCACGTCGGGGCCGATGTGCCGGATGAAGTCCTGCACGTAGCCGACGTAGTCGTCGAGCGAGAAGGTGCCGTGCTCGGTGGGCACCATGCGCGCGTCCACCCAGTCGGTGATGTAGACCTTGTGGTTGCGCAGCAGCGTGCGCACCGTGTCGCGCAACAGCGTGGCGTGGTGGCCCGACAGCGGCGCCACGATCAGCACCGTGGGCTGGGCCTTCATCGCGCGCAGCACCTCGGCATCGTCGCTGAAGCGCTTGAAACGCAGCAGGCGGCAGAAGGGTTTGTCCAGCGACACCTGTTGCTGCACCGCAACGTCGCGGTCCCCGATGCGCACCGAGGAGATGTCGAAATCGGGCTTCTCGTAGCTCTTGAGCAGGCGGTGCATCAGCTCGTAGCTGGCGGACACGCGCTGCATGCTGGGCGCCTGGGACAGGGGCCACAGCGGGTTGGTGTAGAACTTCGACGCGGCCTGCGCGAAGTCGGCCAGCGGGCTCAGGATCGCCCGTTGAGATTCATACCAGTCGTAAATCATCGACAGCCCCGCTGATGCACTGCACCAATTGTAGGACTTCGGCGGCGCGAGGGCATCCGGGCGCACCCGGGGCGCGACGGCTCCGGGTGCCGGCCGGAAATTGTTTAGTTCAATGCATCACCGCGGCCATCGCCTTGGCCACGTAGTCGATGTTGCCGAGGTTCAGCGCGGCCACGCAGATGCGCCCGGTCGACACCCCGTAGATGCCGAACTCGCTGCGCAGGCGCTCCATCTGCGAGGCGTTCAGCCCGGAATAGCTGAACATGCCGCGCTGGGTGGTGATGAAGCCCAGGTCGCCCTGCACGCCGGCGGCCTTCAGGCGATCGACCAGCGCCGAGCGCATCGAGCGGATGCGCTCGCGCATCTTGCCCAGTTCCTGCTCCCACTGGGCGCGCAGCGCCGGCGTCGACAGCACCATGGTCACCACCTGCGCGCCGTGGGTCGGCGGGTTGGAGTAGTTGGTGCGGATCACCCGCTTGAGCTGCGACTGCACGCGTTGTGCCTCGTCGCGGCTGGAGCAGACGATGCTCAGCGCGCCCACGCGTTCGCCGTACAGCGAGAAGCTCTTGGAGAAGGAGGTGGAAACGAAGAAGTCCAGCCCCGCGGCGACGAACTGTCCGATCACCGCGCCGTCCTCGGCGATGCCCTCGGCGAAGCCCTGATAGGCCATGTCGAGGAAGGCCACCAGGCCGCGCGCGCGCACCGCCTCGATGACCTGCTGCCATTGCGCCGGCGCCAGGTCGTAGCCGGTCGGGTTGTGGCAGCAGGCGTGCAGCACGACGATGGTGCCGGGGGCCGCGGCCCCCAGTGCGTCGAGCATGCCCTGCACGGCCACGCGGCGGTTGGCCGCGTCGTAGTAGGGGTAGGTGCCCACTTCGAAGCCGGCCGCCTCGAACAGCGCGCGGTGGTTTTCCCAGCTCGGATCGGAGATCAGGACCTTCGCGCCGGGTTGCAGGCGCTTGAGGAAATCGGCACCGATCTTCAGCGCGCCCGTGCCGCCCAGGGCCTGCGCGGTGACCACGCGACCGGATTTCACCACCTCCGAGTCGCCCCCGAACACCAGCGACTGCACCGCCTGGTCGTAGGCGACGATGCCGTCGATCGGCAGGTAGCCGCGCGGCTTCGGGCTCTCGGCGATCAGGTTCTCCGCCTCCTTGACGCAGGCCAGCAGCGGCAGCTTGCCGTTCTCGTCGGTGTAGACGCCGACGCCCAGATTGACCTTCGAGGGGTTGGGGTCGGACTGGAACTGCTCGTTGAGCCCCAGGATCGGGTCGCGCGGAGCCATCTCCACGCCGGTAAACAAGGAAGCGCTCATGGGTGTTCGGTCGGTTGTGATGAAAATGCGTTTCGGCGCCATCGGGCCCGCAGGCCCAGGATGCGTGGGATGGGCAATCCCGCCCCGCGCTCGGACGCAAAGGTCATCCCGTTCGCAGTGCTGCGACAGACGCTGGGAACATGACAGATTAACAGCAGGTACGGCTCCGGACGCGCAAATCGCGCTTGCCGCAAAATGTGCATTTTAGGCCTGCCGGCGATGCCCGTGTCGGTGGACCGTCCCGATTCCCGCCGCCATGCCCCGTCTCGCCGTTGCCGAATCCGATGCCCCGCAGCTGTTGCGCTACGAGGACTCGCCGTTCCAGCTGCATCAGCCCTATCCGCCGGCCGGAGATCAGCCGGCGGCCATCGACGCGCTGGTGCAGGGGCTGCGCGACGGCCTGAGCTTCCAGACCCTGCTGGGGGTGACGGGCTCGGGCAAGACCTACACCATGGCCAACGTGATCGCGCGCCTGGGGCGCCCGGCGATCGTGTTCGCGCCCAACAAGACCCTGGCCGCGCAGTTGTACAGCGAGTTCCGGGAGTTCTTCCCGCGCAACGCGGTGGAATACTTCGTCAGCTACTACGACTACTACCAGCCCGAGGCCTACGTGCCGCAGCGCGATCTGTTCATCGAGAAGGACAGCGCGATCAACGAGCACATCGAGCAGATGCGCCTGTCGGCGACCAAGAGCCTGCTGGAACGGCGCGACGTGCTGATCGTGGCCAGTGTCAGCGCCATCTACGGCATCGGCAACCCCGCCGACTACCACGCCATGGTGCTGACCATGCGCGCGGGAGACCGCCTCGGCCAGCGCGACCTGATCGCGCAGCTGGTGCGCATGCAGTACCAGCGCAATGACGTCGATTTCTCGCGCGGCTGCTTTCGGGTGCGCGGGGACCAGATCGACGTGTTCCCCGCCGAGCATGCCGAACTGGCCCTGCGCGTGGAACTGTTCGACGACGAGATCGAGTCCCTCAGCCTGTTCGACCCGCTCACCGGCGCGGTGCGGCAGAAGATCCCGCGGTTCACCGTGTACCCAGGCAGCCATTACGTGACCCCGCGCGAGCGCGTGGTGGAGGCGGTCAAGACCATCGAGGTGGAATTGCACCAGCGCCTGAAGGAGCTGCGTTCGATGGGAAAACTCGTGGAGGCGCAGCGCCTGGAGCAGCGCACCCGCTTCGATCTGGAGATGCTCGGCGAGATCGGGCATTGCAAGGGCATCGAGAACTACACCCGTCACCTGTCCGGGGCTGCTCCGGGCGATCCCCCTCCGACCCTGGTGGATTACCTGCCGCGCGACGCCGTGATGTTCCTCGACGAGAGCCACGTGCTCATCGGGCAGCTCAATGGCATGTACAACGGCGATCGCGCGCGCAAGCAGACCCTGGTGGAATACGGGTTCCGGCTGCCGTCCGCGCTGGACAACCGTCCGCTGAAGTTCGAGGAGTTCGAGCGCAAGATGCGCCAGGTGGTGTTCGTCTCGGCCACGCCGGCACAGTACGAGCAGCAGCACGCCGACGAGGTGGTGGAGCAACTGGTGCGTCCCACCGGGCTGGTCGACCCCGAGATCGAGGTGCGTCCGGCGACCAGCCAGGTCGACGATCTGCTGGGGCAGATCCGCGAGCGCGTGGACGTGGGCGAGCGCGTGCTGGTGACCACGCTGACCAAGCGCATGGCCGAACAGCTCACCGAATACCTGGGCGACAACGGGGTGAAGGTGCGCTACCTGCACTCCGACATCGACACCGTGGAGCGGGTGGAAATCCTGCGCGACCTGCGCCTGGGTCAGTTCGACGTGCTGGTGGGCATCAACCTGCTGCGCGAGGGCCTGGACATCCCGGAGGTGTCGCTGGTCGCGATTCTGGACGCCGACAAGGAGGGCTTCCTGCGCTCCGAGCGTTCGCTGATCCAGACCATCGGGCGGGCGGCCCGCAACGTGCACGGCAAGGCCATCCTGTACGCCGATGCCGTCACCGACTCGATGCGCGGCGCCATCGGCGAGACCGAGCGCCGGCGCGCGCGCCAGATCGAGTACAACCGCGAGCACGGCATCACGCCGCGCGGCATCGTCAAGGAGGTGCGCGAGCTGATCGACGGCGTGTTCGACCAGTCCGGCGGCGCCACGCGCGCGCAGGCGCGAGCCGACGAGGAGCACGCGCGCCTGGATGCGCTGGACGAGAAGGACGTGGCGCGCGAGATCCGGCGCCTGGAAAAGCGCATGGTCGAGCACGCGCGCAACCTGGAGTTCGAACAGGCCGCGCGGGTGCGCGATCAACTCGCCGAGTTGCGCCGGCGCGTGTTCGGCGCCGGCTACGACCACGACCTCGACGCCCGCAACGCCTGAGGCATCCCATCCGGCGGCGAGGCACTACAGTACGGTTCCCGCAACTTCGAGCCCACCGCAGATGCCCGTGGAATCCCCTCGTTATGCCGTGCTGTTCTGCTGCATGGGCAACATCTGTCGCTCCCCCAGCGCCGAGGGGCTGTTTCGCGCCGAGGCGCGGCGCCAGGGCCTGGACGCGCAACTGCAGGTGGACTCGGCGGGGACCCACGGCTACCACGCGGGCGAGCCTCCGGATGCGCGCGCGCAACGCCACGCCCAGCGTCGCGGCGTGGACCTGGGGGGCCTGCGCGCACGTCAGGTGGCGGCGGCCGATTTCGAGCGCTTCGATCTGATCGTCGCGATGGACCGCGACAACCTGCAATGGCTGCACGAGGCCTGCCCGGAGCCGCTGCGGCACAAGTTGCGCCTGATGATGAGCTTCGCGCCCCGCGCCGGCACCGACGAAGTGCCCGATCCGTACTACGGCGGCGCCGAGGGGTTCGAGCGCGTGCTGGACCTGCTGGACCAGGCCTGCGCCGGGCTGCTGGGCCACGTGCAGGCCGAATTGCAGATGCGCCGGCGCGCCCTCACATGATTTCCTCGCGCCGGGGACGCGGCTGCGCCTCGGTGTCGCGACGCAGCGGCAGGTGCCGGCGCAACTCGTCGATCTGCTCGCTCATCATCTCGCCTTCGCGGTCCAGATGGGCGGCGATGGCCGCGCGCAGGCGCGGCTCGGCCACCCAGTGGGCCGAGCTGCATTCCACCGGCAGCAGGCCGCGCGCCATCTTGTGGCTACCCTGCGCGCCGCCCTCGAACACCTCGAAGCCCTGTTCCAGGCAGAACTGCAGCGGCTCGTAGTAGCACAGCTCGAAGTGCAGCAGCGGCACGTGGCGCAGCGCGCCCCAGTAGCGCCCGTAGGCGCGCCGCAGCGCGGGGTCGAGCAGGATCAGCGAGCAGGCGATGTCCTCGCCGTGCAGGCTGGCGACGATCAGCAGCAGGTGCTCGGGCATGGCCTCGCCCAGGCGGCGGAAAAAGTCCAGGTTCAGGTAGGGCATGGAGCCGTGCTCGGCGTAGGTCTGCTCGTAGCAGCGCATGAACAGTTCCCAGGCGGGCGCGTCGATGGCCCGCCCGCGCAGGCGCCGAAGTTCCACGCCGCTTTCGCGCACCTTGCGCCGCTCCTGGCGCAGTTTCTTGCGCTTGTCGTGGTTGAGCGCGCCGACGAAGGCGTCGAAGTCGGGCCATGGCGGCGTGGCCTGGCTCCAGTGGTATTGCACGGTGGTGCGGGTCATCAGGCCCGCCGCCTCGCAGCAGGCGCGCTCCTCGTCGGTGAGGAACAGCAGGTGCAGCGAGGACACCCGCGCGCGGCGCGCCAGGTCGAGCAGCGCGTGCAGCAGCGCTTCGCGCGCGGCGGCGTCGCGCCCGAGCAGGCGGGCGCCGCGCACCGGCGTGAAGGGGGTGGCCAGCAGCAGCTTGGGGTAGTAGGGCAGGCCGCAACGCTCGTGCGCGTCGGCCCAGGCCCAGTCGAACACGTACTCGCCCATCGAGTGGCCCTTGGCATAGACCACGCAGGCCGCGGCCAGTTCCCCCGAGGCGTCGTAGAGGCAGGGCACCAGCGCCTGCCAGCCGGTCTCGGGCACCGCGCAGGCGCTTCGCTCCAGCGCCGCCAGCCAGGCATGGCGCTGGAACATGGTGGTGCCCGGAGTCGCCGCCGCCAGCGCGTCCCAGCGCGTGGCGTCGATGGATTCCAGCCCTTGTCCGACGTCGATGCGAAAATCCCTGTCCATGCCCCTTTCCATCGCGATTGCCCAATTCGATCCCACGGTCGGCGACCTCGCCGGCAACGCCCGCGCCATCGAGGCGCTGGCCGAGCAGGCCCACGCGGGCGGCGCCGGCGTGCTGCTGACCCCCGAGATGGCGCTGACCGGCTATCCGCCCGAGGATCTGCTGCTGCGCCCGGCCTTCATGCAGGCGGTGGCGCAGACCCTGCGCGAGCTCGCCGAGCGCCTGCGGCGCCTGAGCGGCCTGGCCCTGGTGGTCGGCCACCCGCACGTTCCCGGCGCGGCCGCCGATGAGCGTACC